>JALZWO010000039.1 GCA_023300375.1 Granulosicoccus sp. | reverse complement strand
CCAAGCGTTTACGTTAATCATGGCGTGTTTGATGATGTCTGCGGCTGTGCCTTGCATAGGTGCATTGATGGCTGTGCGTTCAGCGTAGTTGCGCATTTGCGCATTACGCGCGTTAATATCAGGCAAATACAAACGCCTGCCGAGCACTGTCTCTACATAGCCTTGTTCTTTGGCAAGAGCACGGGTGTCGTCCATGTATTGTTTAACGCCAGGGTAGCGTTCAAAATAAAGATTAATATACGACTGCGCTTCTCCACGCCCAATGTCTAATTGCTTAGCAAGTCCAAACGCAGACATACCGTAAATCAACCCAAAGTTAATCGCTTTAGCCGAGCGCCGCTGATCAGACTCCACTGCCTCTAATGGCACACCAAATACTTCAGCAGCGGTTGCCTTGTGCACATCAAGCCCATTATCAAACGCATATAACAAGCCTTCATCTGCAGACAAGTGCGCCATAATTCGTAGCTCAATTTGCGAGTAATCTGCCGCTAACAATCTGTAACCATCTTCAGCAATAAACGCCTCACGTATACGTCTGCCTTCTTCTGTGCGTACAGGAATATTTTGTAAATTAGGATCAGTACTTGAGAGCCGCCCAGTAGACGCTATCGCTTGATTGTAAGAGGTGTGCACGCGATGTGAATCTGGGTCTATTTGTAACGGCAGTTTTTCAATGTACGTGGACATTAGCTTGGTTAAGCTGCGATGTTGCAAAATCATTTTCGGCAATGGGTAATCAATGGCCAATTGCTCAAGCACATCTTCAGCCGTTGAAGGTTGGCCTTTGGGTGTTTTACGAATTATAGGGAACTGCTTTTCCTCAAAGAAAATTTCACCAATCTGCTTGGGCGAGCCCAAATTAAATTCTTTGCCAGCATCAGCAAAAGCTGCCTCCTTAACTTCAGCAATGGTCTTCGACAGAATCACCCCTTGCTTACCTAGCATGTCGGCATCAATACGCACACCCGTTCGCTCAATGGTAGACAACACATGCAACGCAGGTATTTCAACCTCGCTGTAGAGTTTTTCTAACGAAGGTATAGCTTGCAATTTAGGCCATAAAACCTCATGCAACTGCAGCGTAATATCGGCATCTTCTGCGGCATAGTGGCTAGCAACATCCACTTCAACTTCGTTAAAGGTTTTTTGCGCCTTACCTTTACCGGCCACTTCTTCAAACTTTATCACTTGAACACCCAAGTATTTCTTCGCTAGCGAGTCCATGTCGTGTCGGGTGGCTGTGCTATCAAGCACGTACGATTCCAGCATGGTGTCGTGCGCCACGTTACGCAAATGAATGTCATGATTGGCCAACACGTTAATGTCATACTTTATGTGTTGCCCAACCAAGTTGCGCTTGTCACCCTCAAGCAACGGGCGAAGTTTTTCTAAGACCGCTTCACGAGACAACTGCTCAGGTGCGCCTTCGTAGTCATGACTCAACGGCACATACGCAGCCTCGCCCTTGGCAACAGCGAAGGACACACCAACCACCTGGGCCTGCATATAATTAAGGCTGGTGGTTTCTGTATCAAATGCAAACAGTGGTGCAGCTTCTAGCTTTTCAATCCACTGATCGAGTAACGCCATAGTGGTGATGGTCACGTACTCGCTAGCATCTGACGATGCAGCAGGCGTACTCGACACAGCAGCAGCACCGCCTTGTGCAGCTCGAGATTGCAGAGGCGACATACCATCAGCCAACTCTTCGCTCCATGATTTGAATTCAAGCTCGTCGTACAACGAGGCCAGCTTCTCTACATTAGGCTCGGCCAAGGTCAGATCATCAATAGACTTATCGAGCTCAACCTGCAAACGAATAGTGGCTAAGTCGTATGACATCGGTAAATGGGCAATGGATTCACGCAGCTTCTCGCCAATCTTGCCTTTGACACTGTCAGCGTTTTCGATAACGTTGGTTAGTGAGCCGTGCGCCGCTAACCACTTCACAGCCGTCTTCGGTCCACAACTTGGCACGCCCGGAATGTTATCCGAGGTGTCCCCAACCAGCGCCAGATAATCAATAATCTGTTCTGGGGGTACGCCAAATTTCTCATTTACGCCTGCAACATCCATAACCGTGTTGGTCATGGTGTTCACCAGCGTCACACTCTCATTAACCAACTGTGCCATGTCCTTATCACCGGTGGAGATGATTGTTTTCAGCCCCTTGGCTGTAGCCTGTACTGCCAAGGTGCCAATAACATCGTCTGCTTCTACATCGGGCACGATAAGCATGGGGAATCCCATAGTCTCTACCAACTCATACAAGGGCTTAATCTGCGTGCGCATATCATCTGGCATGCTGGCGCGGGTAGCCTTGTAGTCGGCAAAAATATCATCACGAAATGTTCTGCCAGGAGCATCAAACACCACCACCATATATTCAGGCTGGTAGTCGGCAACCAAGCGCCGCAGCATGTTAACCACCCCTTTAATGGCACCCGTGGGCTGGCCTTTGGAATTAGACAGTGGTGGCATCGCGTGAAAAGCGCGATAAAGGTACGCAGAACCGTCTACGAGTATGAACGGGCGCTCGGAAGGTGGTGTGGCAGCCTCAGTGACAGATGGCATGAATACTCGGTTTTGCTTTGTGGACACCCCCTAGTGTAACGGGCTTGGCTCTCCAGATAAGCCGTAGGTGGGTTCTGTATTCGCCAAATAATTGCAAATCTGTTGAAACACATCTCGCTATGGCCCACATTCTGCGAACACAAACTGCTCTGGCGCCTAACATTTTCATTTTATGCATCACTAGGCTTCACCTACACTCTCTGAACGAATAGTTTAAGGAACGCACGATGCGACAACTGCCCACCAATAATCAGATGCGCCGCGACGCTCGCGACAAAGCGTTGACTCGTGACTCGTGGAAAATTTTCCAGATCATGGCTGAGTTCGTCGACGGCTTTCAGGAACTTGCCGATCTGAGCCCGTCAGTCAGCATTTTCGGCTCTGCCCGCTTCAAACCTGACAATCCCTACTATCAAGCCAGTGAGGAGATCAGCAGGTTGCTATCCGATTCAGGCTTTGCAGTGGTTAGCGGCGGTGGCCCGGGTGTCATGGAGGCATCTAACAGAGGCGCTTTTGCTGGCAAGTCAGCAAGCGTTGGCCTCAATATCAAGCTACCTCATGAACAATCTGGCAATCCTTTTCAGGACATCAGCCTGAATTTCAAATACTTTTTTGCCCGAAAAGTCATGTTTGTTAAATACGCCTCCGCCTACGTTGTCATGCCTGGTGGCTTTGGCACCCTTGATGAGATGGCAGAGGTGCTGACACTGGTTCAGACGGGTAAGTCGAATAAAGTGCCTATCATTCTGTTCGGCACCACCTTCTGGAAAGGTTTGCTGGAATGGTTCGAAACCACTCTGGTGGATGAAGGCACTATCAGTCCCGGTGACATGAATCTCTTCCAGCTAACCGATGACCCGCAATTTGTGGTGGATACCATCTTTGATTTCTACGAAGGCGTGGACCTTGACCGCATCATTAATGATTCACAGCTCATGATGGATCTCTAAGGAATCTGCCGTCTCACGCAGCATCGAACACAAAAGCACAGGTTTCCTGCTGAATTTATTGACTGCTCTGGCGCCGCCTTGTCAGCAAGTTCTTTGCCTAACGCGCCAGAACATATCACCACAACATCGCTTAGTAACAAGGTGATGCCCGCGTTGCTGACATGTCAGTCAGAAAGCAAGACCTCATTGACAGACTTACGACCTGGTTCACAAAACGACCTAAAAGAATGGGCCAGTGAAGCTGTAAATCAATGCTCCCTATGCCGCTAGCCAAGAAGTTACATGCTTAATGAGTTGGGGCTGCGTGAGGATTCACGTTGAGTAGTGGATTGGGTACGTAAATGCGCTTGTCGACGGATAAGTAGTCAAACAAACACCGACAGTGGGTGCTTATGAGCTTCTTATCCTAAGACTGCAATTACGGTCCTTTGTGGAGAGTTTCACAGCTCTACTACAACAATCTCTACATGCACTCGATCAAGCATCTCAGGTCAATAATTAACTTTCGAGGTCAAAATGACTGATGTAGATCAGGACGAAACAGACACAACACCAATTAGTTCAAACATTGATGACGAACTCACTCAAGAGACATCGTTGATCTCTCACAGACGTTTCACGTACCGCGATACGATTGAGCGACGGGCCATGAAGCAAGAGCTCAGCGACCGACGTGCAGAAGCAAGATATGACGAATCTGGTGCAGCACAAGGCGATCGTCGCCTAGCAAACCGCTTGGCAAATATAGAAAAATTGCGAAAAACTGGCTAACTTTGCTATTCCTCCATGTACACAATGCTGTGCCTGTGTTGTAATTGGGCGTAGAGTTTTCTCAAGATTTGATCCGAGAACTCACAATCAACACATTTCCTGGAGGAAATAGCACAATGTCTAGACGTAAATTCTTAGCTGGCAGCGCTGCAGGGCTCACCGCAGTAGCGGGTGCCGGCATCATTACTTCAGCACCAGCGATCGCACAATCCAAAACAAAACTCACGGTCGTGTCAACTTGGCCGCGTGACTTCCCCGGTTTGGGTACGAGTGCTCAACGTCTGGTTGCACGCATTCAAGAACTCTCAGAAGGCCGTATCGAGACAGAATACTTCGCGGCTGGCGAGCGTGTTGGCGCATTTGACTCTTTTGACGAGGTGGCTTCAGGGAACGCACAGGCCTACATCGGTGCCGACTACTACTGGAAAGGCAAACACCCAGCACTGGCCTACTTCACAGCTGTACCTATGGGCCTAACCACTACTGAATGGTCTGCATGGATCAAATTCATGGACGGGCAAGCGCTTTGGGACGAGGTCAGTGGCGAATTCGGCATTAAAGCGCTGCCTTGTGGTTCAACTGGCTGCCAGATGGGCGGTTGGTTCAATAAGGAAATCGAAAGTGCTGATGATCTGAAAGGTCTGAAAATGCGAAT
>JALZWO010000038.1 GCA_023300375.1 Granulosicoccus sp. | reverse complement strand
ACGCTCAATGGCTGCGAGCACACGAGCTTCCAAGTGCGTTAGGTTTTGCAAAGATTCCACAAACGTTCTCCTTTTGTTCTCTAATAATAGAGAACGTTTGGAGAAATTTCAACGGATTTGGTCAACATCTGCCGATAGTTCAAAATATGAGTGTTAGCGTGTAGCATCGTCCTTCAAATGAACAAGACGGCAAAAATCAAAGAACCCTATCTTCCGCAATGGCTCGTTCGCAGCCTGCGACCGCTCAATACCCATTTTGACACTCGTGTGGTCTCACTCGCTGAAGACGCTCAGTGGCGGGAAACCGATTTGAAAGGGGTCTTTATAAGGCTTCTTGAATGTGTTCCCGGGAGACGGTACCGTGTTGCTGCTCAGTTGAAATTTGATTACCAGCATGTACCTGCACTATTGGAAAAACACCCTGATCTTGAATTTTTGATTCAACAAGGTCATTTGTCATCACGTATGGGGGATTACCACGCAAACTGGTACTTCCGCTCCCCGAGCAGCAGAATCAATCAGAACATGACGTTTCAACGGTCAGTGACAATGAATGCTGATGACTCAGCTATTGTTTATTTAGCCGCTGGACAAATGAAAGATAGCGATTTGGCGTGGCGCAAAATCGACACTAATAACGAAGATAGCTGGCTGCCCGGTCCTGTCGAGGGGACTGATGTTTTGCCTCTGCATGGCCATGGTTCGTGCAATGTGATGCTGGTTCGCTGGAACAAAGCAGCAGCGTTCAAGACGCGCATTGATCCTCGGGGAGAAGAGCTTCTTGTCATTCGCGGTGCGGTGAATGACGCTTTAGGCGCGTACCAACAAAACAGTTGGATCAGAAACCCTATCACCGCTTGGCAGGCTTGGGGAGCAAGGGCCGGCACAGTGGTTTATTATAAGAATGGACACTTTGCAAATTCTGACTCGATATAGTGAGCGAACTCGATGAACCGACTCTTCTTGATGAGCCTGACTCACTAAGCAGCTTTGTCAAACAGCAGGCAAACCAGCTTGGCTTAACACACTGCGCTATTACCGACACCGATCTGGGTGAACACGAAACACACCTGCTGAACTGGTTAGATGATGGCTTTCATGGCTCCATGCATTACATGGAACGTCATGGGGTAAAGCGTAGCCGTCCAGATAGCCTACTGCCAGGAACGTTGAAAATCATCAGCGTGCGTATGGATTACTATCCACCAGATTCCCAAGACGCCTGGAGCGTTTTGAATGACACATCAAAAGCTTATATCTCTCGCTACGCACTGGGGCGTGACTATCACAAGGTGTTACGCAAACGCTTACAACAACTTGCATCAAACATCACGGCAAACGTGGGTCAATTTGGCTATAGAGCATTTGTTGACAGCGCCCCTGTGCTGGAAAAAGCTGTTGCACAAAAAGCAGGACTTGGCTGGATTGGTAAACATAGCAATTTACTCGCGAAAGATGCAGGCAGCTGGTTTTTCTTGGGAGAGCTTTTTACCGACCTACCACTAGCAGCCGATAAAAATCTAACACAGTCGCACTGCGGTAGCTGCAGCGCCTGTATCCAAGCTTGCCCAACCAATGCCATCGTAGCTCCCTACCGAGTGGATGCACGACGTTGTATTTCTTATCTAACAATTGAATTGAAAGAGAGCATTCCGATTGAATTTCGCAAAGCGATGGGCAACCGCATTTATGGTTGCGATGATTGCCAGTTGGTATGCCCATTCAATAAATTCAGCAGCCCCACTGTAGAAACAGATTTCTCAGTAAGACATTCGCTAGATCACAGCAGCTTAGTAGAATTGTTTAGCTGGAGCGAAGAGGAATTCACAACGCGCATGGCAGGTTCACCCATTTATCGTATCGGCTATGAATGTTGGCTTCGCAACATAGCAGTTGCACTTGGCAACGCCCCCAGCAGCTCTGAGGTTCTAAGCGCCCTGAACAATCGCGTAAACCACAAATCTGATTTAGTGAAAGAGCACGTTCAATGGGCTATAGCTCAGCATGAGTGCAGTTCGGTTTAAGCAGGCTGAATCTTCGCAGCTCTTTCGACACGCCCCGTCCATCTGATCATCGTAATGACTACCACAGCACCCAGCAGATTTAACACCCAGTTAAGCGGCGTAAAACAAGCCATTCCAGCGGCTAGAAATACTGGGTAGCCCCAAAGAGGAATTGGGCCTTCAGAGTAGCGCTGAAACATTGCATTCATGCAGTAAATTCCCAGCATGGAAAAAACACCAATACGCAGTAACTCAGGAAGATCAGCTCCGATGATAGGCGTGTAGGCGAACAGCAAAGGTACTATATACAGCGCTTTGGCAATTTTCCAAGCTTCCACACCTGTTGCCATTGGCGGGGACCCAGCAATACCTGCTGCGGTAAAGGCGGCTAAACAAACAGGAGGAGTAACATTACTATCTTGGCTCAACCAGAATACAATTAAATGCGCCGTTAGCAAGAACGTGGTCATGGCAGCAGGGTCCAGTAACAAAGGACGCAGAGCCACTGAAATATCAAATGGCATGGTCGCTAATAATTCAACTGCCTGCACCTCGGTTAAGCCTGCCGCCAGCTGCGCTGGCAACGCGGGGTCAACCAGCATAAACATCGCAGCGACCGAGGGGTCACTAATACCTGCCATCAGCTGCTCTACAATTAACCCATCAGCGAGCATGCCGGCCAATGCAGGCGCAGAAAGAATCGACAGGACAATATAGGCAGCGGTAACAGGAAGCCCCATACCTAAAACCAGTGAGGCCACAGTGATCAAAGCCAGTGCGAGTAACAACGACCCTTGCGACCATTGGGCAATCATTAACGCAAACGTATTCGCAAGCCCAGAGGTGGTAACCGCATTATTAATCAGACCAACAGCAACCAACAAAACCGCCGTCATGATGGAAGTTTTAATACCCAAAGAAAGCGCTTTGGACAAACGTGCGGGCGTCATCTTATTAGGCGTTGCAAAGCTTACGACTATCAGTGTGCCAATGGCAATAGAGGCTGCAAAACTGGGTGTTTTTCCAGATACCAACAGATATGTCATCACCGTTAAGGGAAGCACAAAATTCAATAAACCAGCCAACATTTTCTTTTTATCAATAGCAGGTACTTGTTCGGTGCCAATGGCATATTTCATCGCTTCAATGCGAACGACAAATCCAACGGAAAGAAAATACAGCATTGCAGGAACGATGGATACCGCCACAATCGTCCCGTAGGGAATGCCGGTGTAGCTAGCCATGATAAAAGCGCCGGCACCCATGATGGGCGGCATTAATTGACCACCCGTTGATGCAGAGGCTTCAACACCTGCTGCAAATTGACCACGAAATCCATTGGACTTCATCAATGGAATGGTGATGACACCCGTTGATGCAGTATTGGCAATGGCCGATCCTGAGATAGTGCCTGTGAGTGCGCTGGATATGACAGCTACAAAAGCCGCCCCGCCTCGAAAGCGTCCTGCAATGATTTTTGACAACTCAATGACAAAATCGGATGCACCTGACACCACAAGGAACGCACCGAAAATCATAAACAACGTAATGTTGGCTGAAGATATGGTCGTGATAATGCCGAACATACCTTCATCGTTATATAAGGAACGAAAAAGCACATCGCTTAGAGGCAAACTGGCTGCTCGAAAGGCCCCAGGTAATAGCTCGCCTAGAAAGAGTATGTAAGACATAGCAAGCAACACCAAAATTGGAATAATCCAACCTGTCATACGCCTTGTGAGCTCTACCGCTCCCACAATTACGCTAAAGCCTGCTATCCAGTCCAGCACGCCAAATTGCCATGGCAAGCCGGTTTTCGCTAAGGTACGCTCGTAAATACCATTCTCAGCACCAGCGATCCACAGGGCAGACACGCCGATCAACACCCCAAATGCGATGTTGATGAAGTACATCCTTTTGGATTGCTTACCCGCTACAAAGGTAGTTGTGATGGCTGCAAAAAAAGCAAACCCAGCGTAGTGAATAGCATTCTGCCAGATACCACGCTCAAACCAGAATAGATTGGTGGCAATGTGCCACAAGGCAAATAAAACAGCGGCTGCAAATATAAACCAATCAAACCATGACCGATTTGTGTCTCGCTCGAGATCAGCTATGTGCGTCATGGATATGTACCTTGGGATCTTTGATACTGATAACGCGTGCTTCACGTCGTGAGTTGATGCGCCAGCCCGCGCCAAGCGGGCTGAAACGCTAGTGAGTCTTTCCTACCAACAACTCTACTTCGCCATTAAGCGATCAGGAATATCCAAACCCACTTCTTTATAGTACCGAGCAGCGCCTGGGTGCAATTCTACCGGCAACCCAGCCATAGCCTGCTCAACGCTCATAGCGTTTGTTGCCGGATGGATAGCACGCAAGAACGGTAAGTTTTCGTACAGCGCTTTGGTGAGCTGGTAAACATGCTCTTCAGAAACATCTGCGTTAACCGCCAGAAAATTGGGCTGTGCGATGGTCTGTACATCGTTGTCGACACCTGGATACGTGCCGCCGGGTATGGTGTACGGCGTCCAAAGGTTGCGACCACCGTCCATCAATTTGGCTTCGTCTTCGGTAACGTTGAGCAGAGTGAATTTATCGCCATTAGTTGAAAACAGCTTTGTAATAGCACCTGTCGGAGGGCCAGCAGGTATGCCAGCGGCCACCGCTTGCCCGTTTGCCATTGCATCGACTGATGGTCCGTAACCGGCGTAAACGTAGTCGAAGTCATTGTCAAAATCGATTCCTAAGCCAGTCATTAGCACTTGGTTTGATCCGATGGTGCCAGAGTTCTCACGCCCCATGGCCACAGTTTCGCCTTTGGCCGCCATTAAATCACTGACAGTGCCGCCAGACACTAGCTCGTTGGCTAGAATGTATTGCTCAACGTTTTGCCATAACATGGTGACCGAACGCATATTGGTCTGTGGCTCGGTTACTGGCCCCGTTCCAGTGGCAGCATACGAGCCAAACAAACCCTGCAAAATAGCAAACTGTGCGGTACCCGCTGCCATCGCCTGAACGTTTGCGCCAGAGCCCGCAGAGTTAACTGCCGTGAGGCTGAATTTCTCTTTTGGCAAAAGCTTCACCTTTGACAAGGTAGCGATAGCTGTGCCCACCGGATGATACGTACCACCAGTTGAGGCAGTATTCAGAATGTAGTCGGAATCCTGAGCGGCGGCAGAGCCGATCAGTCCAACGCTTAAAAGCGCCCCTGCAAGAATTGATTTTAAAAACACCTTCATGGATTCTCTCCCTTTTATTAACTGTAAGAACAAGTCCTAATCCTAACATTGACAGAGCCAGTTACGCCAAAGTACCAGAAGAGAATTTTCCGGCAATGAGTAACACCGGATTTTTAGCAAGCTTAAAAACACTGAATAATGCAATCAGCAGCTAATCATTCCACGATCAACACGTAGTAATTCTTTTTGCCACGCTGTAAAAGTACAAATCGATCGTTAATCAGATCGGCAACTCCAAGCTGTTTTTGTTCATCAACTTTTTCCTTATTCACTGATATTGAATTTTCTTTGAGAGCGCGTCGAGCCTCACTGTTTGATTTCAAAAAACCTGTCTCTGACGACAATGCTTCAATGATCCCTATCTGCGCTTCAATAGCAGCACGCGCAACGCTTGCCTGAGGCACACCATCAAACACATCAAGAAAAGTTTGCGTATCTAGGTTCTTGAGGTCTTCAGTGGTCGCCTGTCCGAACAAGATAGAGCTTGCTGCTATCGCTTTGTCAAGTTCAGCTTTCGAATGCACCATGGTGGTGATTTCAGTAGCCAGCGTTTTCTGCAACAAACGCTGATGCGGTGCCTCGCGATGCTCGGTGATCAGCGCTTCAATGGTGGTCTGGTCGAGAAAGGTAAAAATCTTAATGTACCGTTCACTATCCTCATCGCTAGAGTTAAGCCAGTATTGGTAAAACTTGTACGGCGAAGTACGCGCCGGATCTAGCCAGACGTTACCACCTTCAGATTTACCAAACTTTGAACCATCAGATTTGGTAATGAGTGGACACGTCACAGCGTATGCTTTGCCGTGCCCGACCCTTCTTACCAATTCAGTACCTGTGGTGATGTTTCCCCACTGATCACTACCACCCATCTGCAGTGTGCAATTATTGTTTTTATACAGATGTAAAAAGTCGTAGCCTTGCACCAGCTGGTATGTGAATTCAGTAAAGCTCATGCCCCCTGCATCATCAGTCCCAGAGGCTATTCGGTTTTTCACTGAATCTTTAGCCATCATGTAATTGACTGTGATGTGCTTACCCACATCTCGAATAAAATCAAGAAAGCTGATGTCTTTCATCCAGTCGTAGTTATTCACTAGTACAGCCGAGTTGTTAGTGCTGCCAGAAAAATCCAGAAACTGACCTAGCTGTTTTTTTACCGCTTCCTGGTTATGTCTCAGGGTGGGCTCGTCCAGCAAATTACGCTCATCAGATTTGCCTGATGGATCGCCTATCATGCCAGTGGCACCGCCCACTAAGGCGTAAGGCTTGTGCCCAGAACGCTGAAAATGGGCCAGCAGCATGATGGGCACCAAATTACCGATATGCAGCGAATCTGCCGTGGGGTCAAAGCCTATGTAAGCACATCGCATCTGCTCCAGGAGATGCTCTTCCGTACCCGGCATGGCATCGTGAACCATTCCACGCCATTGAAGTTCGGTAATAAAATTTTTCATGTATGTTCACTATTAATTTATAGAGTCTTACCAGAGTAATTTGCTCACCTCTCTAGAGGCAAACCCAGCAAAACTTGAAACGCAAAATCAAATGGTATCGACTTAAAGTATCTCAATTCTTACAAAAGCTGGTCAAGTCCCACTAAAAACCGCTATTCCCACGTGGGCGGGAAGCCATGCATGTCGAACCGCGGATTCCCGCCGACGCGGGAATGACGAGGATTGCGGGAATGACGGAATTTTCTGAAATGAGGGGTTTTGCTGGAGTAACGGGGTTTTGCTGAAATAACAGGGGTTCGCTGGAATAAGGGGCTGAAGGAATGACGAGTATCAGTAACTGCCCTTGAGAAATAAAATAACTCAAGTAGGCACAGCAATCTTCTTGTGCATAAAAACAGCATGCCCAGATTTGTCATCCATTACATATTTTTCAAAACCAAAGCGTTCATAAGCCCTCAGAGCTACATCGTTGCCAGTGAGCACTTCTAGCGTAACTTTGCAGCACTGGCGACTGCTGGCTTCTTTTTCAACAAAATCCAGTAGTCCTTGTCCGGCACCCTTGCCTCTTGCGCTGTCATCAACGTATAAATCATGAATATTGATGAGTGGCTGACAAGCAAATGTTGACATTGCGGTGAAACAGTTCGCTAATGCAACCGGCCGCCGACCCTCCCCGTCCCCAGCTTGCCAGCCGATGACCGAAAATGCACCTGGCATCGCAGCCATGGCATCTGGCAAAGTCTGGCTCGCATAATCACTCAATGGTTCAGCACCACCCATAGGGTGCATGGCATAAGCTTGTAGTAATTGAACTACTGCTTTGCGATCGTCCGGATTGCCCCAATCAGCCAAAGCGAAATCAATCATTGTTCTTATCCGTTCTCATTGTTTGAAGACTGCAAATTACGTTTACGAAGTTCAGCCAAGCGCTCTCCAATTTTAATCTCCAGCCCCTTCGGTTGAGGTGCATAAAACTGTTGCGCAGGTAGAGTATCCGGGAAATAGTGAGCACCTGCTGCAAAACCGTCCACTTCATCGTGCGCGTAACGATAGCCCTCACCGTGTCCTAACTCCTTCATAAGCTTGGTGGGCGCGTTGCGTAAGCTCATGGGCACAGGCTGATTGCCCTGCTCGCGTACAAACATCATCGCTTCTTTAAACGCCACATACACTGCGTTGCTCTTTGCTGCACAACTCATGAAAACGATGGCATGTGCGATGGCTAAATCGCCTTCAGGACTGCCCAAGCGCTGATAAGTATCCCAGGCATACAATGCGTATTGAGCTGCCCGTGGATCAGCATTTCCGATGTCCTCGGATGCAAAACGCAATACTCGGCGGGCAATATAGAGAGGATCACAGCCGCCGTCGAGCATACGACAAAACCAATACAAGGCCGCGTCAGGATCAGAACCACGCATACTCTTGTGCAACGCAGAAATCTGATCGTAGAAATGATCCCCACCCTTATCAAACTGGCGAAAGCTATCTCTTGTGACTTCCTTGATAACCGCTTCATCAATAACGTGATGATCACCTTCTTGCCGAGCGCAATCTGACGCAAGCTCAAGCAACACTAACGCATGCCTTGCATCACCATCTGCTGTTGCCGCCAACAAATCTCTGTATTCATCGTCCATTTGCAATGATCGTTGTCCAAGTCCACGATCATCATCTTGCAATGCTCTATCTATAACCTGCCTCAAATCTTTTTTTTCAAGGTGTTTGAGCACGTACACCCGCACTCTGGACAACAAGGCGTTATTAAGTTCAAACGAAGGGTTCTCAGTGGTTGCTCCCACAAAAAACAAAGTGCCGTCTTCTATGTGTGGTAAAAACGCATCTTGTTGAGATTTGTTAAACCGATGTACTTCATCAACAAACAAGACACTACGTTGTCCATTGCCATTGAGGCGTTCGCGTGCCTCTGCCACTTTTTCGCGAATATCTTTAACTCCTGCCAGAACAGCAGAGATACTCATGAAATGGGCATCGCAACGATGAGCAATCATGCGGGCCAGTGTTGTCTTACCCGTACCAGGTGGTCCCCAGAAAATCATGGAGTGCAGACGGTTGCGCTCAATCGCCTGACGCAAGGTGCTATCAGGCCCCAGTAAATGTGATTGCCCAACGAAGTCGTCAAGGCACTTGGGGCGTAATCTATCGGCTAATGGCCTGACTGAATCATCAGCACCGAACAGTTCCAGCGAACTATTCATCCAACCCTATGACATCAACACCCTCAGGCACAACAAAATCAAAAATAGAGTCGTCTAAATCAACATCTTTGCTGAAATTATCGAGCACAATTTGCGTAGCTTGACCAAAACTGTCACGTAATTCCATAGCCGCAAGCGCATTTCCCTGAAGGCCGATGAAGACTTGTTCAAAATCCGAAGCCTCTGTTAAGGGCTCCAATGCAAACCAGTCAATGCCTTCCGTTTTGCCCAAAGACTCTATCTTGAACCCTTGCGACAACGGATCAGCGCTCATTAGGAACTGCAATGGTGTGCCGTTGATACGATCGTCAATCTCGTTAACAGTGACTTGTTCTAGATCGGGATCGTACAGCCAGACACGCGTCCCATCAGCGACAATCTGTTGAGGCTCTGGTTCAGCATATGTCCAGATAAAGCGCGCAGGACGCTTGAGCTGAATACTACCCGTTGACGATTTGAGCGCCTCTCCAGTCTCGCTATAGAGGGTTTGCTCAAATGTAGCTTCGAATGCCTCCAACGACTGTATAAATTGCTCGAGAGTCGCCACCGCTGCATCGTCTGCACGCACAAAGGCTGAAAACAACGAACTGCACAGCGTCGCACAGACCAGAACTAAAATGGTGGTGCGATTGATTGAACACGAAGTAGTCATATTATTGTTTATCCAGGTGGCGGTGCCAAAACTTCTCGAGTGCCACTGCCCTGTACTGTGCTGACAACTCCTGCGGCTTCCATTTCTTCAATCATACGCGCTGCGCGGTTATAGCCGATCTTCAATCGACGCTGCACGTAGGAAATTGAGGCCTTGCGTGATTCAAGCACTATGCCTACAGCCTGATCGTACAGCGCATCCGATTCCCCACCGCCACCTTCAGATTCACCACCTGAGATACCGGGAATTGCAACCTGACTTTCCTGCAGAATTTCATCGATGTAGTTTGGCTCTCCCGTCTCCTTGATGTGCGCAATCACATTTTGAACTTCATGGTCATCGACGAATGCGCCATGAACTCGCACTGGAAGCGCCGTGCCCGGTGGCAGGTACAACATGTCACCATTACCGAGCAATGATTCCGCGCCACCCTGATCAAGGATGGTGCGTGAATCGATCTTTGAGGACACCTGAAAAGCGATACGCGTTGGCACATTGGCTTTGATTAAACCCGTGATGACATCAACCGATGGGCGTTGAGTAGCCAGAATAAGATGAATACCAGCGGCACGCGCTTTTTGCGCAATCCGCGCTATGAGCTCTTCTGCTTTCTTGCCCACCTGCATCATCATGTCTGCGAACTCATCCACGACAACAACAATGAATGGCATAGGCTCAAGCGTGGGCGGTGGCCCTGATGGATTCAGTGATAATTCGGCTTCCCATAGCGGATCGACTAGAGGTGTGCCCTTCTCGATAGCTTCATTCACTTTTTTGTTGTAGCCGGCAATGTTGCGTACTTTCAATGCAGCCATAACCGTGTAGCGCCTTTCCATCTCACCCACACACCAGCGCAACGCATTAGCAGCCTCTTTCATGTCAGTGACCACTGGGGTCAGTAAATGAGGAATGCCGTCGTAGACATTGAGCTCCAGCATTTTCGGGTCGATGAGGATCAGGCGAACATCTTTGGCCGTCGCCTTATATAAAAGACTGATTAACATGGAGTTGACGGCGACAGATTTACCAGAGCCCGTTGTACCTGCCACCAGTAAATGCGGCATGCGACCCAAATCAGCAGTGACCGATGTCCCACTGATGTCTTTACCCAGAGCCAACGTCAGGGGTGATTGCTTTTCAAGGTACTGATCTGATTGCAGCATCTCTGTGAGCTGAACAATTTCGCGATGATCGTTTGGCACCTCAATACCAATGGTCGACTTACCGGCAATAACTTCAACAACACGAACACTGGTTAGCGACATGGAACGCGCTATATCTTGAGAAAGCCCGGT
>JALZWO010000037.1 GCA_023300375.1 Granulosicoccus sp. | reverse complement strand
ACTCCTGACTCCTGACTCCTGACTCCTGACTCCTGACTCCTGACTCCTGACTCCTGACTCCTGACTCCTGACTCCTGACTCCTGACTCCTGACTCCTGATACGGCCACTCAAATGGAGATTCGCCAATGGTTGGTTGATCAGGGACACACAGAGGTGTTTCAAACATCCAGTGCTAGCTCTGCTTTCCCGATGATCAACACATCGAACAATGATATTGGTGGAATTCTCGCAACTTGCGTCTCTCTGGTTTCACACAGCTACATTTTCTGGTTCAGAGCACAGGTAAGCAAAACCACAAACTGGGCTGGAGACCCTGAAAAAAGCTACTCGGTGGAAACACAAAAAGACTCGCTAGAGATCAAGGTAAGTCCACGACAGTCTTTTGCAAAATGGAAAGTAATGATCAAAGATCAGTCAAATAGTTGGGAAGCAAACACCATTGAGATGGCAAGACGGTTACGAGCTGGAATATTCCACAAAGAATTGGCGTACAGCGCAGAGTTGGCCGAGCGCGCTAATGACGACTTCATACAACTCACCTTCGCTGCAGCTCATGATCTTCAAGAGCCCCTGCGCACACAGGCAAACTACGTTGAACTGATTAAAGAAACGTTAGCCCTTGACAGTGACCATGAAGTTAATAGATACCTAAGAGAAACTATTCGTTCAGGCACTCGAATGAGAGAACTCATTTTGGATTTACTCAATTTTGCTAGCCTGAATGGCAAAACGAGAGGACATAAATTTGAATTAGCTGAGGTAGTTGACGAATTGCAAGTGGATCTAGCGTCGACTATTGAGGCTGCTGGCGCCATTATAAAAGTTGACAAGCTACCGAGCATGCTTGCTGATAGAAGCAGAGTGAAACAGTTGATTCAAAACCTACTGACAAATGCCAAGAAATACGTAGCGTCTGGCACAGTGCCGGAAGTTCATGTGTACATGAAAAAAGAGGGCTCTTATCATTTGTTGTGCGTACAGGATAATGGCATTGGCATAGACGCCGCCGATCACGATATCGTATTCAAGATTTTTCAGCGCTTGCACCGAAAACAGAATACGAAGGCACCGGAATAGGTTTGTCAAACTGTAAAAAAGTCGCAGAATCTATGGATGCAACAATTGGCATCGATAACCACGAGGACAATGGCTCTACATTTTGGGTAAAACTACACAAATCAATAATAATAAATTGACATGACCGACAAGCCTCTAACGATCTTACTTATAGACGACGATGATGATAAGTTCTTACACCGAAAAGCCATCAGTAAGAGTGGATTTAATTGTATTGTTAAATGTGTGCACATCGGGTACTGACGCTCTTGATCTTCTGCAACAAAAAGGTGCTTATGAATCAATAAGCCCAGAACTTTGTAGGCCCGACCTTATATTCCTTGATATCAATATGCCTCGCTTTAGTGGTTGGGATTTTATTGAAGCCTATGCAGCGCTGCCCGATAGCGTGCTAATGAAATCACATGCGAACATCATGATGCTGTCGACAACAACCAACACCACCACACAGCAAAAAGCGCTCAACACAGCGTATATCAGTGGCTTTGTAGAAAATCCATTACGGCCAGATATGCTCAAGAGTTTGGTAAATGAGCATCTTGATTTTTCCTCATCCGAATGGAATCCTCAACACCGCTGGCGTTAACACGCCTGAGGGACGCAACCCGAACAATTCACAAGTCATTGGGAACTCTGACCAACAGCGATGAATTTCTCTACTCAACACCCGATCTGAAACACTACCAAGCGTTTTTAGCAGCGCAGTATGTTCTACACAAAGCAGTAGAGTTGCGCGCGGCCAAGTTGTTGCAGCGCCATCCAAACACACAGTGGCTTGACTGGCCCACGTGTCATCGTACTCAGGCTTTGGAAGCCGATCTGAATACACTGGCTTTCAGCCCCGATCACAGCAGTGAGGAACACACCTCTGAAAATTCTCATGCCAAATTACTAGGGCTTGTGTATGTCTGTGAAGGCTCGTGCATTGGTAACCAACGACTTTTTACGGCACTCAACAAGCACGACAATTTTCGCGATTGGAATTCCAGCGAATTTCTTCGCAGTTGCAAGTCGGGTTTTTCAGAACGCTGGAAACCCGTGGTGGCAGCCATCGATGCGCTAGCAACGCAAGGCAGCCCGGTTGATGGGTCCGGATACGATGAAATCGAGCAAGGTGCATTGGAGGGATTTGATATTTTCAAATCAGGCTGAAATGCTATTCATGCCAGTAACGGCTAAATAAGTAACGCCAGTTAGGTCGCAAGTTGTTCGACGTACGGACTACAAGTCAATGATTTCGTTACCGTTGGCACCTATTGGCTGGTTGCGATATACAGCTGTTCTACTTTGTCTCTGGCCCATTGGGTTTTTCGCAGATACTTGAGTGAGGATTTGACTGAGGGGTCACTGTTGAAGCAATTGATGTTGATCCTATGGCCAAGCTCATCCCAGCCATAATGTTCAACCAAATGGGTCACTATTGCCTCCAGGGTGATGCCATGTAGTGGGTCTTTGTTATTTTCTTTATGCATTGTTAGTCGTTGATTTGTGTAGAAAGCGTTTGAGTCTATATAAATAACAATTTCATGCTTTGTTATTTCCCACAAGTTACATCAATAAAACTACCCGTTGTATATAAGGGCTTTGTTGGAGGTAAGCCAACGTATCGCTTGCGACGTCTTTTGCAGATCCTACTCCACTATCTCAGCTGGCAGCAGTTACTACCCATACTTTTTTATTGGTACCCATGGCTCTCAAAACCACTGAATGTTGCCACAGTTTGTGGCTACATCTTTAATTAATTCAGCATTATTCTCCATGCCTTTCGTACAGCTACAGATTGTAAAATTGATATACCACTGGAGTTCTCACCCTACATCTGGCACGATATTCGTTACGTGTGGTTGGACATGTGCGCAACTAATTCATCTCTTTTCCAGTGCTTCGATCGTTGACAGCTGATAACCCACAACTTTAAATCGCATCAAACGCCAATCTTAAGCCCTCTATAGCCTGTCAGATAAAAGCAAAAACCTCATGAAACCTGCAGGCTCCCCTGCTCCTTCAGCTTCTCCTTCTACTGCGCTGGCACCGTTCGGCAATCCGGTATTTCGATCTCTTTGGATTGCTACGCTGATTTCGAACCTCGGCGGACTCATCCAAGTTGTTGCAGCAGGCTGGACAATGACCACATTGACTGATTCTCAGTTCATGGTGGCACTGGTTACCGCATCAACTTCTTTACCGATAGTGGCTTTGTCTTTGTTTGCCGGCGTATTGGCAGACAACTACGACAGACGCCGGATCATGCTCACAGCGCAGATTCTAATGCTTATCGCCTCCATCGGATTAACACTTGCCACCCACTTTGATCTGTTAACACCCTGGTTGCTACTGTGCTTTACCTTTTTGATTGGCTGTGGGGGGGCGCTACACAACCCCTCTTGGCAGGCATCAGTTGGTGATATTGTGCCACGTGACCAAGTGCCCGCTGCGGTGATGGCCAACGGTATGTCTTTTAATATCATGCGCAGCATCGGCCCAGCACTAGGAGGGTTGATCATCGTTGCAGCAGGGGCAGCAACAGCTTTTGCGATGAATACGCTGAGTTATGTAGCGTTAATCATCGCCTTGACTATCTGGCACAAACCAACTGAAACTCTTGCTCTTCCTAGGGAAAAATTTGTGAGTGCCACAGGTGCAGGCTTTCGCTATGTCAGTTTGTCACCCAATCTTCTGAATATTATTCTGCGGGGCAGCCTGTTTGGTTTGACAGCCATTTCAGTGCAGGCACTATTGCCACTTGTTGCGCGCAATTTTCTTGTTGGTAGCGCTTCAACTTACGGTTTTTTACTTGGATGCTTCGGTTTGGGTGCCGTGTGTGGGGCTTTTGCGAATTCACGAATTCGACAAAAATTCAACAACGAAATTATCATTCGTACAACGTTCGCAGGCACCGCCATTGGCACGCTGTTACTGTCTTTGGGTTACGGAATTACACTCACTGGATTGGCACTTTTGCTATGTGGTGCATGCTGGGTAACCACCAACGCTTTGCTCAACGTGTCGCTACAGCTATCCACTCCACGTTGGGTCGTCGGACGTGCGATGTCACTGTATATGATGTGCAACGCCTCTGGCATGGTGTTAGGTAGCTGGGTGTGGGGCCTGATTGCCGAATCCTTTGACCTGAGAACCGCACTAGCAGTATCAGCTGTGACCATAATTCTGAGCGCCCTCGCCTGCTACAGATCGCCACTGCCAGAATTCGACCAATTGAATCTGAACCCGCTCAATCAGTTTATCGAGCCAAAGCTTGCAGTACAGCTCAAGCCTCAAACAGGGCCTATCATGATCACTATTGACTACGACATTGGGGAGCACAATGTGCCAGCCTATCTGGAGGCTATGACTTCAAGACGACGAATCCGTATACGTGACGGTGCTCGACGCTGGTCACTACTTCGGGATTTGGAGCAACCCAATATTTGGACTGAAAAATACTACGTGGCAACCTGGGTCGAATATATCCGCCATAACCAACGCCGAACACAGTCTGATTCAGCTGTTTCTGATACCTTGAGAGCGTTGCATCAAGGAACTGAACCACCGCGAGTACGTCGAATGATCGAGCGTCAAACAGTTCCCAAACAAGCAGACCCTTACATTAGGAATGTCTACAAGGAACTGAGATAATTTTGGAGATTTAATGAGTTTCTTTCAACTAGCAAAGCGCCGTGATATCGTCAAACGATCTCTTATTATAGCCGTCATCGTCGGCACCATTCTGAATCTGATCAATCAAGGTGATGCAATGGTGGACCCCTCAAAATTCGAGCTGATTAAGTGCCTGTTGACCTACACAGTCCCCTATTTTGTTTCTACCTATGGCGCTGTTACTGCCATTATGCACCAAAATAAATGAGCCATTCTGATAGACCCAACCCAGAAACTGTTTTACTGAAAAACGGGGAACTTGCGGCCACAGCCAAGCAATTACTCGGTGCCTTGGATGATTTGGGTATTGAACATCAAACCATTACCCACGATGCTCTATACACCGTTGAACAAGCCAAAAGCATCGACTACAGCAACCCAGGTGCGCACACTAAAAATCTATTTCTGCGTAACAAAAAAGGTCTTATGTTTCTGCTCGTTGTAGAGAGAGACCATCGTGTAGATTTACGCGGCTTACGCGACAAACTCAATGTGCCAGGCGGCCAGCTTGCCTTTGCAAGCACTGAACGCTTGGGCCTGTACCTCGGCGTGGTACCCGGCTCTGTTTCGCCACTGGCAGTTTTCAACGACCACGAGTGCGCGGTTCAGGTGTTGATTCAACACACTTTATTGGAGCATGAGTGGATCTACTTACATCCTTGCCGCAACACTCATAGCACCCGAATTCGAACTCAAGATTTGTTGGAAATTCTCAATAGCTGGAAGCATCCTGTCACCACTTTACATTTTGAGTAGGTTTCAGATGTCTCAAGTGTAGGTGTACGGTCCAAACAACTACTGCGCGTATTGGCATTGAATTTTTCTGCCTCGCAGTTGAGTTTATTTGCCCAACTAGCGACAATAAGCCCCCTAGAAAAAATTCAGAACTGCATGTCCATAAATTCCACGTTGATCCACTTCAGACGGGTTTTCAGTCTGGACATGCGCTCCATCGCGCTGTTCCGTGTTCTGCTTGCCACGCTGATACTTATCGACTTGGTCTTGCGCAGCGAGCACATGAGAACCTTTTATACCGATGATGGTGTGCTGCCGCGTGAGCTGTGGTTAGAGATAACACATCGGTGGCACTGGTCATTGCACGCCGCCAGCGGTGATCTCTGGTGGCAAATCGTACTGTTCAGCATTGCCGGATTGTTTGCTCTGGCGCTACTCGTGGGTTACCGAACACGGATAGCAGCATTTGCCTCGTTTGTGCTATTGGCCTCGCTGTTGAATCGAAATGGCCTGATCTTACAAGGTGGTGACCAGTTACTAGTGATCATGAGTTTTTGGGCATTATTTCTGCCATTGGCAGCACGCTTTTCAATAGATAGTGCGCTACAGCCTGATCTGCACACACAACCTAGCCCGCTGACAGCGGAGACCGGTGTGAATAAAGACAGCGTAGTGGGCCATTATCCGTCGGAATTGCCCTATTTTTCTCTTGCCACCGTAGCGATCGTTTTTCAAATTCTCTACTTGTATTTCTTTACGGCCATCTTGAAAAACGGTGATGCGTGGATAGTGCGGTTTGATGCAGCCTACTACGCGGTGAGCTTGCAGCACTTTGCCACGCCTATCGGACATTGGATAACACAGTTTCCCGGACTGCTTAAAGTGTCAACAGTCTTTGTCTTGGCTGTTGAGTTTATTGGACCATTTCTGGTGTTGTGTCCGTTCTTCTGGCCGTGGATTCGTGTTGGAGGTTTGCTATTACTTGCCTCATTACACGTCGCCTTTGTGTTGATGCTACATATCGGCTTGTTTCCATTTATCGACTTCATGGCTCTTAGTTTGTTGATTCCAGGCGCTCTATGGATCAAAGCGCAGCAAGGAAGCCGGCAGCAAAAACGTCTTGAATCTCTGCAAGCTATCCGGTTTTACTACGATGAGGATTGTGGTTTCTGCTTGAAGATGTGCCTTATTTTGCGGGCTTTCCTGCTCCCCGAAACAACGAAAATTCTTCGCGCTCAACAGTATCCCGATATCTACGCCATCATGGAACGAGAGAATAGCTGGGTGGTTACTGATGCTAATAACAAGCCGCATATTCACTGGCATGCAATGGCCTTTTTGTTCTCTCAACGTTGGCCCATTAAACCCGTTGGCTGGTTGATGAGACTGCCACCGCTCATGGGGCTAGGCAATATCGTCTATCGCTGGGTTGCTGTAAATAGAATGTTCATGAGCAACCTAACGACACGCTTTTTGCCGTACCGCAGCGTTAAAAGTAAACCAGGTGTGTTGGGCTCATTAATAGCACTCCTGTTTTTCTATGTGGTGACAAGCAACAATATCTACGGATTGCCACAAGTGCCCAAAGCGACTCCTCAGCATGTAGGTATGCTCGCGCACGTGGCAAGAGTCAATCAACGCTGGGGCATGTTCGTGCCTTTCCCACTCACCGTCTCCAGCTATATCCGCATTCCTGGGCAGCTTAGAAACGGTGAACAGGTTGACCTATATGAATTGACATCGAGCCAACCGGGCTGGCAGCCGCCCGAACTTTATTATTCACTGTACGAAAGTTATCGTTGGCGTAAATATTTGGATCGCTTAGACAGCTCTAAAAATAACAAAGTCAGAGGCGCACTCGGCAGTTATTACTGTAGAGTCTGGAATGACCAAGAAAGAGCTCGCGATACCCAATTAGCCACGCTTGAAATTTTTAAGACTAGAGCCCGAACCAATACCGACGGTGTACCCAAAAAGGTCACCACTAAGCAGATTTGGCGACACTGGTGTTTTGCGGAATATGCCGACTAGATCAGTTCTAAAAGACGCTTGCCCCCTCATCGGGGGTGAGATCATCATTTAGGCGAGGGACTTGAACGGCATTGGATTTGCAGCACTTTGTGAACATGACTAGCGAGTTACTCTTCAGACCTTATCAGCGTCAAAAAAACAGCACTGAAGATGTTGGCCATGGCATGCGCACTATCTGGCAAAAAATTGACTAACTGCAACAATTTATAGCAACAATTTATAGCAACAATTTATAGCAACAATTCATAGCAACAATTTAAACGTGGGACAGACATAATACAGGATCGATTTTTCGGTCAGAATTCACGCCGCAAGATTGGTGCAACATCGAAACAATTCTTCTCGATTCTCCAAATAATCAATTATGCAAACGGCCCCTCCTCTACGCATTGCCATTTTAATCAATAGCCCCCGCATTCTCGAATGGCAGTTCCAGATGCTGAAGAAAATTCAGGACAGTGGCAACGCGGAGATTGTGTTGGCTGTAACGCGTGGAGAAACCCTGCAAAATGATGCAGTCCCTGTTGCTAGCGCATTAGCAACTTCACTCTTCAATCGCTACTCGCAGTGGGACCGACGAAAATTCAAACTCAAGCCTGACCCGTATGCCCAGAGTGCATTGGATAAACTTGAAGGCTCCTTCCCTGTTGTTTCAATGACTCCTGTGACAACATTGTGGAGCGATAGCTTGAGTGACAAAGACCTGAGCACGCTTCGTGAACATAACGTTGACGTTATTGTTCGCCTAGGATGGCGTATCTTGAAAGGTGAAATGCTGAACGTTCCTCGATATGGCGTGTGGTCATTTCATCATGGCGATAATCAGATTAATCGTGGTGGACCACCCGGTATGTGGGAGCACTACTTTGGCCAACAATGCGCTGGCGTGACGCTCCAAGTACTCAGCGAAAACCTCGACAATGGCACTGTGCTCGACCGTTCCTTCACGGCAACCGACAGATCATCTGTGAGTAAAACACGCGGCAAACTTTATTGGCGTTCTGTTGACATGTTGCCCCGCAAATTGTCAGAGCTCCGCCATCTGGGTTTTGACACCTTTATGGAGCGCGCACGCGATGCAAGCCCTTCGTTAGGCTTTTATTCTCAACCACTGCTCACCGAAAAAAAGATGAGCTTAAAACAAGTGTTAAGCCATGTAGGTCGAGGCATCTACACGTACATCAAAAACGTTACATTCAGTCGACGGTTTGAAGAAAAATGGATTCTGTATTTCAAAATTGGTGAGCAGATGTCGACCTCTCTCTGGCAGTTCACCAAGATCGAATCACCGAACGATCGATACTGGGCTGACCCTCATGTGATCAAGCGTGACGACACTTATTATGTATTCGTGGAAGAGTTTATGTACGACACTCGAAGGGGTCGTATTGCCGTTATTCCCGTGACAGAAGACGGCACTGTCGGTGAAGCTCAAACCGTGCTCGCACCTGACTACCACTTGTCGTATCCCTTCATGTTCGAGCACGACGGGCAAACTTACATGATCCCGGAATCTGGCGAAAATCGCTCAGTAGACCTGTACAAATGTGTGCGATTCCCTGATCAATGGGAACATGTAAAGTCGTTAATGAACAATGTGTATGCTGTTGATACCACGCTATACGAGCACGAGGGCCGCTGGTGGATGTTTACCAACCGTTGCGATACGGAAGGTGGCACAACACACGATGAATTACACGTCTACTCTGCAGGTCACTTCATGGATGATGACTGGACAGCTCACCCACAAGGCGTGGTTGTGTCTGATGTTCGTTGTGCCAGACCTGCAGGCGCTCTGTTTGAACACGACGGCAAACTCATTCGGCCAGCACAAGACAGTAGCGTCGACTACGGATACGCCGTGCAGTTTCAGGAGATCACTGAGCTGAACGCCGAGCGGTACCAAGAGACTGTATCAGCTCGGATAACCCCCGACTGGAACGAGCGCATCAAAGGGGTGCATACGTTCAACTACGTCGATGGAATGACGATTGTTGATGCGAAGACGTTTATTAAAAAGAGCGATGTACAGTAAGCAGGCCTCATGGCTTGCCGCCCTCGCCTGTTACTTCTAATCTGAGAGCTTAGGGCCTTTTGGGCTCCTCGTACTTGAGGGGCCCCTACCACTTCGCTTATATCGCCATCACACCCGCCTGCCAATAAATACTCATTAGGCAGGCTATGACCCACGTTAAACTGGCGCTGATTCAAGCTAATCGATCTTGAACCCAAGCCACTATGACTGTGCGTTGATGAGGCCGGCATTGTTGCCAGCGAGTACTTGCTCAGCACGGTAGCTGGAACGTACCAGTGGGCCTGCTACGCATTCTCGAAAGCCACGCTCAAGTGCTTGCTGGCGGTATTCATCGAATTTTTGTGGGGCCACATAACGGTCAACGGGTAGGTGGTTGATCGTTGGCCGTAAATATTGACCCAGCGTTAAGATGTCCACATTTGCCTCTCGCAAATCGTCCATGCTCTCGAGGATCTCCTCGTCGGTCTCGCCTAGACCCAGCATCAAACTGGTTTTGGTTAACACATCAGGGCGATGCTTTTTGGCGTGAGCCAGGACATCCAGTGTTTGCTGATAGCTTGCACGCGGATCACGTACCGGATGCGTGAGCCGCTTCACTGTTTCTACGTTTTGCGCAAACACTTCCAAGCCAGAATCTACAACGACTTCTACATCACCCAGTACTCCTTCAAAATCGGGTGTTAGCGCCTCGACCGCCACATGTGGCGTGCGCTGCTTGATGGCACGAATGGCAGCCGCGTAGTGTCCAGCACCTCCATCGGGGAGGTCGTCGCGGTTCACAGACGTCAGAACGATATATTTGAGTCCCATTAGCTCAACGCTTCGGGCGGTGTTCTCGGGTTCGTCAGTGTCTAGCCACCCGCGAGGGTTGCCAGTGTCCACAGCGCAAAATCGGCAAGCACGGGTGCATACAGCCCCCATTAACATGATGGTGGCGGTGCCTGCGTTCCAGCACTCACCCATATTGGGGCACTTGGCTTCCTCACATACCGTGGACAGCCGGTGTTCGCGAATGTTACGTCGCACCTCTTCGTAGCCTTTGCCCGCAGGAATGGGGGCTTTGAGCCAGCGCGGTTTGCCCGTTTTCAATACGCTGATATCTTCAGTGCCACGGGTCTTGATACCGTCTTTGATGGCGGTAAAGTTCTGAGGTGTTGTGTACTTGGCGCCACTTTTTGGAGCCACACTGTCGGCTGCTCCCGGCATAACAACGGGAATGCCTTTGAAATCGGCCATCAATAACTACCTCTTCGAAAATTCTATGCGTTGCGAGTGGGAATGCATCGCGCTTTGAGTATGATACAGGGCTGATGCAGCGGTGTCCTAAGACGGCGAGGCCTGTTGATCAGGATTAGGTTTTCTTGCTCTGAAATGTGCTCAAAACACAGGTATCTAATCGCCTAGTGCATACGCGCTGCCGGGTAAACAAGTTCAGCGTGTTGCAGTGCTCAAAACTGAGTCCACTCGACAACTTGCTGCTCTGCGGCTGAGTCGGCGACGGAAAACACTACGATCAAACGATACTGCCATTGCCACGAGGCAAGGCCTGACGCCGATACGCTATTCATGAAAATCCCTAAGCTCGCCATTGCGCACGAGAAAAGTACTGAAATTTCGAAAGCAAAAGATCCTTGGCACTGACAAGCGATACACGATGCTCACCAATCATTTTAACGACCACCACTAACATCAATGGAAGTTCCAGTGATGTACGAAGCTTCTTTGCTCAATAACCACAAAATCGCTTGAGCAACCTCCTCGGTTTCTCCCCCTCTTCGCATGGGTAAGGATTTAGCCACTCGTGATACTCGTTCGGGCTCGCCGCCAGTGGCATGGATATCTGTTTTTATAACACCTGGACGCACAGCGTTAACACGCACACCCATGCTAGCTACCTCAATGGCCAAACCACGTGTCAGAGAATCTACCGCACCTTTTGAAGCGGCATAATCCACATACTCCCCGGGCGAACCCAAACTGGCCGCAATAGAGGAAACATTTACGATGGAGCGATTATCTTGCGCAACAGTTTGAACGGACCATCGACGAATCGCCTCACGCGCGCACAACATAGTGCCGATAACATTGACATCTAGCACACGCCGCCAGCGATCAACTGTCATCTGCTGCAATGGCATTTGCTGCTCCAGAACACCCGCGTTGTTGACTAGACCTGCCAATGGACCCATGGTTTCAGCAAGATCAAACATCGCTATTACATCTTGCTCAGAACTGACATCACCAGCGATAGATTGAGCGCTGCCACCAGTCTGATTTATCTCGGATACTAGCGCCTCGGCAGCAGCAGCGTTGCTGACGTAATTGATCAATACTCTATAGCCTGCGATGGTGGCCAACTTGGCTGTTGCCGCGCCAATGCCACGACTGCCACCTGTAATTAACAAAACGTCTGTGTTCATTTTTATGTAGTTATTTAGTCAATAATTTTTTCGTTAGTTAAAGGGATAGCTTTTACGCTAAGCGCAACGCGACCTAAGTACTAAGTCGTCTCTATCAAAGCCCTCGCCTCACTAGCAGCCCTACGCATACCCGTTGCAAAAACTGTCACATCGATCTGCGTTGCAACAAATGTAGCGCCTATTTCAATACAGGCTTTTTGTAGTTCTTTATCTAACGTAAGCACACCCGCCGCCTTACCGGACGCCACAATCTTGCGCAAAGCATCCTTTACGGCGGTCTGCACTTCAGGCGCATCTGTTTGACCAAGAAAACCCATGTCGGCGCCAAGATCTGCGGGACCGATAAACACCCCATCAACATCCGTAGCAAGGATGTCATCCAGTGCTGCCAATCCAGCGCAACTCTCCACCTGTACTAACAGGCAGATCTGCTCATCAGCAGTGGTGAGGTAATCAGGTATATCCGAGAATTTCGAAGCACGGGCTAATGCTGCACCCACGCCACGAGTTCCTGCCGGTGGGTAACGAGTTGCTTTCACCAACGTTTCAGCCTCAGCGCCACTTTCAACCATCGGTATCAATAACGACTGCGCACCACCATCCAGATATTGCTTGATCATCCATGTCTCGCCAATGGGCAGGCGAACTATCGGGTGACATCCCGAGCCTTCGATAACTTGCAATTGTGCAACGACTGAGCGTAAATCGTTGGGAGCATGCTCACCATCAACCAACACCCAATCGAATCCAGCGCCTGCACTGATCTCTGCCAGATACGGGTCAGCAAGACCAAGCCAACAACCCAGTTGTGGTTGTCCTGCACCGATGGCCTTCTTAAAAGTATTGATAGGAGTAGGCATAATTTCACTCACGCAAAGTTGATGGAAACAGAACCGAAAGCTGCAAAATCAGCGTCTATTCTAGATTCTGAAGGACATTCTACCGGACGTATAAAGCTGCCCGACAGTATCACCTGTCCCTCTTCAATCCGCTGACCATACTGCGCGAGACGACGCGCTAGCCACACAACACTTTCAACAGGATCATTAAGCACCCCGGCACCTAGACCAGTCTCTTCAACCTCTCCGTTTTTGCTAACTATAGCGCCCACCCAGCGAAGATCCTGTGCTGCCAGATCATGTTGCTGTTTACCTAATACAACACCTGCATTTGCAGCATTATCAGAGATCGTGTCAAACACAACGCGGGCTTTTCCCGACTGCGGATCAGCACGCAGAATACGCGTATCGAGAATTTCGATACTGGGTGTGACGTAATCGGTTGCGCTGACAACATCGTCACGACTGATGTTTTCACCTTCAAGGGCAGACTTCATTACAAAGGCAATTTCAGCTTCGATACGCGGTTGTATGAAATGCTCTTTCGGCACAGTCGCACCACTACCAAAACGCATGTCATCGAGCAACACACCACTATCGGGGATATCAATATTCAAGGCTTGCTGCATAGCCTTGGACGTTAAGCCAATCTTCCAACCAATAACAGTCCGCCCCAAAGCTTTCTTATGCTCGATGAGTGCTGCTTGAATTCGATAGGCATCATCCATGTTCAACGACGGATAACGCAATGACAACAAACCGATCTGGCGACGAGTGACTTCTGCATTGTGAAGATCAGCCGCCGCATCATTCACTTCCGAATCTGTCAGACTCATGCCCTACCCTCAATAGTGTTTAACTTTCTTTTAATGGCTATTACTTTAGCCTTGATAGTGGATACCAGTTTACGAACAAACTACCCATCATTTGACTAGGTGGCAAATGATAAATAATCTGAAATCCATATTTTATATGGGTTACTTCAGAGCGCAATCTCAGAGTGCAATCTCAGAATGTAATCTCAGGGGGCAATCTCAAGGTGCAATAATGGGCTGCGCTTTCATATCCGACTCAACAAGCGCAGCACCAGCAAACGTGGATCCATGCTCGAACCAACTACGCGGTGCCGCAGCACCCCACAATGTTTGGCGTTGTGGATCTGTCAGATCCCACTTGATAGGCTCAAGGTCAGGATCTACTGTTTGGTAGTCTGAGCAATAAATTTCAATACGATGACCGTCTGGATCAAGAATATAAAGAAAGAAGGCATTGGAAATACCGTGCCGCCCAGGCCCACGCTCAATATTAGACACATAACCTGTGGTAGACATTAAATCCAGCAAATCAATAATGTTCAAAGGTGTGGGCACTGCAAAGGCTGTGTGATGCAAACGCGGCCCTGTGCCATTGGTGAATGCCACATCGTGCACACCACCTTTGCGGTGCATCCATGCAGCCCACACACGGCCCGTCTTTGCATCCTCGGTGTATTCGGTGGTGCGAAACCCCATCTCATTATAGAAAGCAACGCTGTCATCAACATTGGCGCTGAACATATTGAAATGATCGATACGCAGTGGCTTAACACCGTTGTATAGCTTGTATTGTTGATGAATGGGCGTAAGCCTGTTCATCTTTACATAAAATTCCAGCGGTATACCCCATGGATCGATGGTGCGTAGCGTGCGCCCCATAAATGGACGTTCTACCCACTCAACGGGCAAACCTTTGCCTTTGAAAAATGCTTCAGCCTTGTCCAGATCGGGTTCGTCAAAGAGCTTGAAACCGAGTACACCCACCTGCGAAGTATCACCTTTAACCAACGCGATACAGTGATGCCCACGTTCTTCCATAGCACGAAGATAGATCGCTGATTCATCTTCATGCGTCACTTGCAACCCCAGCGTATCTACATAGAACGCACGACTTTTAGCAAGATCAAGCACCTGATACTCCACATGACTCAAACGCACAATATTGAAATCAGGGTACAAATTAGGCGAAGGTACAGGCATGACTACTCTCCAGAAATTTTATTAACGACATTATTAACAGGGCTAATAATGGCGCTCTTCACAACGTTTCTAACAACGTTTGAAACCGCATCATTGCAAAACAACATCAAACACCCAAACGTGGAATCTTATGATCACCCAAAGCAAAACCGATATGCTTTTGCTCCATATAAAAATCAAACGACCAGTTGCCACCATCACGGCCAATACCACTGGCTTTAACGCCACCAAACGGCGTTGGTAGGTGACGCACATTTTCAGAATTCACCCAGATCATGCCAGCCTCAAGCTTGTCAGTAAATCGCAGCGCGCGCGTCAAATCGTTCGTCCACACATACCCCGTTAACCCATAGGCGGTATCGTTGGCAATCTGTAGTGCCTCTTCCTCACTCGAGAACGCAATGGAGGTGAGTACGGGGCCAAAAATTTCTTCTTGAGCAATGCGCATCTGATTAGTGGCCTGTGTAAACAACGTGGGGCGTACAAAGAAACCTTCGTCGCCTACACGAGTACCGCCTGCCGCCACCGTCGCCCCATCCTCTACGGCGATATCGAAATAACTTTGCACCTTGTCAAAATGTTCACGTGCAATGAGCGGTCCGATCTCTGTTGTAGGATCGAGCGGGTGACCCACTTTGATGTTGTTTACACGTTCAACCAGTTTGGCTTCAAATTCTTCACGAATTGTGTCCTGCACCAGTAAACGTGACGATGAAGTACAGCGCTCGCCATTGATCGAATAGATCATGAAAATCACCGCATCCAGTGCACGCTCTAAATCGGCATCATCAAATACAATAACCGGATTCTTGCCACCGAGCTCTAAATGCATGCGTTTGAGTGTGTCAGCGCCTTGCTTGGTTATTAAACTGCCTGTACGGCTCTCGCCAACAAAGGCAATCGCTTTGATGGCTGGATGTTCAGTCAGTGCTTTACCCGCATCTTCACCAAAGCCGTTAACCAAATTCCAAACGCCCGCTGGCAGTCCTGCATCTGCTGCTATATCGGCTAGTATGCGTGCCGACAAAGGGCTGAACTCAGCCGGCTTGTGAACGATGGTGCAGCCTGAAGCCAATGCAGGGGCAATTTTCCAAGTGGACAACATGAACGGTGTATTCCACGGCGTGATGATACCTACTGGGCCGATTGGCACCCGTGTTGTCACATTCATTAAGGTGGGAGATGCTAGGTTCTTGCCATCGCGCGCTGATGTCACTTGGTCGGCGAAGTAGCGAAAGTTCTCAGCACCACGCAGCGCCGCCTTCGACATAAAACGTAAGGCTTGTCCGGTATCCCAACACTCGCAGAAAGCGATCTCTTCGGCGCGAGCCTCAATACCATCTGCAATGGCCAGCAGAATTTTTTTGCGTTCTAGCGCTGGCATGTCACGCCAGATAGGGAACGCAACGGCGGCCGCACGTGCGGCTGCATCAACGTCAGCCTCGGTGCTGCGCGCCACCGAGCAGATCAACGATTCGTCCACTGGCGAGCTACTCTCGAATTTAGCACCAGCAATGGCAGGCACCGCCTTGCCTGCGATTTGATTCAGTATGCCTTTATCCCGAAATTGTTCGAGATACGTGTTCAGCTTATCGACGTTTGCGTTCAGCGTTGCCACAGGTCAGTGATCCTCTAAGTGATCGCGAATGCTGCCGATCTTGGGTGATAGTTCAGGATCGATATCGCGCATCTCCATGGACAGCGCCAGAGAGTGTTCAGCTATAGCTGGTTCTAGAAACTGACTGGCAGCAGCAAACAACGTTTGAACCGCCTCCTTACGAACGTCCATGGGCCTACCAGCACGCAATCGTACAGATATATCGATGAACCCATGTTTGGTATTGCCATCAGCGATAGCGTAATGATCTACGCGCACCGCTCGCACGCGTATACCAGGCATTGGCAGTGCATCTATTTGGGCAGCGGTACTTCGCATCATCTCGCACAGAGCGCCTACATCCACATACGCTTCAACGTTGGCGGAATAGTCAATAATAAGATGTGGCATGGCTAGTCGTTTAACTCCTTGTTGACGATGCCTTGTTCACACCATTGATCGAATACGGCCAATGCCTGTTTGGCGAATTCTGCATCATTGATATGTGCATCAATTTCAGTCAGTACAACATTATCAGGGCATTGTTGTCGAATTTGTTCACAAAAGGCGGCATACCCTTGCGCATCATGTAAGTCTGCACCTTCTCT
>JALZWO010000036.1 GCA_023300375.1 Granulosicoccus sp. | reverse complement strand
AACGCAGCTGCTTGATGTGGATTTTCGCCATACCTTAAAGTTTGACGCAGGTGCATTTGCAGGTTAAGGGTACGCGCAAAAAAGCTAGGACTTTCGTGAGAATGCTCTCCGATTCGCTTGCCCAAGTAGCTGGCGATCATGCCGTCGTAGGCAGCTGTATGTTCGAACGCCTTTACAGCCAGATCAAAGCGCAAGGCGTCGACGGGGATAGCCTCGTTATCCAGAGACTCTATGACACTTGCATAGTCTGCGGGATCAGTGACAATCATGACTGACGCATGATTCTTGGCAGCTGATCTCACCATTGCAGGACCGCCAATGTCGATGTTCTCTATCGCTTCAGACAGTGTCGTGCCAGACTTGGCAACAGTGGCGGCGAACGGGTAAAGATTAACAACAACGTAGTCAATAGGTGCAATACCACGTTGCTCCATGACACCTTCATCCATGCCTCGGCGAGCCAAAATACCACCATGAATGGTTGGGTGTAGTGTTTTGACACGCCCTGCCATCATCTCCGCAGCACCCGTATGCTCGGCCACATCGGTCACTTCGAGTCCCGCATCTCGCAACACGGTAGAGGTACCTCCAGTGGAAAGAATACGAACACCTGCCCTGACAAAAGCCTTGGCCAGAATTTCTATGTCTCGTTTGTCGGAGACACTGATCAGTGCGTAAGCTTGTTTCTTGTTCACAGGATTTTCTGTTGATGTCTGCATGGTTAGCTACGCTATAAAAATAGGTGCCGTGTTCAGCACAGCACATATCGTACGCTGAGTTACTAAAATTAGCTGGCGAATGCTAAATCAATAGTTCATGTCTGAGAGCTTGGTGCGCAGATTACCGCGACTAATACCCAGCCATTCTGAAGCACGTGATTGATTGCCACCGCACTGTTGCATTGCCATTTCTATGACAGCATGCTCGGCCTGCCTGACAACCATCCGGTAAAGATTAGACGGCTCATCACCTTCAAGAAGCTCCAGGTAGCGTTCCAGTTCGGCTTGCACGCACTTCTCAATAGCTGTGGCTGGCTTTTTCGGTAATTCAGTTGAGCGACCGTTACTCTTAGTTTTAGATATCATGTTAGATCGCCGACTCCAAAGCTTTCGGGTCGAGCAAAAAAATACTCTACTTGTTTGAGTTGCTCGGCAGGTTGATCCAAGGTATTGATATGCTGTCTAAAAATCGTGGCATTTCGTATTCCTTTACAGTACCAAGCGATATGTTTGCGAGCAATACGCACTCCCCGATAATCTCCGTATAGCTGGTGGCAAGCTTTCAAATGAGTGATCAGCGTGCTTCCAACCTCCTCTAATGAAGGACGCAAAGGTACAGGAAGATCATGCAAGTGTGCGGTTATTTCTCTGAATATCCACGGATTGCCTTGTGCCGCACGCCCAACCATGACTCCAGCAGCACCTGTTTGTAAAAGCACGCTTGCAGCTTGCTCGCCACTGCCTATGTCTCCATTGGCTATGACAGGAATAGAAACAGCATCAACGATGCTCGCTATGGTGTCATATTCAGCATGACCTTGGAACCTGTCGCTGCGCGTTCTTCCGTGAACTGCTAGACAAACGATACCTTCACTTTCAGCAAGCTTCGCAATCTCTACACCGTTTCTCATTTGCGGCGATGGGCCAGTTCGAATCTTGAGTGTTACCGGTACATCTACCCTAGAGACAACGCTGCGCAGAATTTCACGCACCAGCTTAGGATATTCAAGCAGTGCTGAGCCTGCTTGTCGGTTGCAGACTTTCTTTGCTGGACAACCCATATTGATATCTATGACCTGAGCACCATGAGAAACATTGAGGCTTGCAGCATCCGCCATGGCTCCGGGTTCAGAGCCTGCGATTTGGACCGCATGGGGAACAGAATTGTTGGCACGCAAAATGCGGTGACGAGTCTTTGCAGTTGAATGCAACAGCGTGTCGCTCGAGATCATTTCCGAAGCAGCATATCCTGCTCCCTGTGTTGTACACGCCTCTCGAAACGGACGGTCGGTGACCCCCGCCATGGGTGCAAGGAACACGGGATTGTCAATGACATGTGTTCCTATTTCAATCATTCATTATCACCGCAATTTCGAGTTGGCTATCGTAAACCATGTAGGCAATAAAAAGTACCGTATAAGGCAACAGCAGTTGATCGAAAACTCCCTAAGCTAAACCAAATTGAACAGCAAAATCATAATCGTCAACAACAACTTAGATGAGCTTTGTGATAATCGACTAAAGGCGATAGCAGTAATTTTTTTACAATTATTGTTTGTGATCTAGCCAAACATTTGTCCAGCCTTTTTTAGAGCTACAACTTATCAACGGAATTGAAGCTCAAACGAGGTTGCTGTTTGCCCTGGATCTTCAACTGTCAAGCTCACGTCCAGCCTTTCTCCAGAATTCAACGAATCCCCTTCTTGCCATTGATCAAGGTACTCAGAGGGCTTTACACTGTTTTTCACCACCAGCCCACCGTTGCGATCCATCAGGCGTATCTCAAGAAGCGGATGCGGCTGGCCAAAATCTGCTTCATTTGTAAACGCTAGATCAATAACCAGAGCGTTTTTGACCGTTGGGTGAGAGAACACAGAGCGCTTCAGCACTTTTAGCGCTTCAAGATCGACGTAAGTAGGCACAGTACAGCCTGCAAAATCACACACTTTGATGAGGTGTGGCCGCAGAACAACGCTCTGAAAAATCGTATTCCGTTCTTTGTACGCGTAGAGTCCTCCGGCAATAAAAAACATGAGTGACCCCAGAATCAGTTTAAGAGCCCATCGACCACCCGAGCTCGAGCTGGAGGGTTCCAGCTGAATTGCCTCAGGAATCGAATCTTGTTTGGTGATCGGCTTCGCAGACGCGGTGCTCAATGGCGGATCGCGATACACAAAAGCTGGAGGATCACTTGGAACATCGTCAGTAATAAAATCCACATTAGTATCAAACGCCTCAGGCGTGATCGCCAGAGTGTCTTTATCCTCTATGGGCGACACTGGTGCTTCAATCGTCATGTCATCACTGAAAAGAGTGTCACTAAATGTCTCGTCCCCATCGGGCTCGTTATATCTCAATAATTCGGGACTCTGAGTCTGATCGAAGTAGGCGACTTCGGGCAGATGGGCGTCAGCAGAGAACAGATCGAAATCCGAGTAAGTCGCATCCAGAACCTGCGTCTCGTTAGCGGAGGGAATGCCGTCATCTTCTTCGCTATCGATATGAGTGGCAGCAGAATCGTTCGCCGAAAAAAATTCTTCAGAACTGGCGATCATCTCATCAGCTTCGAGAACCTCTTGATCGGCATCGTTACCTGAACTACCATCAAAAACCTGGGCGGCTTTAGGACGATCGTTGTCATCGTCGTCAACGTCGTCGTAGCGCAAGTTGCTGAGCACATCAAAAATACTCATACATTCGCCACAGCGAGCTCGAGTGTCACTGGACGTCAGAAATTCTGGCGAAATTTCAAAGACTGTCTGACAGTGCGTACACCGCGCTTTGGGCATTGAATCACTGGGCATTGCTAGCCGCTCACTTGTCTCTGTGGAAACAGCAGCATCCTAACTAAAGACGCCAAAATTGTCTCCAAGCTTAGTCGAGCGCTAGCCCTTAAATCCGTCATCGCCTTGTCGCACTCATTAACGCCCAACCGCCAGAGGCACGCGCCGCAGTAAAGTCGAAGGCGTCAGTGTAGCGCATGCTTAGCGGTTCTATCTGATTCTCTAATATTCCTGAAAGGATCAACGATCCCCCACTGGCTGTGCCGGCGGAAATAGTATCCACCAGATCCATCAACGGCTTGAACAATATATTAGCCAGAACAATGTCTGCGACCACACCATGAATAAGTTCTGGCTGCCCAATACTCAGACGCTCTTGCACGTTATTCGTAACCGCATTTTCGCGCGTAGCAAGCAATGCCTGTTCATCGATATCAACGGCCCAAACGTGTTTGGCACCTAACAATAAAGCGGCTATACCAAGCACTCCCGACCCACACCCATAGTCAATAACTAGCTTATCTTTCAAGGGCTGCAAGTCGTTCACCGTCTGCTCTCCAAGCCACTCAAGACACTGCGCAGTCGTGGCATGTGTACCAGTACCAAACGCCATACCCGGATCTAAACGTATGTTTATAGCTGACGCATCCGGCGGTTCCATAGCAGTGGGACAGATCCACAACTGGTGACCAAAACGCATCGGCTTGAACGACTCCATCCAAGTACGCTCCCAGACCTGATCACGCAGACGACCGATCTGGAATTCCGGACAAACCATCCCTGCGTCGAGAGCTGATTGCTTCAGCGCTTCAACTGTTACTTGCTCGCCGGAACCTTTATCAAACAGCCCCACCAGGGACACGCTCTTCCAGAGTCGCACCTCACCGGGCAGAGGTTCCAGCACAGCATGCTCGAGTTCATCATCTCCCACAGCATCCTTGACCGTCACCGACAGCGCCCCCGCAGCAAAAAACCAGTCTTCGAGCTCGGCGACGTCAGTGTCTGGCGCCTCAACACGGGCTTCTAGCCAGAACTCTTGTGCAGATTCATTCATAACAAAGATCAATTTTCTCTTGCGTCAATCGAGTCCCAGTTTTTTCTCGAGGTAGTGAATATTGGTGCCCCCTCTTTGGAATGCCTCATCGTTGAAAATATCAATGTGCAAAGGAATATTAGTTTTGATACCGTCTATGAAAACCTCTCCTAAAGCACCTCGCATGCGTGCCAACGCTGATTCTCGCGAATTGGCAGTGACGATTAGCTTAGCGATCATTGAATCGTAATGAGGTGGAACCTTGTAGCCGTTATAAATATGCGTTTCTACACGAACACCCAAACCACCGGCTGGGTGGTACTGGGCGATAGTGCCTGGTGAAGGCATGAAAGTAACAGGATCTTCAGCGTTTATTCTGCATTCAAAAGCGTGACCATTAATCTTGATGTCATCTTGCGTGTAGCGAAGCTTGCGCCCTTCTGCAGCAAAGATTTGCTCTTTAATGATGTCAACACCCGTGACCATTTCGGTGACTGGATGCTCCACTTGAACCCGCGTGTTCATTTCAATAAAGTAAAACTCACCATTCTCGAAAAGGAATTCGAAAGTACCTACTCCTCTATAGCCGATGCGCTTGCAAGCCGCCACGCAGCGTGCACCCATATCTTGTCGCGTTGCCTCATCAATTCCTGGAGCCGGCGCCTCTTCCACCACTTTCTGGTGACGACGCTGCATTGAACAATCTCGCTCGCCCAGATGAATCGCGTTGCCATGCTCATCACACACTACTTGGAACTCAATGTGGCGAGGCTTTTCCAGAAATTTTTCCATGTAGACAATAGGGTTACCAAACGCGGCACCTGCCTCATTCTGCGTCATGGCAATTGATTCTTCGAGCTCGTTCTCTGACCTGACTACCCGCATGCCGCGTCCACCACCGCCACCAGCTGCTTTGATGATAATGGGATAGCCAATTTGTTCAGCCAGCTTTAGATTAGTGTTGATGTCGTTACCCAGTGGCCCATCACTACCAGGCACACAAGGCACGCCTGCAGCTTTCATCTCAGCAATAGCTGCGACTTTGTCACCCATGATTTTTATGACATCTGATGTGGGCCCGATAAACTTAAAACCACTCGACTCAACTCTTTCCGCAAAGTCTGCATTTTCAGACAAAAAGCCATAGCCTGGGTGAATAGCCTCAGACCGAGTGATTTCCGCAGCACTGATGATCGCTGGAACATTCAGGTAGCTTTTGGCTGACGCAGGAGGGCCGATACATACAGCCTCATCCGCCAGACGCACGTGCTTTAAGTCACGATCGGCCGTGGAATACACAGCCACTGTCTTTATGCCTAAGTCACGACAACAGCGCATGATGCGCAGCGCAATCTCACCGCGGTTAGCGATCAGAATTTTTTTGATAGGAGTTTCCATCGGTACGCTCCGGCTAATCGATCACAATTAGTGGCTCGCCATACTCCACAGGCTGACCGTCTTCCACCAGAATGGCCTTCACTGTGCCACTGATTTCAGCTTCAATTTGATTCATAATTTTCATAGCTTCGATGACACAAACCGTGTCGCCCTTTTTGACACTTTGACCCACTTCGACAAAGGCTTTTGCTGTGGGCGACGAAGCTCGATAAAAAGTGCCCACCATTGGAGATTCCATAATGGTTCCTGGAGGCAATAGCTCCTCTGCCCCTCCAATATCAGGTGATGGAGATGGCACCGCCATAGCAGAGGCGCTACTTGGCGCAACGGGAGCTGCAGCTGTATAACTAGCGATTGGCTGTGCCATCGCCACACCGTTGTTGCGCGCAATCCGCACCGACTCTTCGCCCTCGACAATTTCAATCTCTGAAACGTCCGATTCTTCGAGTAGCTCGATGAGCTTCTTGATCTTACGGATATCCATGGTTTATCCCTTGTTCCAGTCGTAACCGGAGTAATTTGTTGATATTAGAAAGTTGGAAGCTGTTCTTTGTGATAGTTCACTGCAGCATCTAGTGCCATCGCGTACCCAGCAGCGCCGAAGCCTGCGATAGTGCCAATAGCAATGTCAGAAAAATACGAGTGGTGTCTGAACGCTTCGCGCTTGTAAATGTTGGACAAATGGACCTCAATGAATGGCAAAGACACACCAAGAAAGGCATCTCGTAATGCCACACTGGTGTGCGTATACGCAGCCGGATTTACAATAGCTATGTCCACACTACCTAATCCCGCCTGTTGAACCCGATCTACCAGCGCACCTTCACTGTTGCTTTGATAGAACTCGATGCCAATATCCAGCTTTCCAGCGAGCGAAGTCAGACCATCCTGTATGTCAGACAAAGATAGCGTGCCGTATTTATCCGGCTCGCGGCTGCCTAGCAGGTTAAGGTTTGGGCCGTTGAGCACCAATACCTGTAACATAATGCGTTACTCCAATTAATGGTAATGATGGCATCTTTACGTAAAAATGATGCCTGCTAGCTGCTCGCTGAAATTGTCCAGCGACGGAACGATAGCATCAAAACGAGTACTTTTACATACAATTAACGACATTTATCGACCTGACGGAGTAACTAACATTAACGAAGATGAAGCCACCGTCGCATTCCAGACACTTGACCCGCATCAGATTCTGGATGCCATCGATAGTGTCGGTTGGCAATGCGATGGACGTGTGAGCGCGTTGAACAGTTACGAAAATCGTGTCTACACCATTGGACTGGACGACGGCAATTCACTCGTCGCCAAATTCTATCGTCCAGCACGTTGGAGCGATGAGAGTATTCTTGAGGAACACACCTTTTGCGACGCCTTGGCGGAACGTGACTTGCCAGTAGTTTGCCCATTAAAGTCAGCTGATGGCAGCAGTCTGCACACCCATGGTCCTTTTCGCTTTTGTCTTTTCCCAAAGAGCGGTGGCCGCGCGCCAGAACTCGACAACCCGCAACAGCTTGCTGCAATTGGCCGAACCATCGCACGATTGCACCTGATAGGGGCAACTCATACCTTCGAGCATCGACCGTTTATTGACGTGGACAGACTGGGTGAAGAATCAGCCAACTTTTTGCTCGATTCACCCTTATTACCGGATGACCAGGCCGGAATCTACGAATCTATAATCGATGACCTCCTAGACGAGGTTCACGCTCAGATGGACAATATCAACTATCGTGAAATAAGTTTGCACGGCGATTTTCATCCGGGCAACATCCTTTGGGGAAACGACAACAGCCCCCAGCTGCTCGATTTTGATGATGCAGCCACAGGGCCTGCCATTCAAGATTTATGGATGTTTATATCAGGCGATAGGCGCTATGCCGAGGCGCGACTTGGCGACTTACTCGATGGCTACAACGAATTTCGACGCTTCGATGAGCGTGAAATTGCCCTGATCGAACCCTTAAGAACACTACGCATAGTGCACTACGCCGCATGGATCGCACGACGCTGGGAAGACCCAGCATTTAGCCGAGCCTTCCCATTTTTCGCTGAGGCTAGATTTTGGGACGAGCATATCCAGTCATTGCGCGAGCAACGGTCAGCACTGAACGAACCTTGGCTGAACTACTGAACTCGTCAATTTTTCAAACCAGATCAAGAGATGTTAAACAACACCTCACCCTTTCCGTAACCTCCCAAATCCAACGAGTAAGCCTCTTCAGATTCAGTTTCGATGCGGGCAGAACTGCCAGGCTCCACTCTAGCCAGCTTCAAGTGAGCCGTGGCATCACTCATCAACAGACTGGATAGCATATTCATCACTTCGTAGAGATTATCAGTCGCCATCTCGCTCAGCTCCTTGTCTTCCACCATACATTCTGCCCCACCAGCCGGAATCATGGATAACGCGCAACCTAGTGCGGCCGCAGTTGGAAGAGCCAGAGAGCAAGTGGCTACAGACTCGCCTTCACCGTTGATGTACACGGCCGTATGAGTGAAGTCTGAACTACTGACTTTGTCGGCACTTTTTGCCTCAGCAGCGGGACCCACAAACAATTGCAACATGCCGGTGAACTGACTAGCTTCTGGTTTTTTATAGTTCATTTTTTTGCGCCTTAACCAATTATTGGGCGAAGAGCTTTTTCGAAGCTCTCAGCGGTAAAGGGCTTGGCAATCATGAATTGTGCGCCAGCCTGTTTTGCAGCAGCACGCATATCAGCGGTAGACTCGGTAGTAACAAAGCCAAATTTTACCGTGTTGCCCGCTTCTCGAATCGCTATCAAGAAATCAATACCGTTCATGGTTGGCATGTTCCAGTCACACAAGACTAGCTCAGGCTCGTAGCCATCAATTTTCGCCAAAGCATCCGTACCATCGTCAGCTTCTTCGAATTCCATATCATCGAAGCCTGCTTGCTTGAGCGTGCGCTTGACAATCATGCGCATGGACTTTGAATCGTCGACAATCATTACTTTCATGGGATGCTTTCCGCGTAGAAGATACGTACGGATAACGGCCACTTTTCGTGCCTTCTGAAGGAAAAAATGGCCATATGTAACCATTAACTTCTCAAATTATCATGATGCAAACCGGCACTACACTCTGGAAATACCCTGTCCAGCGACACATACAGCTGCCTATCGGGGATGGCGTAATTTTTCTAGTAAACCATCGGCTCGGTCAGCCTGTCCTCAGACAGGCTCCCTGCTAGACTAATCTTCCAGTGATCGAAACACCAGAGAGGCGTTTGTTCCGCCAAACCCGAAACTGTTGGACATCACAGTCCTCAGCGGTTGCTCGATGCGCTGTCGAACAATAGGCATGCCCTCAGCAGCTTCATCTAGGGTCTCTATGTGAGCAGACTCAGCTATAAAACCTGCCTGCTGCATCAGCAACGTATAGATCGCCTCTTGCACCCCTGCAGCTCCTAGCGAATGGCCAGATAAAGATTTGGTGGAGCCGATGTAAGGTAGATTGTCACCAAATGCCATTTTAACAGCACCTAACTCTGCCATATCGCCCACTGGAGTACTGGTGCCATGCGCATTGATGTAATCAATAGGTGTATCAACTGTTGCCGCGGCCAGCCTCATACAACGTGCTGCCCCTTCGCCAGAAGGGGCAACCATATCGTGCCCATCTGAAGTGGCTCCATAGCCCACAACCTCAGCATAAATAGTGGCGCCCCGAGCCTTGGCAGCTTCCAGCTCCTCTACTACAACCATGCCACCGCCACCTGCAATGACAAATCCATCGCGGTTAGCGTCATAAGCACGTGATGCAACTGCTGGGGTATCGTTATATTTAGTTGAGAGCGCACCCATAGCATCGAACAGGCAACTGAGAGTCCAATGCTCTTCCTCACCACCACCAGCAATTATCCTGTCTTGCTTGCCCAACTGAATAAGCTCAAGCGCATTGCCAATGCAATGTGCGCTGGTTGAACAGGCAGACGCAATAGAGTAGTTAATACCTTTGATTTTAAAAGGCGTGGCTAAGCAAGCTGACACAGTGCTCGCCATGGTCTGAGTAACTCTATAAGGCCCAACTCGCCGAATGCCTTTCTCTCTTAGAATGTCAGCCGCCTCCACTTGACTCAAAGATGACCCACCACCAGAGCCTGCAATAATGCCTGTTCTCTCGTTGGACACTTCTGCCTCTGTTAGTCCAGCATCTTCAATAGCTCTTTGCATGGCCACGTATGCGTATGCCGCCGCCCCACCCATAAATCGGTACTGCTTGCGGTCGATGAGTTCTTTTAAGTCGATATCAGGAGCAGCTGCCACATGACTCCTCATGCCCATCTCTTTGTAGATCTCTCGACTACTGATACCCGAACGCGCATGGCGCAGAGATTCAGTGACGCTAGCCTTATCGTTACCTAGGCAGGAAACAATGCCTATGCCAGTAATTACTGCTCGTCTTAACTCAGCCATGCACGTACGTCTCTTCAGAAATTTTCAGTGGATGTAAACAGACCTACACGCAAATTTTTTGCGGTGTAGATTTCACGATCATCTACCAGCATTCGGCCATCGGCTATACCCATAACCAACTTGCGTTCAATGAGTCTTGTGATGTCCAATTCATAACGTACCACGCTGGCGCTTGGCAACACCTGCCCGAAGAACTTAACTTCTCCGGAGCCTAGCGCACGACCTCGCCCGGGATTGCCTTTCCATCCAAGAAAAAACCCGACCAGCTGCCACAAGGCATCTAGCCCAAGACAACCGGGCATGACCGCATCTCCTTCAAAATGGCAGTCAAAAAACCATAGATCTGGAGTGATATCCAACTCTGCAATTATCTGACCTTTGCCAGCTGTTCCGCCATCAGCAGTGATACTGGTGACACGGTCGATCATTAACATATTAGGTAATGGCAATCTCGCATTGCCTTCGCCAAATAATTTTCCATGCCCACACTCGAGAAGCTCTTCCCGATTAAACGCATGCCGATTTGAAAGGTCTGGTGGGTTCATGCCTTTATTGACTTCCAAATACACGTTGAAGAATTTCTGAAGTCCGTTTCAATGGATTTTCACGAATCGCTTTTTCTTCCTCTGCAAGGTAGTAGAAAATACCTTCGCTGCCTTTCTCTACAACATGCTCAGTGAGATCAGCATTGACTTCAGGGGCAAACGGAATATTGTTGTACCGGTCAAGCACTTGATTGAGTGAGCTGACTGCGCCAACTTGCGCTAGCGCCTGGTCCACGATAGGGCGCATTTGCGTCTTCAACGTGTCGCCAGTTTCACCTCTGAAATACTCTGTCGCTGCGTTCTCCGGCCCTTGTAGGATGCCTTTGGCGTCATCAACACTCATGCTCTGGATAGCTCCGAGAAACAGCTCTTTTGCCTTAGGCGTAGCAGCTTCTGCTGCCTCATTAAGTTTGAGTTCAAGATCGTCAAATGAACCTTCAAGGCCAACTTTAGCCGCCAAGTCGCGGGCCTTTACCAATGAGGCTGGTAACGGAATACGAATGATAGGGTCAGCACTAAAACCGTTGGCCTGACCTAGCTGTCCGACAACGGCCGAGGACCCTGTCGCAAGCGCCTCTTTCAAGCCTCGTGTTATTTCATCAGTACTCAGCGCGCCTGTGGCATCACCACCCAACACGCTCTGAGCCGCTGCAGAAATGTCACTTAATTGCGGAGTGCTAGCGCACCCTACAATAGATCCGACTACCAGGCCCAGCGCCAGTTGAGAGCGCAGTTTCATGGCTTGATTACCTTCCACAAAGTAGGAAGTAAGGCCGCAGCAATGAGTGTTTTAGCGAGATCACCTAGCAAAAATGGGGTCATACCTAAAGCCACTACAGGCTTGTCCCATCCAATAAGTGCACCCAACCATAACAAGCCAAATGCGTAAATGATGGCATTTCCGATCAACATAGCTGCAATAGTGGTTAGCATCGAACGATCCCACTTGCGTTGAGCAAGCAGACCAACGGTAAACGCAGCAACCACGAATCCTACAAGGTATCCGCCCGTGTGCTGAATCATGTAGGCAATACCGATACCCTTCTCGGGGGTCCCAGCGAATACAGGCAAGCCAATGGCTCCCTGGGCAAGATAAGCCAGTACCGCTGCAGCACCTAGCCGCGGCCCCAGAACCATCCCCAAGCTCAGTACTACCAGCGTTTGCAGAGTCATGGGCACAGGCAGAAACGGAATAGAGGCTTTTGCTGAGAGGGTCAGCAACAAGCTTCCTGCAATCACGACAGCCACTTTGCGCAGCCAAGACGCACTAACATCGCGCCCTTGGGGCACTAATGTATCGAAGAGCGTCGGCGCGACAGATGATGAGGCTTGCACACTAGCAATGGCCATAGAAATATTCTCCAGCAAAAAGTCAGGATGTAAAAAAGGGTTAGATTAGGTCAGTTCGCGGAGAGTATATCAAAGCGCTGCCCAAAGCCCGAACAGCGACACACTGCAAAGACCTATTCCAATGATAAGTGAAAATTGTCGACGGTTTGCACTTATCAGATTTACGTGAGCCTTGAGACCTAAATAGTGCCCCAAACCGACCAATGGCAATGTCAGCGCAGATAGCTGCCACTGCAAATTGACACCCGCAGCCGAAAAAGTAGCTAACTTGCCAATAACCAACACGATCCACATGACAAACAACGTGTCCCGTAATTGCGAAGCTGGCAATCTAGCAGCACTATAAGCCATTATCAGCGGTGCCCCCATAAGCGAGACCCCACTCACGTAACCACCTCCAATGATACAAAGACTATCGATGAATCGGTTTTTGCTGACAAGAACCCGATCGAGCGCGTAAAGCACACCGTAGACCAATGTCACTGTATAAACAAATAAGGACAAGACCTGCAGCGAGAGATTTAACAAGCCAAAGAGCCCAGCCGCAAAAGGCAGTGCCAAAAGCGACGATAATTTAACCAGAAAACGCCAGTTGATATTGTCAAGTCGCGTCGCAAGAGTCAGCGAAGAGAAGATCAATAGCTGCCAACAAATTGCCGGCAGGTAGAGCAACACATCATTGTGCACCATCAACAGCAAGGGCAACGTCAGGGCAGCACCACCAAAGCCCAGCCCAGAGCGAACAAATCCACTCCAGACAAAGCCCACTGCCAAAGCTAGTAATTGCCAAAGCGCTAATTGCGAAAAAACAGAATCACTCAACATGGCAGTGCAGTACACCCGTCAAACGCTCCAAACAGCGGTTTGCTGAGGGTGTTTTGATGATATGTGTTCATTGCATTTTAAGGTAGCAAGGCGCTACCGCATAGCCTTTACAGTTTTGTATCGCGGGCAGGACACCAAATGATCATTGACCAACCCGGCGGCCTGCATGAAGGCATAACAGATGGTGGGACCAACAAATTTGAAACCGCGCTTCTTAAGCGCTTTGCTCATAGCCTGCGATTGCGGAGTATTCACGGGCACATCGTCCATGATCGCAATGCCGTTATGCAACACTTGCCCGTCAACAAAACTCCAGACAAAGGTTGCAAAATCCTCACCTTGCGCCTGCATAGCGAGCATCGCCTGAGCGTTAGAGCGTACAGCGAACACTTTGCCCTTGTGGCGAACGATCGAAGCGTCTGTGGTTATTTTCTCAAGCTGTAGATCGGTCATTCGAGCGACTTTCACGGGATCAAACTTTTTAAAAAGACGCCGATAAGATTCACGTTTGTTAAGGATAGTGATCCAGCTTAACCCCGCTTGAGCCCCCTCAAGATTAATAAGCTCAAAAAGCTCATTGGAATTTTTACAAGGCACACCCCATTCAAGATCATGATAGCGGCGATACAGCTCACTACCCATGCACCATGGGCATTGCTTGTTGACAGCGTCACTGTCTGACATAGATAAAAATATCGTAGATTAAATCAACACCTAGTGTAGCTGCAATGCCGTATCGTTGAATTAACCACAACAGTTTTTTTTACGACATCAAGTACCCGTTTTATAGACATCGTCATCAGAGGGCAGACTCTCAGTATGGCTATCTGAAGTCTGTACACCATAAGGCCAGCGCTCAAGCCATGCTAAATATTGTTCACTGTTCAAAGGCTTACTGATGAAATAGCCTTGAGCAATATCACAGCCTTGCGATTTGAGAAAATTGAGTTGCTCTTCGTCCTCAACGCCTTCTGCTACCACTTTCATGTTGAAATGTTTACCCAGCCCCAACACCGCTTCAACTATCGCAACATCATCATTATCACTGGATATATCAGTAATGAACGCTCGATCAATTTTTAGGGTGTTTACCGGAAATCGTTTCAAATATGCCAAAGATGAATAACCCGTGCCAAAATCATCAATGGCGAGGCGCATACCAAACTTGCTTAGTTCGTGTAACGAACTGATGACCTCTTCCGGATCGTGCATGACCGCACTTTCTGTAATTTCCAGCTCTAAAGATCCAGGCTTAAGCTTGGAATCCTCAAGCGCCCTGGCAACCATGGGTAGCAAGTTTCCATCAGTAAACTGAACAGCGGATATATTGACAGCGACATTAAGATCTGCATAACCTTTTTGCTGTAACTCGTAGGTCCTATTACAGGCTGTCTGCAATATCCACTCGCCGAGCTCAATGATAATGCCAGTTTCCTCCGCCACCGGCACAAAGGCTTCGGGGGACACGAACCCGTTCACTGGGTGGCGCCATCGAACCAAAGCCTCAGCTCCAGTACATTGCCTAGTATGAATATTGATCTTTGGCTGGTAAAACACTTCAAACTGTTCATCTTGCAAGGCAAGTTTGAGATCTTGTTCTAGACGAATGCGGGCAGTAAGTCTGCTACGCATTTTTTCGGTAAATAACTGGTATTGATTCTTGCCGTTACTCTTCGCTTCCTGCAACGCTACCGCCGCGTTGTTAACAATTTCCTCTCCGAGCATCTTTTCATCCTGACTAATATGCACATCGTTTGGAAAATTGGATATCCCCACTGAAACTGCCGCCTTGAGGGTGAAACCACGATACTCGTAGGGTGACGTTGCCACGCTCATTATTCGCTTGGCAACCTCTTCAGCGGATGAAGGGTCTTGCACATCTTTTTGGATAACTACAAATTCGTCACCATCCAATCGAGCCACAACATCAACGTCACGCATCATGGTGCGCAGGCGGTTGCCAACTTCAGCCACCATTTTGTCACCCACAAGATGACCGTATTGATCATTGAAAAATTTGAAATTATCCAAATCTACTAAAAATACAGCAAACTGCACATCACGACTAATAGCATCCTCAACGGTTGTGTTCAGTGCATTTTCAAACATCAAGCGGTTTGGCAAATGCGTTAGCGGGTCATGATGAGCGGCAAATTCCAGGTACTGTTGCTTCACTTTTACTTGTCTGGAGGATTTTCGCTGCTCTTCTATTAATGCATTGAATTCTTCTGCAATAAGCTTCAAATCCAAATTTGCATCAACATCAATCGTTTCGGGGCTGCGTCCTTCACTGCTTTCTCGACTTTCACGCAACGCCAAGGATAATGTTTCAACAGGTGAAATAAAGTAACGCATGGTCGCCCACGCTGAACAAACACCGGCCACTACACTCACTGACAAAGACACAAGGACCAAGAAGACAATAAGAGATTTTGACGTCAGCCACTGCTCAGATAAATCGAAGAAACCCAATACTGTGACAGACCCTGTTGACGTCGGCAGCTCCATTCGCAGTGATTTTTTCGAACTGGATGCTTCCAGCGCTGTGTTGTTAGGCTCGTACTGCTGAGTCTCTCCTGTATCCAGCAGCAATTGACCATCGTCGTCCGAAACGATCAGCCCAACGAGCTTTTTGCCCAAGAGAGGCACGGATACTTCAAAGGCATTTTTGTCAGTCGACAAAAAAATTTCTGTTAATCGTGTTAGCTCTGATGCGTGCATTGTTTGCACAGCGTGTCGATGTTGTGTAACGAGCGCTGGAACAAATAAGAGTGCTTGTATTAAGAGCACACTTATCGCAACGATACTTGAGAACACAAGCACAGTTGGCGATCGAAATGCTTTAGCTGTCAATGCACGGAAGGTCAATGGAATAGCCTTAATTAGCCTGGGTAAACGCTGCGATGAGCGTCCTCGCCCATCCCCACTGTAAGACTATCGGCACTCTGGCAATCCTCTTAAGGCTATTCGCTCGATCAGCACACAAATAGTTATCTAACGCTAAAACGACAAACCCCCGGACTTGCCGGGGGTTTGGTACTACTAGAAGAACTAGAGGGCAGGACTAATTACATCATTCCGCCCATGCCACCCATGCCGCCCATATCAGGCATGCCGCCACCGCCGCCGCCTGCACCCTCTGGTGCTGGAGCATCAGCGATCATGGCTTCTGTGGTGATCATCAGACCAGCAACCGAAGCTGCATTCTGAAGGGCATAGCGAGTCACCTTAGTTGGATCCAGGATACCCAGCTCAACCATGTCACCGTATTCGCCGTTTGCAGCGTTGTAACCGAAATTACCTTTGCCGTCACGGACCTTGGCAACCACTACAGAAGGCTCGCCGCCTGCGTTAGATACGATCTGACGCAAAGGCTCTTCCATTGCACGCTTGGCAATCTTGATACCGATGTCCTGCTCGTGGTTATCACCAGTGATTTTTTCAACCGCTGCGATCGCACGAACCAAGGCAACACCGCCACCAGGAACAATGCCTTCTTCAACCGCTGCACGAGTTGCATGTAGCGCATCGTCAACGCGGTCTTTCTTCTCTTTCATTTCAACTTCTGTAGCCGCACCAATCTTGATTACAGCAACACCACCGGCAAGTTTAGCAACGCGCTCTTGTAGCTTTTCCTTGTCGTAGTCAGAAGTTGCCTGTTCGATCTGAGTGCGGATTTGATCAACGCGAGCATTGATCTCGTCAGATGAACCAGCACCATCAACAACTGTTGTGTTGTCTTTGTCGACAGTTACGCGCTTGGCAGTACCTAGATCTTCCAAGGTGATTTTGTCGAGAGACAAACCAACTTCTTCAGAAATAACCTGACCACCAGTCAAGATGGCAATATCTTGCAGCATTGCCTTACGACGATCGCCAAAGCCAGGCGCCTTAACAGCGCAAGTCTTGATGATTCCACGCATGCTGTTGACAACCAAAGTAGCCAGAGCTTCGCCTTCGATGTCTTCCGCAATGATCAGTAATGGCTTTCCTGATTTTGCAACAGCTTCAAGAGCTGGTAGCAAATCACGGATGTTGCTGATTTTCTTGTCGTAAAGCAAAACGTACGGATCTTCAAGCTCAGCAGCCATCGCGTCTTGGTTAGTGATGAAGTAAGGAGACAGGTAACCACGGTCAAACTGCATGCCTTCAACAACATCTAGCTCGTTGTCAAGTGACTTGCCTTCTTCAACAGTGATAACGCCCTCTTTACCCACCTTATTCATCGCTTCAGCGATGATGTTACCGATAGACTCGTCGCTGTTAGCTGAGATAGTACCAACCTGAGCAACTGCCTTTTCGTCGTTACAAGGCTTAGACATGGACGCAAGTTCAGTTGTTGCCGCAGACACTGCCTTGTCAATACCACGCTTGAGATCCATAGGATTCATGCCAGCAGCAACAGACTTCAGCCCCTCACGAACGATTGCCTGAGCAAGAACCGTTGCTGTTGTTGTGCCGTCGCCAGCGATGTCAGAAGTTTGCGAAGCAACCTCTTTAACCATCTGAGCACCCATGTTCTCGAACTTGTCTTCCAGTTCGATTTCTTTGGCAACAGACACACCATCTTTAGTCACTGTAGGTGCGCCGAACGACTTGTCCAGCACTACATTACGGCCCTTTGGCCCCAATGTTACTTTTACAGCGTTAGCCAGTACATCCACGCCCTTGAGCATACGCTGGCGCGCTGAATCCGAAAAACGTACTTCTTTAGCACTCATCAAAAAATTCCTCAATTATATGTTTTGGGTGTAAGCCCGCCAGGGAGCGATTTGCTCGACCCGAAGACCACCCAGATTGTTTCAGAATAAGTATCGAAAACTCGATTTACTCGAAAACACCCATGATGTCGTCTTCACGCATCACCAGAACTTCTTCACCATCAACCTTGATTTCGGTACCGGAGTACTTGCCGAAAAGTACCTGATCGCCAACTTTAACGTCTAGAGGGCGAACATCACCATTTTCAGCGATCTTGCCTTTACCGATAGAAAGAATCTCACCACGAGCCGGCTTCTCTGTAGCCGAATCAGGGATCACAATGCCACCGGCACTCGTGCGCTCTTCTTCCATGCGCTTGACGACCACGCGGTCATGCAACGGACGAATGTTCATACTTGGACGACTCCGAATTAGTTGTTGAAACGTTAATTTTCGTTAAAATAAAAGAAAGTGATTGAAACGATACGTCAGTGCGGCTCAAGTTCTAGCACTCTCTGCCGCAGAGTGCCAATTCTAAGGACGCCGAGAGTAATATCAACCCTGAAAGGCAAAATCCGCAAAAAAAAATTTCACCGATCTTTGAATAGCTATCTGTACACAGCCAGAAATTGTACAAACCCGAGCTGAATGGAGTCTCAATTAATCGTCGATACGCTCGAAGTCACCGTCGATAATATCCCCCCGATCGCCGCCCGGGACCTTCCGCGATACCTTGCCAGACGCCCCAGTATTCTGTCTGGAAGGTCCAGCTGCAGCACCCATTCCTCCAGAAAAACCCACAAACGCACGTGTTGAAAGCTGGGCTGACGCCCATTGGCGCGTGACTGGAATCAGGCAAAGAAATCCAAGCAAGTCAGTGACTAGACCCGGTGTTAAGAGTAAAACCCCACCGATCATAATAAACACACCCTCCAGCAGCTGCTGCGCGGGCATTTCACCAGAATCCATTCTGGTTCTGGCTTTGTTCAGCGTTGCCAGCCCCTGTTGACGCAACATAGAGCTTCCTAGGATAGCTGTCGCGATCACATAGAGTAATGTGGGCCACCACCCAAAAACTTCACCAACACGCAATAGCAGGGCTATCTCGATGATGGGCATGGCAATAAAAAGCACTAATAAATACGGCATCCGATTTTCTCGGTGGTTCTTGGTGATAATAGAGGGAACCTATCGATTGTAGCGCTCTCTTACAAGCGCTAGGGGTTTGGAGATATCAATTCAATTTTTAGTTGCGTATCCGTCTCAGCACCTAGGCCAAAAGATGCCCCCACAAACGCGGCTTGTTATTTGCTAATGGGGTGTTTTTGCATCAAACTAGTTTCAGATCATTTATTTACAGAGTAAGCCGCTATTAAAGAGCAATACATCTGTTAACCGAGTCAAATTACTGTGAGCCAAGCCGGATTCATGAATTTTTTTCACACTCTGCACTTGAGCAGCATCGCCAAGATATTTGCTTTGACACTGACGACACCTTTGTTGTCACACGGCGCGTGGGCTAGTGAGGATTTATTCAACGCTCCTCAACCTCTAGCTCCAGAAGTTGCTTTCGCCCCAGAAATTACTGACGTACAGAGCAACTCCATCACCATTAGGTACTCCATCGAAGACGAATATTATTTGTACAGAGACAAGCTGGCGTTCTCGGTGGGTGCAGAGCCAGACGCCAGCGCAAGTATTGTGCTCGGCGCTCCCGTGTTCGAAGAGGCGACAACCATAAACGATGATTTTTTTGGCGAGCAAGCGATATTTCGGGGCACCACTGAAATCGTCCTTCCTTACGAAAGCGATCAATCAATCAGTAACTTCACCCTGAACATTATGTATCAGGGCTGTGCAGACATCGGGCTCTGCTACCCGCCCAATACTGTGGCACTGGATGTTGATTTACCCGACGCAAACGCCCCTGTAAACAGCGGTGGCCTTTTCTCGGCAAAACAGGATGTCGATGCAAGCAGCAGCCTTGTATCCGTGGTTCAGCAGTCATCATCGACACAATTTTTTGAGTCTGATAACCAAACTGACAGCATATTGCCCCCCGAGCTGGCATTTCTGCCTCAAGTAGTTAGCGCCCATCACAACGCTATCGAACTACGCTGGCAGATAGAAGACGGTTATTACCTATACCGGGATAAGCTTAGTTTCAGCATAGAACAGGCTGATGGCTTGGCGGTAAGCTCTGAGTTTGTCAGCGAAGGTCAAGAGCAATTTGATGAATTTTTTGGCAATGTACATGTGCTCAGAGACACAGCCGATGCGCGCTTGAATCTTGGTGGCGCAGACGTAGCTGGTTTTGCAAAGGCGGCTCCAGCCAACGGGCAACTCATCATTAATTATCAGGGTTGCGCTGATATTGGTGTTTGCTTTCCACCGACCACGACAACGCTTCCATTAAGCTTCAGCGCCGGCACAAGCAGCCCCTCTGATGCTGATTTAATAGCTTTGGTGGGTTCTATTGCTACCAATTCAGGTGGCGGCGGCCTTATAACCACAGCTGAAACGGCTTCGGCTTCAGGTGCCTTATTGCGTGTCGCAGATTCGCCAACGCTGCCTCTTCAATCTGAGCAAGATCGCCTGACAAGCCTTCTGGGCAGTTCTAGCATCTGGCTAACCATTGCCACTTTTTTCGGGCTAGGCTTGTTACTGGCATTTACGCCCTGTGTATTGCCGATGATCCCCATTCTCTCAAGCCTAATTGTTGGACAACGTGAAAAAGTAAGCACAGGTCGAGCTTTTCAGCTTTCCGCGGTTTACGTGCTTGTCATGGCAAGTACTTATGCATTGGTGGGCATTGCCGTTGGCCTTTCGGGCTACAACATACAAGCGTTTCTGCAGCATCCAGCCGTTTTGACAGGCATCGCAATGTTGTTTGTTGTGTTGTCTCTGTCTATGTTCGGCTTCTATGAATTGCAAATGCCCACCAAGGTGCAAAATAAACTCACGCAATGGTCGAACAAGCAAGGTGGTGGTCAATTTAGTGGGGTTGCTGCAATGGGCTTCATTTCTACGCTCATCGTTGGGCCTTGCATAACAGCTCCGTTAGCAGGCGCACTGCTGTATATCGCAAAAACCGGAGATGCCGTGGTTGGCGGAGCAGCGCTGTTTGCGTTGGGACTGGGCATGGGAGCTCCCCTGCTACTTATTGGCACATCCGCGGGCAAGTTAGTGCCCAGAGCTGGCGCATGGATGAATACGACTAAGCATATTTTTGGCATTTTGATGATCGCCATGGCGATCTACATGCTCTCCCGCTTTTTGCCCAGCTCAGTATCAATGGCACTTTATGCATTGCTAGCGATTATGAGTGGCGTCTACCTTGGCGCTTTTGAACGCCTAACCCGCGGCAATAACTGGCAGATGATCGGCAAAACTGCAGGTATAGCTGTTGGTCTCTATGGCATAGCTTTGTTGGTTGGCGCACTGGCTGGAGGTGGCAGTTACCTGAAGCCTCTGGGCGGATTCACCGGTACCGCTAGCGGTGGTGGTGAGGCTGCTGATCACCGCGATGGCGAACATGCCCTACCCTTTCAAGTTGTCAAAAGTGTGTCTGAACTTGAGCAGGTGATCGGCGACGCTACTGCCCAAGGCCGTCCGGTTATGCTTGATTTCTACGCCGACTGGTGTATCAGCTGCAAAGAGATGGAAGCCTTCACATTCACTGATAATCGGGTGCAACAACTACTCAGCAACGCCATCGTCTTGCAAGCAGATGTTACAGCCAACGATAAGCTTGACAAGGAATTGCTGAAGCACTTCGACTTGTTTGGACCACCAGGTATTATTTTCTACAACTCTGCAGGCGCTGAACTAACACCTGCACGGGTTGTTGGCTTCATGAACGCTGATAAATTTTCTACACACATAGAGGGAGCTATAGGTCGACCACAGACTTAACTGGCGTTATAGCTCGGTGTTTTTCTAGCTCGCTTACACAAGTAGGCATGCCAGAGCAAGCGAGCAGCAGCGCCTCGATGAGGACTCCAGGCTTGCGCAATCTCATCGAATTGCGCATAGCTTGGTACCTCATCCAACTCAGCATTCTGCGCATAGCTAACAACCAAGGCGCGATCACCGCTTGCCCAAGCATCAGATCTTCGAAGAACCATCATTACGTACACACCCGCACTCCACGGGCCGATACCTCGTATCCGAGTCAGTGAGTTGATGATCTGATCAGTCGGCAGCTCTTGTAAATTTGCCAGATCGAGTGACCCTCCGACAATAGCCTTTGCGATCGATCGGCAATACGATAACTTACTACTACTCAGACCTGCAGCACGGTATAGCTCATCTGGCACATCCAGAAAAAGGCTGGGCTGCATTGCCGGACACAAATCACGTACACGAGTCATCACCGCCTGTGCGCTGACAATTGACACCTTCTGCTCGAGAATGATGTGCACCAAAGTTGCAAAGCTTTGCGAACGTATCCACAACGGCGGAACGCCATATCGCTCAAACATGTCGGCCATGACGATGTCACGCCTTACCAACTCCTTTAATGCGAGGAGCATTGTCTCTTGAGTTAATTGATACACTCACCACCTCATTCCTACACGCTAACATCTAACACCCACCATGCTCTCAAAGCGTCAATTACTCGCCGAACAAAGGCGCCTTAGTGCGCACCGATCGCGCCGATCACATTGGAAAAACTGGGGACCTTATCTGGCAGAGCGTGCATGGGGAACTGTACGAGAAGACTACAGTGATGATGGCAACGCGTGGTCATATTTTCCACACGACCAGGCTCGCGGCCGAACCTATCGCTGGAATGAGGATGGACTCGCGGGTTTTTGTGACCGTAACCAATACCTTTGCTTCGGAATCGCTCTGTGGAACGGACAAGATCCCTACCTGAAAGAGCGCCTATTTGGCTTAGGCGGCCCAGAAGGCAATCATGGTGAGGATGTAAAAGAGCACTACTGGTATGAGGAAAGCACGCCCACCCACAGCTATGCCAGTATGCGTTACCACTACCCACAAAAGGCTTTTCCTTACGATCAATTACGCGACGAGAATGCAAGACGCGGCTATGAGGACCGAGAATACGAACTCAGCGACACTGGAATCTTCAAAGACAATCGTTTTTTCGATGTACAGGTGCGCTACGCCAAAGCATCAGAGAATGATCTCTTAATTAGTGTCAGCATAACTAACCGCTCCAAGCAGGCTGCTCAGGTCTCTCTAATACCGCAACTATGGTTTAGAAACACATGGAGCTGGGGATACCCCAACGGCCCAATGGGTGATGTGCTGACTATGCCATCTATTGTTCGCGAACCGCATGATCGGCTTGGCAACTCATTCAAAGCGCAGCATCCCGCACTGGGCGATTATCATTTCTATTGGCAGGGTGACCCAACAATGATGATGACAAACAATGAAACAAACAGGCAGTCATTATTTGGGAACCCTAATATTGCGCCATTTGTTAAAGATGCCTTTCATGAATATGTTGTCAACAAAGACGCCAACGCAATAAATCCAAAACTAGAAGGCACAAAAGCAGGATTGCACTACTCAGTAAAACTTGGTGCAGGGAGCTGTCGCACATTCCAATTTCGTCTTTCTAGTGAGCACAAATCCAAACCATTTGTCGGCTTCAAACCCACAATGGACAAACGCTATGACGAACTGAATCAATTTTTTAATTCAGTGCAATCATCCGAAGTACCTGAGCCACTCAAAACTGTTCAGCGACAAGCATTGGCCGGAATGTTGTGGTCCAAACAACTTTACTACTATGATGTTAAGCAATGGCTTGATGGAGATCCAGTAGCACCTAACAAGCGCAAACACGACCGCAATTCTCACTGGAAGCACATGCATAACTTTGACATCATGTCGATGCCGGATAAGTGGGAATATCCCTGGTATGCAGTGTGGGACACAGCGTTTCATACACTACCGCTAGCCATGGTTGACACCGACTACGCCAAACGCCAACTCACGTTAATTACGCGCGAATGGTACATGCACCCCAATGGACAACTACCAGCCTATGAATGGGCCTATGGCGATGTCAATCCTCCAGTACATGCATGGGCTGCGTGGAGCGTGTACCAAATGGATAAAAAGGGCAACACTGGAGACCGCGCTTTTCTCGAGGGTGTTTTCCAAAAATTGCTGATGAACTTTACTTGGTGGGTCAATCGAAAAGACATACGGGGAGAATCCATCTTTGAAGGTGGTTTTCTTGGACTAGATAACATCAGTATTTTTGACCGATCTGAAGAGCCTCCTACAGGTGGCGTTCTCAATCAATCCGATGGCACCGCCTGGATGGGGTTTTTCTCACAATGCATGCTCAGCATATCGCTTGAGCTAGCGAGCGATAACCCTATTTACGAAGATATTGCCAGCAAATTTCTCGATCACTACCTGCAAATTGCCTACGCCATTAATGGGGATGATCAGCACATTGGACTATGGGATGAAAAGGACGGCTTTTTCTATGACCGGCTTGATCTGCCCAATGGCAGCCAAACCCCTATCAAGGTTCGCTCACTGGTTGGACTGATGCCTCTTATTGCTGTGTCTCTCATTGATGATAAGGTTTATGAGCAATTTCCTGACTTCACTCGTCGCATGCGCTGGATGATGGATCATCGACCAGAACTTGCTGGAAGTATTGCCAACCTTGATGCAAGCAGCGATAAGCGCCAACACCTATTATCTTTTATGGGCGAGGAAAAACTCCGGAGAGTACTCACCTACTTACTGGATGAAGATGAATTTCTCTCTGACTACGGCATACGAAGTTTGTCAAAAATCCATAAAAAGCACCCTTTCTCCTATACAACGGACAACGGAAAAACACTCAGCGTTAGCTACGAGCCTGGTGAAGGCGAGACCAATCTGTTTGGCGGTAACTCCAACTGGAGAGGTCCCATCTGGTTTCCGATTAACTACCTGATCATTGAATCTCTAAGACGCTATCACGCGTTTCATGGTGATAATTTTACGGTGGAATGTCCAACGGGATCTGGCAACATGATGAACTTGGATCAAGTGGCGAATCACATCACCATACGGCTTATCCGCTTATTTGAAAAGAATGATCAAAACGTCAGACCTTGGTGTAGCAACAACAAGGAACTCGCACAGAGCGCTGATGAAGGCCTTCATCAATTTTTCGAATACTTCAATGGTGACACTGGAGAGGGACTGGGAGCCAGTCATCAAACAGGTTGGACAGGACTCATTGCTTTACTGCTACAGCAAGCCTACGGTGAGGAAGACAATTCTTAGCATTTTTTACAGTGCGCTAGCGTACACAGAGGACTGTTGTGTCTAAGCGAATCAAACACGGGATGTGTACGCTGTGCGAACGCACAACCGATTTAAGCTTTCATCACCTGATCCCGCGTAAGCTTCACAAACGCAAACGTTTCGCAAAACAGTATTCGAAAGATCAATTAAACAAAGGCCTCATGCTCTGTCATCTTTGCCACAAGGGGCTTCATCGTTTGTACAACGAGATGGAGCTTGGCACGCGCTTTAATACAGAACAGACACTGCGAAATGATGAAACCATTGCACGGCATATGGGCTGGGTAGCACGGCAAAAAACGAGAAATACTTTAGAGTAAATAAGGAGCGCGTGCAGACCAAGGCGCTCCCTTGTTTTTTATCTCGGCGCTAAATGCGCCCCCCTGTTTCAATATCAAATATCGATGCACGAGTGAGATCAAAACTTGCCATCAGCGTTGTATCTGGTTTGAACACGAAGTCAGCACTGACTCGCACTTTGAATGGCTCACCAGCGACACTACCCCAACACACAACGTCTGGTCCCATCGGCTCAACTAGATCCACCAAAAACAGATAGCTAGAGACTGAATTAGATGCTTTTTCAGTCAGGATCACATGTTCAGGCCTTATGCCTAACTCAACTTTTTGTCCCACAGCAGGCGCTGCGGTAAATGGGTAATGGGTCAGTGAAATACCTACCCATTGCTCGTCTTGCGTCGCCTCACTGTGCATTCTGAACAACCACTCTTCATCTTGCTTGAATAGAGTGCCCTGAATTAAATTCATGCTGGGAGAGCCAACAAAGTCGGCAACAAATCGATTCTTGGGTCGGTGATAGATTCCGTTGGGCGTGTCTAACTGTTGTATCACTCCATTTTTCATAACGGCAATTCTATCAGCCAAAGTCAGTGCTTCCATTTGATCATGCGTAACATAGATCATAGTATTGCCTAACTTGCGATGTAGACGCTTCAACTCAATACGAAGATCAGTCCGAAGCTTCGCATCAAGATTTGACAGCGGTTCATCAAACAAAAAAACACCGACATCACGAACAAGGGCGCGACCAATAGCAACCCGTTGCCGCTGCCCTCCTGACAACGCTGCGGGTTTACGCTTGAGCAAATCCTCAATTTGTAGAATGTGCGCAACTTCGGCAACTTTTTGCCTGATTATCGCTTTTGAAAATCCCGCCACTCGCAACCCAAACGAAAGATTTTTTTCTACATTCATCTGTGGGTATAGCGCATAGGATTGAAAGACCATACCAATACCTCGATCTTTTGGCTCAGCCCAAGTGACGTTATGTTCACCAATAAAAATTTGCCCATCATTGATATCTAACAGGCCAGCAATACAATTGAGTAGTGTGGATTTACCACAACCTGAAGGCCCCAACAAAACCAGAAACTCTCCCTCAGCTACGTTAAGGTGCAGATTTTCAAGTACCTTTGTAGCGCCAAAACTCAGGTGTAAATCTACTATGTCTACACTACTCATCCTTTAACGGCTCCAGCTGCAATACCCCGAACAAACAACTTGCCAGAGATAAAGTACACCACTAGTGGTAACAAACCAGTAAGTAGCGTTGCAGCCATATTTACGTTGTATTCTTTCACACCCTGGGTCGTGTTAACGATATTGTTTAATTGAACCGTCATTGGAAAATTGAGTGTTCCTGCATAGATAACACCGAAGAAAAAATCATTCCAGATACCGGTTATCTGCAGAATGAGCGCTACAACAAAAATTGGCAATGACATTGGTAACAAGATTTGCAAGAAGATGCGCCAAAAGCCAGCACCATCTACACGTGCGGCTTTGAACAATTCCATAGGCACACTGGCAAAATAATTCCTGAACAACAAGGTGAGGATTGGCATGCCAAATACTGTATGGATCAATACAATGCCCCCTAAGGAGGCGAACAGACCCAACTCTCTTAACAAAATAACTAGCGGGTAGATAATGACTTGGTAAGGGATAAACGCACCCAACAACAAGAGTGTAAAGAAAACCTCCGAACCTTTAAATTTCCAGAACGACAATGCATAACCATTTACCGAGGCTATAGCAATTGAAATAAATGTACTGGGTATGAGTATTTTCACACTATTCCAGAAACCCACCTTCAAGCCTTCACAAGACAAGCCTGTGCAAGCTGAATCCCAGGCTTTCACCCAAGGCTCAAAAGTGATTTGAAGAGGTGGGGCAAAAATATTTCCCATGCGAATTTCAGGCAACCCTTTCAAAGACGTGACGATCATTACATACAGTGGTATCACCCAATACACAGCAGCCACTGTCAGAACCCCATAGACAACAATGTTGCGCGTAGAAAGAATACGCTTGGGCTTAGAACCTCTCGGACCTATCGCGGTGGTAGGAGTCACGCCTCTCATACACTCTTTTCCTGCTTGTCTCGAAATTCCATATAACTCCAAGGAATGAGAACAATGAGCACTGTGCTTAGCATGACCGTAGATGCCGCCAAACCTTGCCCCAGATTTGCACGACCAAACATATAGTCATACACATACTTGGCAGGCACTTCAGAGGAAATACCTGGACCACCTTGAGTCATAGCCAACACCAGATCATAGACTTTGACGATACCTGAGGCAATGATGACTAAAGTTGTGACAAAAACCGGTCTCATCATGGGTACCACTATAAACAGATAAGTCTTCCACGCAGGAATACCATCTACTCTCGATGCCTTCCAGATATCTTGATCAATTCCGCGCAGACCTGCGAGCATAAGGACCATGACAAGACCTGTACCCTGCCATAACCCAGCAATAACAATCGCATAAATAGAATATTCACGACTGGACAACAGGAGTATTTCAAAATTTTCGAATCCCAGATTACGAACAACACTGGCCACGCCTAACTGAGGATTAAGCATCCACTGCCACACCAGTCCGGTGACCATGAAGCTCAGGGCAAATGGGTATAGGAATATGGTTCTGAAAGTATTCTCAAAACGAATTTTCTGATCTAAAAGAACCGCTAGAGAAAAGCCTACGATTAATGAAAAAACCAGAGTACAGATACCGAAAATAAAGACGTTCTCTACTGACTCCACCCAGCGATTAGATGAGAACAAGCGTTCGTATTGTTTGAGACCAACGAAGTTCTCTTTTGGCAGACTGCGAGAGCTGGTGAATGAGTAAACAACCGACCAGACGGAACAGCCCACGAAGACAATAAGAGCTGTGGCAATCATTGGCACTGCTGCCACCTTGGCGCTCATGTTTCTTAACCACAGATTCGGGCGCTTGGAAGTATTCATGCCAAAGAGCCTTCACCCATCGTATGCTTGCCAACAGTGACTGTAACAGCGTTTATCTGGAATACCAAACTCTTACAAGTTAGTCAGCGTCTAGAATGATATCCGCAAAAATTGCCTGTGCGTCTGCAGGATCCATGTCGGGATCTGACCAAAATTCAATAATCAGATCCTCCAGTTGCCCTTGTGTATCTGGGCTGAATGTCTGATCCCCTGACGGTAAAACATTATTTTCATTTTCTAGAACGGCAAGGCCTTTATTCATGCACTCGTTGGCCTCGTCCATGTCCACATCACCCCTTATCGGTAAAGAGCCTTTGACCAGATTGAATGCTACCTGAATCTCAGCGCTCATCATCATACTGGCCATGCGCAGCTGGGCTTGCACAATCTCTGGGTCATCTACCTTTGGAAAATAGAACGCATCACCTGATGCATCCAATACCGGCGCAATACCCAAGCCAGGAAGACAATCGTACTCTTTACCAGCTGTTAAACCCGCTAATGCAAACTCTGCTTGTGCCCAGTCGCCCATAATCTGCGCACCGGCTTTCCCGTTGATGACTTGCGTAGTGGCATCATTCCAGTTCTGAACTGTATTGTTTTTCGCTTGCAAATCTCGCGCATCACCAAACGCTCTCCACACATTGGCAGTAATCCCTCCACGCAAGGCGTCTTCATCACGATCAATGTAGACCTTTCGCCAGTTGTCCACCCCAGAAAGACCCGCGAAGAGGGTTCCGAACATACCACTCAGTTGCCATGCCTGACCACCCACAGCCAAAGGTACAATTCCAGCCCCACGTAACGCTTGAGACGAGGCGACAAACTCGTACCAATCAGCAGGTGGCTCTAAACCCGCCTTGTTGTAGGCAGCCAAGCTGACCCACATCCATTGAAAACTGTGGATATTGATCGGAACGCAGTAAATTTTGCCGTCTAAGGTGCAACTGTCCAGAAGCTTGGCAGGGCGAACAAAATCTCTCCAGCCCTCCTTTTCAGCCAGCTCCGTCAAATCCAGCATCAATCCCTCTTCAATCAGCTCTTCAGCTTGCCTACCCTGATTTAGCTGAGTAGCACCCATAGGCTCGCCACCCAGAATGCGGCTAATAATAACTGGACGAGCGATACTTCCGCCCCCAGCAATGGCGCCGTCAGCCCAAACATCACCGCCATCATTGAACGCATCGGCAAACACTTTAACCGCAGCAGCCTCGCCTCCAGAAGTCCACCAGTGGGTAACTTCCAACTCCACCGCTTGGCTGTGCACCATGCCCAAGGCAAATGCACACCACGCCCCACTTAACATGACTAATTTGAATTTGTTCACAGTATCTCTCCCTTACATCGAACAATATTTTCAAGGTTCATCGTTCAGTATCGGCCAAGAAGCCTCCGGATTGACGAGTCCACAACTGGCGATATAAGCCGTCTTCCTTAGTTAGCGTCGAGTGCTTACCTGCCTGAACCACGGCACCTGCATCCATAACGATCAGTCTGTCCATCGCCGCGATTGTGGACAGGCGATGAGCAATGGCAATAACTGTTTTACCTTGCATTAGACCACTGAGATTCTCTTGAATAGCCGCCTCTACTTCACTATCCAGAGCAGAGGTGGCTTCATCGAGAATAAGTATAGGAGCATCCTTTAGAAACATACGCGCAATGGACAGACGTTGCCGCTGACCACCCGACAGTTTGACACCTCGTTCACCCACGTGCGCATCGTATCCACGCCGACCTTCGCTGTCTTCAAGATCTTGGATAAATTCATGCGCATTGGCACGTATTGCCGCAGCGGTCACATCCTCTGCAGTAGCATCGCGGCTACCATAAGCGATGTTGTCAAACACTGAACGGTGTAATAAAGAGGAATCCTGAGTAACAACACCAATATTACGCCGTAAGCTCTCCTGCGTGACACCACGTATATCGGTACCGTCAATGAGTATTGTCCCGTGTTCAATATCATATAACCTGAGGAGCAAATTGGTCAGGGTTGTTTTCCCAGCACCCGAGCGCCCAACTAATCCAATTTTCTCACCTCCAGCAATATCAAGATTAAGCCTTTCGATAGCGCCCTTATCGCGCCCGTAGTGAAACGTCACCTCTTGCAGTTGTATTCGACCCACATCCACAGGCAAATCAGTAGCATCGTGACTATCAACAATACTTCGACGGGTCGACAACATATTCATACCATCGTAAATAATACCGATGCTTTCGAACAAACCCGATAGCTCCCACATGATCCAACGCGACATGCCATGCAAACGCAGCACTAACGCAACACCGACGGCTATAGCTCCTACCCCCACTTGAGCATTCATCCAAAGCACAATACCAGCGGTGCCTACACTGAACAACAACAAGGCGTTAATGATATCGAGAAACAGATTCAATCCGGTAACCAGTCGAAACTGTGGGTATACGGTATGCAGAAAACCCTTCATGCTGGCCTTGGCATAACCAGCTTCATGACCTGCATGCGCGAACAACTTAACTGTCATGATATTGGTATAGCTATCAACGACACGTCCAGTCATTTCTGAACGCGCATTGGCTTGCTGTCGAGCGACTGATTTCAAACGCGGAAGAAAGTATCCAAGCAAGTACATGTAGCAAAACAGCCAGAGCACAAAAGGCAGCACCATCCACGCACTGAACGAAGATACAAGCACCACAGCTCCAAAAAAATAGACCGCAACATATACAAGTACATCCAGTACTTTCAACACAGCATCACGAATGGCTAGAGATGTTTGCATTACCTTGGTCGCTACTCGTCCAGCAAACTCGTCCTGATAGAAAGAGTAACTTTGTCCCAACATCCACCGGTGCGCTTTCCAGCGAATGGTCATAACAAAGTTACCGAATATGACTTGGTGCAACACAAGTGATTGAACAAAACCTGCCACGGGCAGAAGTACCAAGATAACCAGCGCCATCAAAAATAGCTTTGACGACTCCTGAGCCAACAAAGTGGCTGGATCTCTGCTACCCAACCAGTCGACCAAATTACCTAGAAAGCCGAACAAACTGATTTCCAGAATCGAAATCAATCCAGAAAACAAAGCCAAGGCACTAAGCCACGGCCAGGCATCCTTAGCGTAATGCCACAGAAAAGGAACCAACCGATCTGGAGGGCGTTGCGCCGGCTCATCTGGGAACGGGTCAATCTGTGTCTCGAAGCACTTGAGCAGGCGCGAGATGAATTTCATAGAAATAGAGCAGCCTTATTAATACTAAGGTGGGAAGTTGAGTTCAACTAATGAAGGCCTCTTGGCATCTGACAAGTGTCCAGGCCTTAGGTCGTTACATCTAAAAAGCTGTATCAATGTAAATCAGCAGCCGATGCAGTGAGCACGTCCATTGGGATTATTCGCAAAGCAGCCTCGTGCGTCGAGCGTACATAAACTTTAGGCGCATGGCCTGCATTGAACGCCTGCAACCAGCGACTCGCGCACAGACACCAGCGATCGCCTGTCTTCAATCCAGGGAATCCATAGGCAGGCATAGGCGTTGATAAATCGTTCCCTACTGAGGCAGTGAATTCAAGAAATTCATCAGTGACAGCCACACAAACTGTGTGAGAGCCTGCATCTTCTGGCCCTGTATCGCAACACCCATCACGATAGAATCCAGTGATAGGGTCAGAACCGCAAGTAACGAGATCTTCCCCGAGTATATTCTTTGGAACTTTTTTTTGAGCCATTGTTTTTCGCTTCACGTGTTATCAATACAAGACTTTTGAGCAACGCTATAAGCATGCGCGGAGGACACAATTTCGTACCAAAATAGGGCCCCAAAAGACAATCCTAAGTTGAATCTATGAAATAGCAGGAGCGGCTTTCAACGGCGACTTTGAGTCGTTAATATGGTTAGTCAGGTTGGTAAAGAATATCGTGCTCATTGCCATGGCCAGATCAACCATGTTCTCATCACTTAAGCCTGCGGCGCGCGCATCACTCAAAACATCTTGAGGAATACTACCCGGCGTTCGAAACAAAGTTCTGGCAAGCCTTAGCAAGGCATCCAATGATTGATTACCGGTCTCCTCGTCCGTACGGATGGCCATCTGTTGTGGTTCATCCAGCCCGGCGCTTTGCGCTTTGAACGAATGTACCGATAGACAAAATTCGCAGCCAGTTTGCTGGCTGACCCATAATTTGACAGCCTCAAGTTGGAGAGTACTGAGACTTCCGAGGCTCAGGCTTTGTTCCATTCGCAAATAAGCTTGCAATGCTACCTCACTATTGGCAAATTGCAGGTACACCGGCGCAATCTTGCCATTCTGACGAAAAGGCTCGAGCGCCTCGATAGTGACCTCCGATAATTTGGTGATTTCGATAGTGTTTAGTCTGGTCACTGTATGATGCATCCCTCTTGTTGAACCGCCATTATGCCTCAGACATTGCAAACTTTCGTTGACAGCCTGTTGATACGCGTAATGCGATTCTGGATCAATCCAGAGGTATTACCTAAAGAGCCCAATTCACTCATCAATCCGGAGATACCCGTACTCTATATACTGGAGGTAGGTGGTCTGGCTGACAAAGCCGCGCTAACAATAGCCGCTGAGCGATTATCCTTGCCCCACCCAGACAAGGAACTGCTGTTTGGTGGAGCGCGCTTTAAGACGTCTGTAGATGTGCTCAGACAGAGACGCAAACTGTTTTTTTGGAAACGGCGATCAAAGCGACACCCAACCACATCCGAGTTACTCACCTCTTTGATAAAAGCCAGTGAAAATGGCGATGCCGGAGAACTGCAGATCGTCCCCGTATCGGTTTACTGGGGTCGGGCACCTGACAAGGAGTCATCCATCGTCAAATTGCTATTGAGTGAGAACTGGCAATTCGCTGGACGCACCCGCAAGTTATTGACAACTCTTGTGCATGGCAGACATACACTCTTAAGTATCAGTGAGCCATTGTCACTTGAAGCCCTACAACGCTCTGGCGGGAATAGCGATTTATTGCCTCGCAAGGTATCGCGTATCCTCCGTGTGCATTTTCGGCAGCGTCGTATCGCCAGTTTAGGCCCTGACCAATCGCATAGGCGAATGCTGATGGACCATGTGTTGTCTGACTCAGCGGTTCGCCTCGCAATCAATAATGAGGCTAACACCAGCACCTTAGACCGTGCCCGTCAACAAGCTAGAGCATACGCTAACGAAATTTCGGCTGACGTATCTTATCCGACGATTCGTGTCCTGCACACGCTGCTCAAACGCTTATGGAATGAGTTGTACGATGGTGTTGAGCTCAATGGAATAGATCAACTTAAAGCAGTGGCTGATGGACGTGAAGTTGTGTATGTTCCCTGCCATCGTAGTCATATCGACTACCTGCTCTTATCTTACATACTCTATGTTCAAGGCTTCTCTTTGCCACATATTGCCGCTGGCATTAATCTGAACTTACCCTTTGTAGGGGGAATTTTACGTCGGGGTGGTGCGTTTTTTCTGCGCAGAAGCTTTGCTGGCAAACCTCTGTATTCTGCTGTGTTCAATGCGTACATGAAAGAACTACTGCAACGTGGGCACGCACTAGGGTATTTCATTGAAGGTGGCAGGAGCCGCTCTGGACGTCTGCTACCCCACAAAGGCGGGATGCTATCAATGACAGTGCATGCGTATTTACATAAACCTGAAACACCTGTGGTTTTCGTGCCAGTGTACTTTGGCTACGAACGTCTGCTTGAAGGACGATCTTTCACCAGTGAACTGGCTGGTGGCAAGAAGCAAAGAGAGTCCGTATTTGCCTTGCTAAAGTCCCTACGTACATTAAAAGAGGATTACGGACGTGTGTACGTAAACTTTGGCGCCCCGATTGAACTGGATTCATTACTTGAGCAACATGAACCGCAGTGGCGCAGCTATACAGTGGATAGTGAACGCCCAGCCTGGATCAGACCTGTAGTCGATGACTTGGGTGAAACCATCATGCAACGAATAAATGAAGCCACTAGTGTCACACCTATCAGCTTGCTAGCTACCGCCATGTTGGCGACACCTCGAGGCTGCATAAGTTGTGATGAATTTATTCAGCAAGTCACAATTTTCAGAACACTATTGCAAAGTACCTATCAAGATTCACGAATTACTGTTCCTGAAATTGATGCTCAAGAACTCATCGCTCATGGCTCACGTTTAGGATTTGTACACACGATCGAAGATGCGGTCGGCCCTTTGGTTGCTCTTAAGCCCGGACAAGCAGCGCCACTCAATTATTTCCGCAACAACATACTTCATCTATTGACACTACCAGCACTGGTGGCTTGTACCTTCACCAATAGGCGACATCGCAGTGAGCAGGAGATAGCACATCTGGTCGAACTGAGTTTTCCTTTTATTCAAGGCGAACTTTTTTTATCCACCGAAGTAAATCAGAAATCATTGCAACAAGTGCTGGCTGGACTTGAACAGTCCGGCTTGATCACAAACGACAACAATGTCTGGGCACGCCCCACTGCCGGTTCACTGGAGGCAGTGGCCTTTGCCAGACTGGCAAACGTGATAACTCCAGCATTAGAGCGCGATTATTTGTGCGCGTGTTTGCTCGCACAAAGCACTCATCACGAAATCGACAGCGAGGAGTTGCAAAAACGGTGTCAGCTAGCAGCAAATCGGCTCGCCAGCACACACGGTAAAGTAGCAACAGAGCTATACGACAAACACTTACACAATAGTTTCGTCGAATCGATGCAACATCAAGGTTACATTGAACTGAACGATGGCAAGCTTCGTCCGATGCACTCGTTATTCAAAATCGAAGATGAAGCTCGCGCACTACTGCCTGAATCCTCGCGCCACGCTATTCTGGCAATCAGCCTAGCTATTTCCGATAAAACCTAAACCAAGTGTTGTATCCAATTCCGTACAGCCTTTCACACTAAGCTAAGCAGTCCTCGAGACACAAAGTTTCTTGCAGAATCCGAAGACTAATCGCCCTCTCGTATTCACATAACTCCTGCCTTGTTAGGCAAGAGAAGCTAGGCATGCGCTTTGCTGCTACATGCTAAAACTTATGCTGTTAGTTATCTCCGATAACAGCTTTAGACACCTTGCTAACTCTTAAAACTATCCGCGTGAAAGCGCCAGACACGCAGAGACACTCTATGAATAGGTTTGTAACGCTGGGAGCAATGATCACCACTCTTTGCACAATCACTGCAACTACCAACGTTTCTGCAAAAGATGCACGCTCAATAGCTCTTGGGGGGGCGGTTATAGCGAATGGCAATGGTGCACATGGTGTACTTTCCAATCCTGCAAGCATGATGCAAATGCACCGTCGTGGTGAAACCACACATGTTCTTTTAGGCTTTAGTGGAGAGGCCCGAGCTGACAGCGATCTAGTAGACACCGTTACCGACTCTGCGAACGAAACAATATTTGATGATCTAGAGGATGAGATTGAAAACCTCAATAGTCAGAGCATCACCTGCAATCCCTTTACAGCTAACGATGACACTATTTGTATAGCCGACACAGACCCTATCTCAGTGCTGTCTGATCGCATCCTGAATATTTTAGATGTGCTGGACGGAGAGACGGTAGAGGGTCACTTACAAACCGATTTAGGTATTGCTTTCACGCACACCAACAAACCCTACAGCGTGAACCTTAGTGTAAGTGGAACATTTTCAGGGACGTCTGATATTCCTGAAGGTGACAGAGTCTACGTCGGTCAATTCGCTGAAATACTCGAAGGCGATTTAACGTTCGGCGAGGTTAATAGGGACGAGCAACCCGACTTTATTACTTTTGATCCGAACTTAGGCACCGTTGATGTGGTTCTGCCAGACGAAAACGACCCGGTAACCGGTGAACCTGTATTAAACTCCAGTGGACAAGCAGCAGCGCTGATTCGTGTTCAGCTTGGTATAAGCCTTGCCCGAACACTTAATGTGGCGGGTTACAAAGTCGATATGGGTATTACACCAAAGATATCTTCACTCAGAGCTGCCGATGTTAGTGCCAATGTTCAAACAGAACTGGACGAAACCTCACGCTCGATTCAAGATAGATTCGATGACAGTGAGAACACTGAGAGCTCCTTCACTGTAGATCTCGGATTTTCTACCGACCTCCCCACTCTACCCGTTCAAGTAGCCGCAGTTGTTAGGAATTTGGTGCCCGAATCAATTGAAACGGAAAACGGCTTTGAATTTGAAACAACACCACAATTAATCGTAGGAGCGGCTTACCAACAAGGAAAGCTGAACTTAACTGGCGATCTGGCCTTGAATGGTGCAAAGGTGGATAACTTTGACACGCAAAAGATTGGCATCGGTGTTGAGTACGGCACCCAGAAATATGCCATTCGCGCGGGGATAGCTTTTGACGCCGAACGGGACGAAGACAATACCGCCTTTACCGTCGGATTTGGTTTAGGAATCTTGCAAGTGGGAGCACGGATTAGCGAAGTTGAGTCTACTGAAATCAGCGCACAACTGTCGTACAGTTTCAAATAAACACCAACGCCTAACTTATGCTTTGAATTCGATGCTTAACCGCGTTTAATTCATATAATCGGTCAAGGCACGCAAAGGTCGCCTGACTATTGTCCGTGCTTGACTACGATCCTTGACGCTCAAATCGCTTGTTTCAAGATTGCGTGACCATTGCCTGGCATGCAAGGACTGTTTGGCAAAAACACCAATGATGTTTTCATACGTTGGCAAGTGCCAACGATATCCAGCCTTGAAGCCTGCAGCTCCAATAGTAGGCAAAGCTTGTATTAACTCAACACTGTTAATGCAGTTTGCTACCAGCAGTCCATCAACATTCAGATGCCGATACATCAACTCCAACCAATATAGTTCCAGCGCACAGGCTCGAATGGGTTCGCCCTCATCATGGCCAAACAAATCATCTATTATGATGTCGAAGGGCGGCCCATCATAGCTATATAGCCAGCTGATAGCGTCGTCATGAATCAGCGAGATATTTTCACCACCTACCTTGAACCAGTTTCGAGCAATTTTCAGATGCTGCCCATCGAGTTCAATGGCTGTCACCGATACAGAACTGTCAATTTCTTGTAGCTGGTTGATAACCGCGCCACCACCTACTCCCAGTAACAGAACACGTCCTATCTGCCCCGGTTGTTTGTGTAGCGCAGGAAGGCTTAAACAGTCCCAAATACCACCAGAAAAGGGGACTCGTGGATTCCACTGACTGTGAAAAACACGATTGGTATACAACCGTATTGCCCCCCCTGAGCTTCGCACGCTGTAATGCGTATCGAGGTGTTGATGCTCCCAAAGCAGGCTCATTAATAGAAAATGCGCCTATACAACATCACAGTGAAGCTTGTGGTTCCGCAGGCGAGAGCAATTCAATTTCAGTTCTTCTATTCAACGCACGACCCTCTTCAGAGTCATTATTACTCGCTGGTCGGGCTTCACCATAACCGATGATGGTAACTCTATTTCGCGCAATGCCTTCACCTACTATGTAGTCAGCCACAGCCTCAGCACGACGAACTGATAAGCCAAGATTGTATGCCTCCAGCCCATCCGAATCGGTATGACCTTCTACTTGCATTCGCAAGCTATTACCTTGCATAAGAACAACATATTCATCAAGTTCACGCATGGTTTCAGGCGTTAAATCTGAACTATTTACCGCAAAGTAGCTCTCGGGGGATTGGATTGGGTTGAAGAGCTTACGCTCAACAGCCTCTGGTAACGCCGCTGCAGGCTTCTCTGGTTCGGCAAGAACAGCTACCGTTGGAATTAACGGGGCAGCAGCGGCCAGTGATGGCGCTGCAGACGCATCACCGAATCGTTTGAGAATACCGACACTGAAGTACTTGGCATCAGTGTCAAAGGCCGTTGCCTCTGCGCGCAGGGCAATACCGTTTGAGAAACCATACTCAAGTCCTAAACCAAAGACCGCATGATTAGGGTTGTCGCGTCTGAAGTCGACTCGCTCAGAGTCGTTTTCCAAATGACCAATACCGAATCGGCCATAAAGTGACACACCTTCTCGGCGATAGAGCCCGGTGACATCGTCATCACCGAAAGTCAAACCACTTTGCGAGTTAAAAAAGTAACCTAGTAGACTGACGCCGTAAACGGTGTAATCAATGCTACCTGCGTCAGTCCCTAGAAATTCAACCTCAGCAGTTCCAAGCGTTGCGATATAGCCTTCCACGGTTAGAAAGCGAGAGATATCGTACCCTAGCGCAAGGTGTGCGCCGACATCAGAATCATCGCTGACTGCAAGTGCAGTTGTGGAACTCTCGGGATCTACTTCGGTGACTCCAACGCCGATTCCAACGTAGGCACGCTTATTAAAATTGTCCGCGTGAACGGTTGCAAAGTGTGCTGGGCCTAGCAACAACGCGAACGCCGCTGAGGAAGCTGAAACCACTATGCCTGATCGGTTTTGCTTAAAATTCATCTTACACAGCTCCATTGTACTGGGACAACTTTCGGGAGAACCCTGAGTAATACCGAACCAGACCAATTAATGCGATTAGTAATAACAGGTATCGGGAGATAGATCCAATACCTGAGCCGTCTAACCCGGTTTCAAGAAATAAGTTATCGCAGTTGCATTCTGTGAAGTCGTTGACCGCGTTGCCATTCAGGTCGCTGAATCTGATCACAGTGACAGCTACATTGCCTGTACGCTGAGTTCCATCGGAGTCTTCCAGCGTGTACGTGAAGGTGTCTGGCATCCCATCAGGGCTGAAATAACCCGCATTGGGGTTATAAATAACAGATTGTCCATCTTCGCTGATGGTGATGGTTGCATTTGGGCTTTCCGAAACAGCGATGATTCTGAGACCATTCCCAGCACCGTCCATATCGTTAGCCAGCACATCGAGCTGTAGTGTAGTGCCTTGATTGACTTCAAATTGGTCACTCACCGCAGCAGTGGTTTCATCGGCAATTACTCCATTGCTGCCGTCATTGTCGCCACCAGCGCCATTACCATCGCCGTTGCCACCCGCGTCATCACCACCAGCGCCATTACCGTCATCGTTGCCGCCCGCATCATCGCCACCGGCGCCATTA
>JALZWO010000035.1 GCA_023300375.1 Granulosicoccus sp. | reverse complement strand
ATAAGGTGTTGTCGCCTCAAGCACCGCATCGCGCAACGATTTTTCCTCGCCCACGGCCAAACCACCTACGGCGTATCCCGGAAAACCGATGTCCGTTAGCGCCTCACAGGATGTTTTGCGTAGGTCGTCATACATTCCGCCTTGAACAATGCCGAACAATGCATTGTTGTTTTCAAGTTCGGTAAACGAGCTCTTGCATCGCTTTGCCCAACGCATAGACAGCTCCATAGAATCGGCCGCCTGAGCGTGCGTTGCTGGGTACGGCGTACATTCATCGAAGGCCATAACCACATTAGAACCCAGATCAGTTTGTATTCGCATTGACTCTTCCGGACTTAAAAACACTTCCGAACCATCCACTGGCGACCTAAAGCGCACACCACTTTCGTCAATTTTTCTCAACTTAGCAAGACTGAATACCTGAAACCCACCAGAGTCTGTGAGTATCGGGCCAGACCAGTGCATGAAGTCATGCAAATCACCGTGTAGCTTGATGATCTCGGTACCGGGGCGCAGCCACAGATGAAAAGTATTGCCTAATATTATTTCAGCTCCTATCTGACGTATCTCTTCGGGGCTAACTGATTTGACCGTACCGTAAGTGCCTACAGGCATAAAAGCAGGGGTTTGCACTGTGCCACGCGCACCGAAGTCCAGCTCTCCACGCCTGGCCGTACCATCTTCACCCAACAACTTAAAACCAAAATTCACCCCGTTATTCGTGCCTTGGTCTGATCCGCTCATACTGTGGGCCCTGAGTGTGGCCACACAAGCATGGCATCACCGTAACTGAAAAATCGGTAGCGCATCGCAACCGCTTGTTGGTAAGCCGCTAATGTGTTGTGCTTGCCAGCAAAAGCTGACACCAGCATTAACAGCGTGGATTCGGGTAAATGAAAATTGGTCAGCATTGCGTCAATCACGTTAAATGTAAACCCAGGAGTGACAAACAATTGTGTTTCACCTTTGAATGCGCTCAACTGCCCTGTTGGCTGTGCAGCCGCTTCTAGAGAGCGAACACAGGTGGTACCCACCGCAATGATTCTGCCACCAGCCGCTCGTGTGCTCTCAATTTCATCGACACACTGCTGCGAGACATCAACACGCTCTGCATGCATCTCATGCTCTTCGATGTTATCGACGCGAACAGGCTGAAACGTGCCGGCCCCTACATGCAGAGTAATAAACGATCGATCGATACCTGCCGCCGCTAACTGAGCAAGCAATTCGTCGTCAAAATGCAGCCCAGCCGTTGGCGCTGCAACCGCGCCTGAAGTTTGAGCGAATACAGTTTGGTACCGCTCCAAGTCATCACTGTCTGGCTTTCTTTCGATGTACGGCGGCAAGGGAATATCACCGTACTTCGCGATGAAGTCGCCCAGCGTTATGGAATGGGTCAGTGATTGACCCACACTGTCTTTATCCGGCTCGCTCACAGCCTCCTGCAGTTCAAACAAATCAGCTTGGCGTGTTATGACTTTAGCCGTGATCGAGACATTGAAATCACCGTCATGCCCTACGAGCGTGATCAAGGAATCGGGTTTTGGCGACTTACTACAACGTATTTTCGCCAGCACAGTGCCACGATCAGTAACCCGTTCAAGCATGAGTTCAAGTTTGCCACCTGAGGCTTTGTGGCCATAAACTCGTGCGGGGATAACCTTCGTGTCGTTGAAAACGAGCCTGTCGCCGCGCTTTAGCTGGCTGGGCAAATCACAGATGGCTTTGTGTTCGCAAGTGGCTCCTGATAGACAGAGGAGCCTGCCGTCGCTACGCCGCTTCAGGGGCGTTTGCGCTATGAGCTCTGGCGGCAGATCGAAATGGTAATCGCTAAGCTGACTCATGAATAAAAAACGTTTGCAGATGGTGCCTCGGGCGAGACTTGAACTCGCACTCTGTTACCAGAACCGGATTTTGAATCCGGCGTGTCTACCAATTCCACCACCAAGGCTCTGCAAGGCGATAGTGTATTCACTTTGCATCACAAGGACAAGCGTTCATGCAAAAGTTTGCCTTCTTCAGGCAACATTCTTAGGTAACACCGGTGCGAAAAGCTAAAAAACGGAAAGACAATCACTCTTGCCGCAATTTTACCGGCTCTATGATCCCTTCCAAAGAGTTCATAACTTCTAGCAAGTGCGGTTTGTTCTCCACAATTTCGGATCGAGACAAGCCCTCCATCTCGTGCGGGAACACCAACCAATCGTCGGTTTTATGCGCATAGAAATCAGGGGAAAAATCCGTTCGGTTCCTTTCGGGCTTAAAGTAAGCCGTAGCAACACGGACATCGTGTGGAAGATTTTTGCGTGATTTTTCTCGAAGCTTCTTCAAAATGGCATTCACACTGAGTCCAGTATCAAAGACATCATCAACAATCAACAATGAATCTTCTGCATTCATTGCCGATGTTAGATAGCTAAGCCCATGCACCCTGACCTTGTTCTCACGTTTGTTCATTGCAGAGTAGGACGAAGTACGGATGGAAATATGATCGGTTTCCACACCGTAAAAATCCAATAACTCTTGCACCATGATGCCAACGGGTGTGCCGCCACGCCAGACACCCACAATGTAATCAGGCCTGAACCCACCGGCAAGAATCTGCCGCCCGAGCTCCAGAGAGTCTTCAAGTAGTTGTTGGGCGGAGATGTAGACTTTTGTATTAGCAGTCATTGTTCAATCTGGACTATTAGTTGAGATTTGGCTAGCAGCAATTTGTATTTCAGCATTTAAGGCATGCAGAACCTCTACCGGGGAGCTAGCTTGTGTGACAGGTCGTCCTATAACTAAGTAGTCACTACCGCCGACGATAGCATCGTAGGGGGTTAACGTACGCCGTTGATCATCTGGAGCACCACCGTGGCTAGTTATCTGGCTCACAGGTACTTCACCGTCCTTATCTGGACGAATACCCGGAGTAATTATCAGGAAATCGTTCTTGCCTATGCCACGAATTAGAGCAACCTCATGCGGGGAACACACGACGCCATCCATGGAGGCTGCATGAGCAAGTTGCGCAAGTTGCTCTACTTGACTTGAAGGCTCTTTGTCTAAACCCACAGCCGCCATCTCAGCGCGGTCAAGACTGGTGAGCACGGTGACCGCTACGATTCGAGTACCACCGCCTGTTTGTGCCTGACGATCGTATGAGTTAACCGCATCTCTTGCAGCTTTCATCATTGCGGGACCACCACTAGCGTGCAACGTAACCATCCAGACTCCCAGAGCCGATGCCGCCTGCAGGGCACTAGCCACCGTATTGGGTATATCGTGATATTTCAAATCAAGGAACACATCGAAGCCCTGCTTCTGCAGCTCCTCAATCAACGCCGGTCCACCCAGCGTAAATAGCTGACTGCCCACCTTGAGCCTTGTTAGCGAAGGGTCGATCTTGGAAACGAAGTCCTGAGCTTTTGCAACATTTGCAAAGTCCAACGCAGTAATTATTCTATTCATTCGCCTTCCACACCAATAATGGTTGAAACTGAGTCCCAGCTGGCACAGCTAGGACATCGCCAGTGCATAACGTTACCCTGAAATCCGCACGAGCGGCAGCGATAAGCGGGTTTATCCTCCATAACTTGATCAAGCAAGTTACAAATAATCTGTACCTTAGCTTTTTCATCGGGTTTGGATAGCTCCAACTGATCATGCGCCCAATCCCGAAGCCCTTTCAGCGATGGTCGCTTCAGGATTTGATCTTTGAAGAAACGATCAGCTGTTTGCTCATTGGTCTGCGCAGCTATCACCTGCCGAGTTTTCCGAATGACAGAGTACGCATTTTTTTGCTGCTGGATACGCCTTACGAACTGTTCAAGAGCTTGCTTGTCGCCTGCACCTTGAAGGGCGGCAAACAGTTTTTCTATAATCACAGGCATTAAGGCAGCATCAATATTCTCAACTTTGTTGAAGTGCGTAATCGCCTGCTTGTAGTTTTTATCTCGTAGTGCGATGTCGGCAAATAGAGCATGTGCTCTTGCACTTTCAGGCCACTGTCGCAAAGCGAGCGTTAGAAGACGATGAGCTTCACTATCGTTGTTGTCCACACTGGCAACTTCGGCTAATTCGCAGTAATAATGAGCTAGTTTTTGCGCAAACGATTTTTTCGCAAACGATGAATCACAAGCATTTTTGAATTCCAGAGCAATATTGACAGCCTGTAGCCAGTCTTGCTCGCGCTCGTGGAGTTTCAGAAGAATGTCATAAGCCTCGGTTAATCGATGGCCCGACTGGATTAACTCACGCAGCTGCCCTTCAGAGCGATCCATCAACCCAGCGGCTTCATAATCCCGTGCCATTTCGAACTGGGCGCTAACACGCAGATCTTCATCTAGTGCGTGCTTGCCCATTATACTTTCATGAATGCGAATAGCTCGATCAAATTCACCACGCCGTCGATACAGGTTGCCTAGCGCAATATGCGTCTCAGCCGCATCTCGCCCACCGTCGGTGAAAGAGTCAAACACTTGTTTATCAGATGCTGTTTCTGAGAGCAGCTGATTGATCTCCTCATGGAAACGTTGTGAGTCATTCCAAAATTTACGATTGCCACCCAAATCACGACTGCGCGCAGCGATCCATCCAGCGGCAGCAGCTACAGGCAAAAGAAACCAGATGAGATCTGAAGACAGCATAATAGTGAGCGGCTGCTAAGCCAGCAGCACCGTGATTAACATGATGCCAGTGGCCATGAATCCACACCCCCAGATGACCGATCGCCAAGGCACCCAATTAAATGCGTAAGCCGCTACATAGGCAATGCGACAAATAAGATACACCCACGCGCAAGTGGCGGTAATTGCGTTGGATTGACCGCTTAAGGCCACAGCCACCACGGCTATGGAAAACAGTACTAACGCCTCGAAATGGTTGTTCAATGCACGAATTAACCGAGCGGTCCGCGCATCAACTTGGCTTTGAATAGAGCCACCCAGACTATCCAGATCTCTAGATGATGTGGTTTTATCTGCGCCCAATTGAAGATTCACAGGCACAGCCATCAAGATGTACTGCACAAACTGCCATAAAGTGGCAAGAACTAGAATTTTGATTTCAATGATCATAGCTAGCATTATGCGTTACATACGTGCCGGAATGTTCGACATAGACACTTGACCTATCAAGGATATGCGTGGGGCTGGCTTCACTGACGAACCAGAAGCGTGTGCTCTCTTGACTTTCTGATGAATCCTTGGTGCTCAGTGCAGACATCTTCCAGTAAACTAATGACAGCGCATCGCGACTAGGATCGCTCTCTTTACAACCCATTCGCCTTGATATAACGCGCAAAGGAGCACCCCTTGCCCATTAAACAGATAATACTCTGCCTCTCCTTGGTCCTTCTTTCGCTAGCTGATCTAACCAGCGTGAGCGCGCAAGAGCTTGCAGAACGGACAGTTACTGATGATCGTGGTAAGCCTATTTCATTTGCCTCACCGCCAACGAGAATTGTCAGCTTGCTGCCCTCACTCACAGAGACCGTCTGTGCGCTGGGCGCGTGCGATCGCCTTGTGGGCACCGATCGATTCTCAAATTGGCCAATGCATGTTTCAAATCTTCCAAAGCTTGGTGGGCTTCAAGATGTGCAAGTAGAACGACTGTATGCGCTGAATCCGGATCTGGTGCTTCTAGCCACTAGCCATCGAGTCATCGATCGCCTTGAATCACTGGGGCTTACCGTAGTCGCATTGGAGTCACGCTCACTGGACGATATAGAACGTGTAACCAACATTCTGGGTAGCGTGCTTGAATTAGAGAGTGAAGCTAACGCTATGCTTGCCTCTACTGAGTTAAAAATAAGCAACGCAGCAGAACTTGTATCGACACAATGGCAAGACGCCCGTGTCTATTTTGAAATTGCTTCAGACCCTTTTGCGGCGGGTGAGACTTCGTTTATAGGCGAGCTACTCGGTGCCCTTGGCTTAAGTAATATTGTTCCAAGCACACTCGGACCTTTTCCAAAACTGAACCCAGAATTTATAGTGCGAGAAAACCCTGACATCATTCTTGGCTCCGAAACTGCCATAGACAGCATGAGCACACGCCCAGGCTGGAACACCCTTGACGCTTTGAAAAATCAATACACCTGCGGGTTTAAAATAGAGCAATTCGATGTCATCGCCCGACCGGGTCCGCGACTGGGGGAAGCGGCAGTTCACATAGCTCAATGCATTTCCAACTTGCCGTCAGGCAAGCAAACCCAGTAACTCACGTTTATCGAGATAACCCAAGGTGCAAAAATCTCTCTGCAGAAAAAAATTAGCAGTTCTGCTGATTTTTTTCAGTCTTATATTAATGTTATTGGGCTTAGCCGCCGGTGGTGAAGGTTGGTCTCTAGCCTGGCTGAAGGAGGCGCAGCTAATACAAGCTATACGCGCACCTCGCTCGCTAGGCGCCTGGACAGCAGGAGCCCTACTGGGATTATCCGGAGCGATTGCCCAAGGCTTATTTCGCAACCCTCTGGCAGATCCCTATTTACTCGGCAGCGCAGCAGGCGCAGGCCTTGGCGTCGTGCTGGTTTTCTTTTCAGCTTCAGCTATTGGCGCCTCCTCCATTATCGGCGATGCAAACTGGTTAGTACAACTGGGACTGACAGGCGCAGCGTTTGTTGGCGCTTTAGTTGGCGTGAGCTTAACTTTATTGCTAGCTGGAGGTGCAGGTCGCCCATTGATACTATTGCTGGGTGGCGTTGTGGTTGGCGTGCTCATGGCAGCCATCAGTGATCTGCTCATGCTGTTGGCCCCAGAAGCACTGCGTGGCAAACAGTCATTTCTCTTGGGCACCACGGGCTTGCTTGGCTGGCGCAATGTCTGGATGTTGGCTTTAACGTTGTTCATAGCGCTACCTTTAGCCGTGCGTTTTGCTCGTGTGCTAGACGCGCTCGTACTCGGTGAGGCTAGCGCTGGAAGTCTGGGTCTAAATCTGCCCTTGCTACGCCTTGTACTGGTGTCATTGATGGCGCTGTGCACAGGAGCCGCCGTGGCCCAGGCCGGGTTAATCGCCTTCGTAGGACTTGTCGCGCCCCATCTGATCAGGCGCCTGGTCACCGTCACCCATGGACCGTTGCTAGTGTTGTCGGCACTAGCAGGAGGGGTTCTGTTATTAGCTGCAGATATTGCGGCAAGAAGCCTGATTGCTCCACAGGAACTTCCCGTAGGTGTACTCACCGCTGTAGTAGGTGGGTTCTACCTCATGTTCTTGCTACGCAAACGAGCGAATTCTTTACGTGTGTGATCAAGCGCTTTTACACCTACAGGGCGCTGTGCTCATGCGCGGCACGCAAGCCGTTGTGAACAATATTAGCGCAAGCCTGCACCAAGGTGATTGGGTGGCTATCGTTGGACCTAATGGCGCCGGCAAAAGTAGCCTACTGTCTATCATGGCCGGGCTTGTAAAACCTTCGGCAGGTTCTGTTCAACTGGCTGGTCGCAATCTGTCTAAATGGCCAGGCAGAGAGCGTGCACAACGTCTGGCATGGCTAGCTCAACAAGGTGAGTCGGAAGGTGATATCTCAGCACGCGATGTGGTGGCTTTGGGGCGACTTCCGCATTGCGGTCTATTAGGTACGATTGGAGCTGCAGACGAAGAAGCGATCAATAAAGCCATGGCTGAAACACAATGCACTCATTTCGCCACGCGACGTCTTAATGAACTCTCAGGTGGCGAGAGACAACGTGTATTGCTAGCTCGCGCTCTGGCTGTTGAATCTGATGTGTTATTGCTAGATGAGCCCACAGCACATCTTGATGCACCTCACCAAAGCGCGCTGATAAGAAGTGTGGCTGTTCGTGCAAACAATGGAGCCGCTATCGCTATCGTGCTACATGACTTAACGCTGGCGTTAACCGCCAAGCGTATATGGTTAATGGATAAAGGTAAATTGCTTATGGACGCAACAACGAACGAGCCTGCCCTACATGCTGCCTTAATTGACGTTTTTGATGGAGCCATCGCTATAGAGCAGCTAGAGCGCAATGGAGCAATTCAATATGTTGTTCGCCCTGTCATTTAAAAAACAGTAGCAGAATTCACTTATCCAAATTCGAATTACGTCAACAAAGCATAGATACCTTAGCGTTGCAAACATGACGGGCCCTAAAGCGTATGAGCGATAGTCAAAGAAATACAGGCAACGGTTTATCTAGTTAGAAAAAATTGACTGAATATCGGCCTCGCTGACTACTCGAGTACCTAGATAAATGGCCATGATATGTCCTTCGAATGGGACCCAGCTTTTTCGATCTGCTGTTTGACGAATGTTCAACACTAACTCAGCAGACTTTGTGGAGGGTGGATTTAAGTAGTTAACTTCTGTACTCACTATTTCGCCATTGAGCCAGGTTGTTTGCTGTTTACCATCATAAATCATAAACAATTCTTGTACTTTATTCGGCACTACCCTATTGGCCAGAGAACTAACAGTGCGCTCACCCGCATTAAATTGTAGCGTTGCTACCAAGTGCTTGGCACCACGATGCAATCTGGCAAAGTACCGATTTGCAGTGCCTGCCCACGTCAGACTGAAAATTTCACTAAAGCCTTGTTGCTGGGCCGTTTCGAACTGTATGCCCATAACGAAACGTCGATGTTCGCGTACAGCATCTGCCAAGCCATCAAGACTGATTCTCAGATCAGCTTCATAGCTAATGTCGTTACTGGCAACAATGTTATTTTGGACAACACAAAATTGCAGCTTGTCACTAGTGGCCACACCCGATTGCTGCGAGAAATCATCGAACGTTACTGCATCCCAACTTAAAGCCGTTGATGTATTGACACCGCAGCTCAGGTTAGCTACTGAAACGTTTTTCGTAGAGAAATAGACAAGAAAGACACCCACAGCCATTGTGCTAACAATGGCGAGCGCTGCGAATCTGATTTTACCTACCATACTGATTAACAGGTACGCAACAATAGCCCCTGTACTAATACCAGCCGCACCAAATAAGATATCTTCAAACTGAAAACTTCTAACAGGATTTACCTGTTGCAAAACTTCCAGCAGAACAACCAAAGCGCTGCCACTCAGCAGAGTCCCCCAGACAATCTCTACTGTAGTTTTGCCGAACCAGATGGCAAATACAGCAGCGAACGCCACGGCCAGCACCACACTGCTTGAGAAATGCGCAGGCCCAGTCCAATCTGGGAACTCAGGCAGCTCTGAGCTCAGCAGTAATGAGCCAATAGCTAGCACGCTGAGAACAGCCGCAATCAGCGTTGCAAGTTTCACAGTCAGTTCAAGCGCTCAATGGGTGAGATGATGGCGAGGGCCTGAACTACCTACACGCAAGCAGCTATGACAATAACTTCAACTTTAAGAATCTCGCGAGCAAGTTTAGCTTCACCACAAGCTCGCGCTGGAGCATGACCAGACGGTACCCAATCATTCCATATCGTGTTGAACTCGGCGAAATACGTCATATCTGAAAGCCACACGGTAGCCTGAAGAATGTGCTGACGTGATGAGCCTGCCTCTTTGAGCAGCGTGTCTACTCGACCAAGACAATCAATAGCCTGGGCCGACAATGATTCCCCATCACCCACCTGACCACTCAAATACACCACACCGTTGTGTTTGACTATCTTGCTCGCACGTTCGTTGGTATGGCTACGCTCAATACTCATTGGTATCTCAACAGGTTTATTCAAAAGGAAAATTCTGATGAGAGTCTACAACATAACTCAAGCCGCGATTAAACAAGCCAAAAACAGTAGCTACACAAAGCGGTTAACAATGTTCTCCAATATCTCCTGTTTGCCAGAGCGCGGCTGTGGATCGAACCCTTCAGCGTCTACCTTAGCAGCAGCGCTCGCCAGATCACCCGCTAGCATCTGTTGTGATGATGGCAAATCCCAACCTGCATATCGTTCATTACGCATCGACTCAAGAGATCCGTCGTCGAGCATCGCAGCCGCCGCTTTCAATCCACGAGCACAGATATCCATTGCACCTGCATGACTGGCAATCAAGTCAATGGGGTCGAGCGATTGGCGTCGTAGCTTGGCATCAAAATTTGTACCGCCTTTACTGAAGCCACCCGCTTTAAGTACTTCATAATAGGCCAGTGCTACCTCAGGGACATTGTTTGGGAATTGATCAGTATCCCAACCCGATTGATAGTCATTTCGGTTCATATCAATTGACCCAAGAATGCCCAGAGAACTAGCCAATGCCAATTCATGTTCAAAAGAATGCCCTGCCAAAATGGCATGCCCTTGCTCAATGTTCATTTGAACTTCGCCCTCTAAGCCAAACTCCTTAAGGAACCCATAGACAGTGGCGACATCGTAGTCGTATTGATGCTTTGAGGGTTCTTGTGGTTTCGGCTCAACAAGAATTGCCCCTTCGAAGCCAATCTTGTGTTTGTAGTCGACGACCATTTGAAGAAAACGCCCTGCCTGCTTTCGCTCTCTTTTCAGATCTGTATTCAGTAGCGTCTCATAGCCTTCTCTACCGCCCCACAACACATAATTTTGCCCGCCAAGCCTGGCTGTTGCATCAAGGCAAAGTTTTACCGTTGCCGCAGACCACGCGAACATATCAGGATCAGGGTTAGTGGCCGCACCGCTCATGAATCGGCGATGGCTAAACATGTTGGCTGTTCCCCACAGCAACCGAGCCTTACTACCCTGCATTTTGCCTTCGAAGTATTCAATGATTTCTTCAAAATTACGACGACTCTGTGCAAAGGTCTTGCCTTCCGGACGAATGTCTGCGTCATGCCAGCAAAAATACGGCGCCCCCAAAATATCAAAAAGCTCAAATGCCACGTCTGCCTTGAGCCTCGCATGCTCCATCGTGTCACCAAACCAAGGGCGCTCAAACGTTTCACCACCGAAGGGATCACCGCCCGGCCAAGCAAACGAATGCCAATACGCAACAGCAAAGCGTAAATGCTCTTCCATGCGTTTACCGTTTAAGATTTCGTCTGGGTTGTAGTGACGAAAACACAGATCCGAACCGTCAGGGTCGAACTGCAAAGGTTGCTGGTCTTGGAAAAAATCTGTCATTAGATATCTCTGGCACTGAAAGCACCTAATTTATACCAAAATTGCCAACCAACCGTAAGTGTAAGCAACAAATAAATGAATACAAAAAAAGACGAACCTAAAGAACGATTCGCCTTTGCTAAACCACCACCGTTCAAGCTGCGCAAACTGTATTTAGCAGGTTAAACATCACCAACGCAGAGCTGAAATCCCTTTCAACCCTTTTGCTGTGACGTAGCCTTAGCCTGCTAAACCTTGCAACATTTCCATCATTGGCTCAATAACAGGCGTAATCAGATCACCCACACCCGGAATAGCTGTGACCTTCTCAATAAGCGGCTGCAAAGCTTCTATACCTGTACCAACAACTGATGCAATCGGGCCTTTTGCAGCGTCGGGTAAACCACCGATAGTGTCGCTCAAGCCACCCAGGCTTCCCCCAATCTCTTCCAAAGCAGGAATGGCTGCAGTGGCAGATTCAACATCAGTAATCCCACCCAAAGCGTCAGTAGCTGAACTGAATACACCATCCAAGCCGCCAGTAATTTCGTCAAGATTGACGCCATCAGGCAAGGCATCAGTAACCGATTCCAGTGCCCCTTCTACCGCGGTGCCCGTCGAACCAGCTGCTTCTGAAACCGAATCCGACAACCCATTACCTGCCTCTTCAACGCTTTTTCCACCAAGAAACTGCATAGCTAACCAGCCAAGTACCGCCACTACCACTACGGGAAGAAGCCACTTCATAAACCCGCCTCCAGACTTCGCAGTCTCTACATGGGTTTCTGTGGTTAGCTCAGCGGTGTGTGATGTGTTGGTGTTGTTAGCAGAGACTGATGGCGATGCAGCTTGATTTACATTACCTGAAGTATCTGCAATGCTGTCGAAGAATCCACCCGACTGCAATTGGTCAGTAAATCCCTGAGGCATAGCGGCATTAATATTGTCTTTCTGAGAGGTCAACATGCTGGTAAATGAACTTGAGTCCATCCCACCATCAAATACTTTTTTCTTCAGCACGCCCAGAATAATGGGCGCAAGCATACCCACTAGAGAACCACTATTGCCACGCTCTAGACCAGCAAGATTCGATACTGCTCCAACCAAAGATCCGACAGCACCCGAACCCAACAAAGAACTCAGCGTCGATGTCCCTGTGCTCGCCAAGTTGGATGAATCGTTGCCACCCAATAGATTGCCAATATTCCCCAACAGCCCATCGTCTTGTTGCTGGACTGCATCGAACAATGCACCTGCTCCTTGCTTGGTATCTGTAGAGCTTACTAAGCCGCTTAGCAATCCAGGCAAAGCGCCAGCAAGCCCGCTTGACACCTGTGTGCTCTGAACACCTAGAGCACCTCCAATACTACCCATCGTCTTATCACTAATCTGCTCTTTGATAAGGTCTACGATGTTGAACGACATATTATTTCTCCATTTGCATGTCAACGTTATAGAGTCAATCAAAACAAGCAAGGAGCAATCAATAAACTACTGCATCCTTAGTTCCTACCAACCTCAACAATAATACAACTATGGTCTTTACCGATCAAATAGAACAGCGACTACAATGCCTTCATTGACAATGATTTACCTGAATTGTTAACTACTAAAATATCTTCACCTGATATTCTTGAATTCTCCACACAAAAATTTAGAAAAAGAGAAATATAACGCTAAAACATAAACTTCAACGTTAAAATGTTTCTGGGCAATTACGCACTTTTATACACATATTCTTCTAATCGACACACTCAGCAATTCATGCCAATAAAGCAAGCTTCTTCACAACAATCACCCTCAAGCACAGAGACGCTGAGCGTTCTTGTTATTGGTGCAACAGGGACAGCAGGACAAGCAACTGTGAGCGCTTTGCTAAGCTACGGGCATAACGTCACCTGCTTTATAAGACAAAAAAAATCTCAGGCTCGCTACAACAAAGACACATCGCCACATCAACTGCCTAAAGCGGTCACCATTTGCTATGGGGATGTCACGGCCACCTCGTCGATGATCAAAAACAATTTGGGCGAAAAGCGGTTTGATGTTTTGGTTTCTTGTTTGGCCTCGCGCACTGGTGTTAAAGATGATGCGTGGGCAATTGACTATCAAGCTCAAAGCAATGTTCTACAAGCTGCTGTATCTTTAGGTATAACGCATATGATCTTATTATCTGCCATCTGTGTTCAAAAACCATTGCTAGCGTTTCAGCACGCAAAACTAGCTTTTGAAAACGAATTGATCAACTCTGGAATTAACTACTCTATTGTTCGTCCTACTGCGTTTTTCAAATCATTATCAGGCCAGGTAAACAGAGTTAAACGTGGCAAGTCCTACCTGATTTTTGGCAATGGTAAGTTAACGTCTTGCAAACCTATCAGTGATTCAGATTTAGGCGCATACATGGCTCGATGCATAACAGATGCATCCCTTCACTATAAAATTTTGCCTATTGGTGGTCCGGGTAATGCCATCACACCCTATCAGCAAGGCGAGTGGTTATTCGAGATGACTGGGCAAACACCAAAGTTCCGAAGCGTACCAGTTGCTATGTTCAATGTGGCAGCCACCTTACTCACCCTTATGGCACGTATCAACAAACGTTTTGAATCCAAAGCTGAGCTCGCTCGAATAGGACGCTACTATGCTACTGAATCGATGTTGTTACTCGACCAAAAAACCAACCGATATGTTGAAGAGACAACTCCATCTACAGGCACCGACACTCTGAAAGATTTCTATCAAGAATTACTCGATGGACACAAAACTGTATCACGAGCCGATCATGCAGTATTTGATAATGATCAATCTGACTAAGCGTAGTTATCGTGGCAAGGGCGCGTAGCTCTTCTCAGAACACGAGCTCAAGTAAGTTGCACTCTACGAGACTCTATATATAGATCTATACATAGAAAACACGAAGATTCATACATGACCAATAAAAAACACATCGTTCTTACAGGCTGCAGCAAGGGCTTGGGTAAAGCGTTAACTGCCCAGTTCATAGCTGCTGGACATCATGTGTACGCCAGTGCACGCTCCAAATCAGTTATTGATGCACTGAACGAACAGTATGAATCACACGGCAGTTTTAGCGTTGTTGACGTCAGCGATGTAGTCGCCGTTGAGCGTTGGTGTACAAGCATAATAGAACTCTGCGGTTCTCCAGATATCGTGATTAACAATGCCGCAGTTATCAATGGCATGGCACCGCTCTGGAAAGTCCCAACAAAAGAATTCCAACAATTAGTCAATATCAATATTCTCGGCGTCCATAATGTAATTTCGCACTTGGTACCCGCTATGGTTAAATCCCAACGCGGCGTGATTATAAATTTAAGCAGTGGTTGGGGACGCTCGGTTTCGCCAGATGTCGCACCTTATTGTGCGTCAAAGTGGGCCATAGAAGGATTGAGCAAAGCGCTTGCGACAGAGCTACCAGAAGGCATGGCTTGCATCCCACTAAGCCCCGGAATCATTGATACCGACATGCTCAGAGGTGCATGGGGCGAAGGGGCAACTGGCTATAGATCAGCCGATGTATGGGCTAAAAAGGCGGCGCCCTTTATTCTGAGCCTTGACGCAACACAGAACGGCCAGTCATTAACTACCCCTGAGTGAATCGATTAAAGAAGGAAAATACTCCTCATCAGGCTGCTTAAAAAGAACATGCTCAGCAATTGATATTGCTGACAAGACTGGAGCCTGCGCACCAAACCTGTACGCACCCAGTATCGTTAAGAAGCGAGAGCCATCGTCATACTCAAACGTTATAAGATTGCCAGTAACACGGTATACACCTTGTTGAACACCGACCGTTAAAGACGTTTCAAACGATTGCCCACGTTGGCTCAGCTTTACGCCTTTGGTCGTGAAGTTACCCGTAGAGCTGAAACACACTGTGGCGGGCTCAACCGGAGTCTCTGACAATTTAGTGGGCAATGTTTCAGACTGATCGTGCTTTTGTCGTACTTTGCCAAAAACAAAGCATTCATTTAGCCGAAAGTCATCTTCTATAGCGATACTCTTGTCGCTGATAAAATACGCTCTTGCCGCTTTCCAGCTCGGAAACCTTGCAACAAGCTGTGCACCAGATTTGTCGACATTAAATGTTGCCCAGCGAGTGGAAGTTCTTCTTTTTGATGTCGAGACGCTACTGCTTAACACATCATTAACCGCCGTAGTCAAGCTGCCGTCGCTCAACGTCATTGCAGGCCATTGGGCGGCGTTGGCCATGTCGTAGATCAACCAGAGATCAGAAAACTCCGTTGGGAGCTGAGCGTTACCTTCTAAACCTTGCCCATTAACACGCGATGTCAACATGAATACCGTGACAAACGTGAGTAGTACCGACATCAAACCCATGCTTTTGATTGCCACTGCGTATATTCCTAGCTGCTGAGTTACATACACCGACGGTGTGTGAACAGCATGCCAAGGTATGACTGAATGCCATCTGAACAGGACGAAGATAATAAATTGCCTTCCTACAATTTCTCGCACCAGAACAGGAATGGAACTGTCAAACGGCAACTGCTAAGGCTTGGGCAAAACGGATGAATTCGCCCAAAAAAATCCCCACGCAGTGCGCTATAAAATTAAGCTCAGACCTTTGCACTAGTCAATAAATTCCTAAGACATTCCGCCAATTTTTCATAGTCCAGCGGCTTGGATAGCACAGAATCAGCACCCAATCTTTGCGCAGTTTCCAGTACAAGATCATTACCCGCAAAATCCACCACTGCAGACATCGCAATAATGGGTATAGGATTCACATTATTGCCAAATTTGCGTATGGTACGAATCTTTAGCTCTCCGATCAGACTGATACCTCCGTTGGATACAGGCACACCATTTTTGTAAACGTACATATCTGTAATGATCAGATCGATGTCATGATTATCCAAGGCGTCTAGTGCTTCAGAACTTGATCGGCTCCACGTAACATCATATTTTCTATCTTCAAGCCAACTTCGAAGTTCAAAAGCGAACTCTGGCTCATCGTCCATTATCAAAACGTGCCACACAAAAATGACTCCATCGCCACAAGCTTGAATGACAAGCCACGACCAAAAATTAGAAACGGGTGATAATATCTTCGTTCAGCGGCCAAGGCACGCTAGGTGGTGCAATTATCGCGCGTGCAGCGATGCTGCCCATAAAGCTAATAAAGCTAATAACGTTACAGCTACCAATTTGACTATAATCTTAGCCTGATGAGCTTAGTCATTTTTTATCAACAGCGCGCTAAATGCTCATCAACACAAGTTCGGCAAATCTTAACCAGCGGTTTGCTGCCTGTGTGAACAAAATGTTTTGAAAACCAGCGGCAATGCAAATTCTCAATCTCACTGTTGTGAAGCAGTTATCTGTCGAATAATCTCAACACCCTTAGTCTTGTTAAATCAAACCCATCAGGTGGTTGAAGGTTTAACAGAGAAGCGAAGCGTGTCATACGAGCAACAATTTACTCAGGGTATCCAAAATCGCGTTAACTTTGATTCGCGTTTCACATTCGACGAATCAGCCAAAGCGCGTATTGAGAAGGCATTTCGGGACACCTCCGGCAAAGCGCTAGAAGAGCCGTTTTTCAGTATCCGCCAGCGCGTTTGCATCGATGCTGTTAGTTACGCAGGTGATAGATCAATCGCACCATTTTCATATCAGTGTCTTGCCGATAGTCACACGTTTTTGTCAGCCTGTATTGCGCAAAAGCTCGTCAACAAAAATTACATGACAATCACGATTGGGGATGTGTCATTCGACGGTGAACGGCTTTTTAATACGAAACAATCAACACTTGAGGAATGCATTAGGAACGGTATCAGCACTGTTGACCAACCAAAATTTCACGTCTGGTTAACGCTGGCTGACATGACCGTAATCGATCTGACAATTATCTCTCAATTGTTTGAAACTGGTTGTGTAACAACACCCGACACTAGCGAGCAGTGGCTTAACGTCTGGCGACCAGAAAGACAAGGCCGATTCGATTATCATCCTGTGCTGATAGATGATGAATTTCTCTTCCGCTTGCAGCGCCACGTGAATTAACACAAGAGCTAGTGCAGCGCCTTCAGTTGCCGAGGATAGTTGTCGGCGATAGTTGCCAAGGATAGTTGCCGAAGAATAGTCGTCGAGAATAGTCGTCGAGAATAGTCGTCGAGATTAGTCGTCGTTATCGTCTGCTACAGATGGATCGTTGACACCGCCAGTACCATTATTCACCCGCTCTCGCAGCTCTTTGCCGGGTTTAAAATGTGGCACGTACTTACCACGCAGTGCCACGGCATCGCCAGATTTGGGGTTGCGACCGATACGCGGCTCTCTAAAGTGCAAACTGAAGCTGCCAAAACCACGGATTTCAATACGATCACCACTGGCGAGCACCTGGCTCATTTTTTCGAGAATGCTCTTAACTGCCAGCTCAACATCTTTAGGAGGCAAGTGACTTTGCCGACGGGCCAAAGACTCGATCAAATCAGATTTTGTCAGGCTCCTATCAGCCTCGCTCGCATCACTCATCGTTCCCCACTGGGTCTTTGTTCGTTATTTTTTTGTCTTTGCTAGCTGAAATGCTTTCAGCTCGGCGCACACAATCTTAACTAATAACATAGTGCACTAAAAAACAATTACATTCAATAACTTACCGCCAGAATTAAAAAAGGCAACTTGCTAGCTGGACATTGCCAGTTCACAAGTTGCCTTCGCACTTCGTATGAACTCGTTCAACCAATGTATTTCACGGCTGACTCAGGTTCGCATTAAAACAGGCTAGAGAGCCTACTAAAACGCACTATCATCAACATCTCAGGTGTCGCGCTTATCGAGTTGCTCTTTCAGTAAGTCACCTAGCGTAGTACCTGCGGGCTCTTCTGAAGCATCCTTATAGTCGCTCATCGCTTCAGCTTCATCTGCATAGTCCTTCGCTTTGATAGACAAACTCAGCATGCGAGATTTGCGATCAGTACCGATGAATTTCGCTTCAACTTCTTGGCCTTCTTTGAATTCCATGCGAACGTCTTCAACACGATCACGAGAAATTTCGCTAGC
>JALZWO010000034.1 GCA_023300375.1 Granulosicoccus sp. | reverse complement strand
CACAATGCTCAGCACCATGCTGATCTCGAAAGTGTGTCTGATGACGTGACCAAGCAATGACAGGCCCCAGACCAGCAATACAAAATCGGCCAGCATGCTCAGTGACGAACCTTGGACCGCCCCGACAGGGCGAAACGCATACAAGGGCACAGCTGCAAGATTAATAAACGCAGAGGCACCACACAAACCGCCAAAAGCTTGTTCAAATCTATTTTTAAGACCAGCAACACTCAATGCAACATACAAAATTGCCGCCGTGCTAGCCAAGTCGATTATGGCCTGAAACAAAGCGCGTGAAAGCCCATAGGGTAACGTTAGAGCCAATACGTATGTAATTAGCGCCAAAAGCACACCAGTTTTCATCTGGCCCGCAGCGTTAGTCACCTCTTCTGGCTTGCCCATCAGGAAAGCAATATTAAAATACTGTTTAAACAGCTCAGGCACAGGCTAAGTTCATTGAAGCAATTTTAGTGAATGTGATGGTATCACTTGAGCTCGCGTGTATCATTTGACCTGACAACAACATTTAACCGAGTAAAGCCTCGTATGTACCAACCCGGAAAAGCTTACCGGCTTAGCGAACGATTCAGAGGCTATCTACCTGTAGTGGTGGATGTTGAGACCGGAGGTTTCAATGAACGCAACGATGCACTGCTTGAAATTGCCGCCGTGATGCTCGATGTCGACGAAAAAGGACAGCTTCATCCCGTTAAAAGCGTCCAGACGCATGTTGTGCCGTTTGATGGCAGCAACATCGAACCGAAGTCTCTGGAGGTGAATGGTATTGACCCGTATCACCCGCTAAGAGCCGCCAGAGAAGAGCGCGAAGCACTTGCGCACATATTCGAACCGGTAAAGAAAGCGGTCTCGGATGCAGGCTGCACGCGCGCCATACTCGTCGGTCACAATGCGTTCTTTGATCTAAAGTTTGTCAACGCTGCCGCCGACCGAACAGGAATAAAGAAGAACCCGTTCCATCCCTTCAGTTGTTTCGACACAGTATCGCTTTGCGGGCTGGCTTACGGCCAGACGGTCCTTGCCAGAGCTGCAGTGGCGGCTGGCATGGAATGGGATACCCAAGCGGCTCACGGGGCGCTTTACGACACGCGCATGACAGCTGAACTTTTCTGCAAAGTCGTCAACCGCTGGGAAGAACTTCATGAAGGCTTAGATAGCCCTATAGCTGATGGCTCTGAGCTTCCACGATAAGAAACTGCATAGCCCGAGGCTGTCCTCACCGAAGGGCGCCTCGCAGTGGAGGCTAGGACTATGACAAATCGGGCTCAATGCCAGTGCTGAAAATCAACGACAAGCTGTCGGTACCTTTGGACGAGATCGAATGGCAGGCTATTCGCGCCCAAGGCGCGGGTGGCCAAAATGTGAACAAGGTGTCCTCTGCAGTACACCTGCGCTTTGATATCACTGCATCCAGCCTGCCTGATTGGGTGAAGCTGAAATTGCTGGATCTAAAAGACAAACGTATTACAAAAGACGGCGTTGTCGTCATCAAAGCGCAGCAATTTCGCAAGCAGGACAAAAACTACGACGACGCTCTCAAACGGCTCGCCATTCTGATAAGGGAGGCGACTGTCGTTATCAAAGCTCGAAGGGCCACTCGCCCCTCAAGAAACTCTGTACGCAATCGCCTCGAGAGCAAGACCCGTCACTCCAACCTCAAAGCCACACGAGGCAAGGTCGGTCGTGACGATTAACCTCTGTCGTTGAGCTTAAGGAGCTGCTTCGTCGATCATTTTTTGCAGCTCGCCACTTTCTGATAGCTGCATCGCGATATCACATCCGCCTACCAGCTCACCTTTGACATAAAGCTGAGGAAACGTAGGCCAGTCTGACACGGCCGGCAAAGTTTCTCGTATGGCCGGATCGGCAATGATATTGACGTAGGCAAACTCTTTGTTGCATTGCTTGAGTGCTTCTACGGTTTTCATCGAAAAACCACACATGGGCAGTTGCGGAGTGCCTTTCATGTAAACAATGACCGGATTATCGGCAATCTGTTGCTCAATGCGGTCTTTTACGTCGTTGTTGGAATCGCTCATGGATCAAAACTCTTGGTATATCGAATGAATTCGGGTAAGGAAAACTCCTGCAATAACTACCCCTCGCACTACTAGCAAACTGGGGTGATTCGCAGCATCTTACAAGTTGTTCGTTGTCACAAACCGAGATGCGCTCTTACGAGCGACACCTCGGTTGTCAGTTGCAACAGCCTAGAATCTTGCGCGACAAAAACTAGTCAGACCGAAGTCGACCCTTGCGCGCAATCCCATTTCGGCAGAGCAAGCGTCTAGCTGGCAGCAGCAAATCGCTCAGATGTCTTGGCCCAATCAACCACTTCCAAATAGCCATCAATGTAATCAGGCCGCTTGTTCTGGTACTTCAGGTAATAAGCATGCTCCCAAACATCAAGAGCCAGGATCGGTGTGCCCTGCACATCAGCAACCGGCATCAGAGGGTTGTCTTGGTTTGGCGTGGATGTAATCGCAAGCTTGCCGTCTTTCATAATCAGCCACGCAAAGCCTGAACCAAAGCGCGTAATACCGGCCTGCTTCAGCCCTGCCTTGAGTTCGTCCATGGAGCCGAAAGCGCTGTCTATGGCTGAAGACAAAGCACTACTTGGCGCACTACCGCCATCACACATGCTGTTCCAATACATGATGTGGTTGTAAAAACCACCACCATTATTACGGATAGCTGGGGCCGCATTACCATCCACATGCGCCATTACTTCTTCCAACGATTTGTCGGCCAGAGGTGTGCCGTCTACCGCACCTGTAAAGTTGTTAAAATACGTGCGATGGTGACGATCGTAATGAATTTCCATGGTCTGAGCGTCCACATGGGGCTGCAGTGCCGTGTAGTCGTACGGCAGATCTGGAAAAGTAAATGACATAAAAAACTCCTGATTTATCGATGTAATGAGAGACCAACCATTGGCCAGCCTCGGTTTATCTGTTCAGTTTACGTATTTGCATGGGCAAACGGTTGTATTTTAAGCGAACCACTTGGCCTAAAGTCTCAACTGTAATACCATTCGTCGATTCTTTACAACAATCACAAGGGCCTGATCAATGGCTTCATTAATGGCGGCCTACGGTCGATTGCCGGTGACCATGACACGTGGGACAGGCGCACGTCTCTGGGATGACACCGGGCGCGAGTACCTTGACGCCCTGTCAGGCATAGCGGTTACCGCGCTTGGCCATGCCAATCCTGCCATCAGCGAAGCGATCGCAGATCAGGCCAAAACACTGATGCACGTCAGCAATATTTATCACATTCCTCAGCAAGAGGCGCTAGGCGAAGAGCTCTGTCGGATCTCTGGTATGGATAAGGTGTTTTTCTGCAATTCAGGGGCTGAGGCCAACGAAGCCTGCATCAAGATCGCACGCCTCCACGGGCACCATAAAAATATCGGCACCCCTACCATCATCGTCATGGATTCATCCTTTCATGGGCGCACCATGGCCACGATTGCGGCTACTGGCAACCCCAAGGTCAAGGCAGGCTTTGGACCAATGCTCTCGGGCTTTCACACCGTGCCTTATGGCAACGCGCAGGCCGTGGAAGAAGTGGCTGCTCTTCGACAAGACATTGTGGCCGTTATGGTCGAGCCTATTCAGGGTGAAGGGGGCATCAACATCCCCGAGCCTGGTTATTTGCAACGCTTGCGAGAAATCTGTGATCAAAACGATTGGTTACTGATGTGCGATGAAATTCAATCAGGCATGGGCCGTACCGGCAAGTGGTTTGGTCACCAGCATGACAACATTACACCCGATGTTATGGCGCTAGCCAAAACGCTTGGCAACGGCATGCCTATTGGCGCCTGCCTAGCACACGGCGCAGCTGCAGAGCTTATTCAACCCGGATCGCACGGCACCACCTTTGGTGGCAACCCTATTGCCTGCCGCGTGGCGTTAACCGTCATTCAAGAGCTCGAAGGTCGCCAACTGGTGGAGCGCGCCGGGCAACTGGGAACACACATCTGCGAGGGGTTTCGTAACAGCTTGCACAACCAACCGGGCGTTGTTGATATTCGTGGCAAAGGCTTGATGATCGGTGTCGAACTCGACCGACCTTGCGCCGAACTAGTCACTCTGGCTTTAGAAGAAGGCCTATTAATTAATGTCACTGCTGGCAACGTGGTTCGCCTGTTACCTCCGTACATATTGAGTGATGCACAGGCTGATGAGCTAGTGCGCCGCATGAGTGAACTCATTACTAATTTCTTGCAGAAGGCCGATGCGCCTGCTGCCGAAAGCGCGTAGATAAGACAAAGATCATGAGACATTTTTTATCCGAGCTAGATCTTAGCGCTGACGAATTTCGCAGCGTGATTGCGCGTGGTATCGAGCTGCGCAAACAGTGGGAATCACATACCGGTGTGCCCTCGCTACCACAACGCGTACTGGCGATGATTTTTGAAAAATCTTCTACACGTACGCGTGTATCTTTTGAAGCAGGCATGGCACAACTGGGTGGACACGCTATCTACCTGTCTCCCGAAGGCACACAACTGGGCCGTGGCGAGCCTATGGCAGACACTGCGAAGGTTTTGTCGAGAATGGTCGATGCCATAAGTTTGAGAACGTTCTCACACGATGAACTAGAGCGCTTTGCCGAAGTGTGTACAGTGCCGGTTATCAACGCACTCACCGACCTTTTACATCCATGCCAGATGCTAGCCGACATGCAAACTTATCTCGATCATCGTGGTGATATCGCAGGCAAGCGGGTGGCATGGATTGGCGATGGCAACAATATGTGCAATTCGTATATCAACACCGCCCAACTGCTTGGCTTTCATTTGAGCTACGCCTGTCCTGATGGGTATGAACCGAATCAGCGCATCGTAGAGGGTGCGGGTAGTCACACGAGCCGCGCCGCCTCGCCCGTTGATGCCTGCGCGAATGCAGATCTGATCGTTACTGATGTATGGGCCAGCATGGGCCAAGAGGAAGAGCAGCAAGCCAGAGTAAAAGCGTTTGCAGGCTATGAAATAAACGCGGAAATGATGGCACTAGCTAACGACGATGCTATTTTCATGCACTGCTTACCTGCGCATCGTGGAGAGGAAGTATCGGCAGAGGTTATTGATGGCGCGCAAAGTGTTGTCTGGGAAGAAGCCGGCAACAGGCTACATGCTCAAAAAGCTCTGTTGGAATTTTTGCTGCTAGACCCGCAGTAGCTCAGATAGCAAGCTAAGGCAACCCAAACAAGAAACCAATACCTCTGCGCAATAGCAACAGGAGGGTATCGTGAGGCCTAGGCCGAGCGCTGATGCATAATGCGGCCGATAAAATTCAGCAACAATTGTGCAGCCAGTATAGCGGTGGTACTCGTTCGATCATAATCGGGGGCAACCTCTACCAGATCCACACCCACTACCGTTCCTCGTTGAGCCAAACCCGCCAACAGCTCAAGGCCCTCGTAGTAAAGAAAACCACCATGGCTCGGCGTGCCAGTACCCGGGGCGATAGAAGGGTCAAAACCATCGATGTCTATAGTGACGTAATAGCGAACACCCGCAGGTATGCGATCGAGTACCCCTTGCACACCGAGTTTGCGAAATTGCCTAACAGAGATAATGTCTGAGCCAGCGGCTCTTGCTGCCTCATAACCCGATTTTGATGTTGAGGACACATTGCGAATACCAATTTGCGATAGTCCAGTTACGTGTGATTTTTCAGCAGCACGAAACATGGGGTTGCCATGACCCTGAGTAACACCGTGCCTTTCATCGACAAAGTCCAGATGCGCATCAATTTGCACGATATGAATGGGCTCTTGATCATCGAAGGCTGCGACGCAAGGGATATTTATCGAGTGATCACCACCCAACACAACAGGCAGTGCCCCAGCCGCTAATATCTTGCGAACACCGTATTCAATGTTCGCATGACTTTGCACGGTGTCTGTGTGGATAATATCCGCATCGCCTATATCAGCAATAGACACTTTGTCGCTAGACAAATAGGTGACATCGTCCTCATGGTCATAAGCGCCGCCATGACCAAACGAAAACAAAGTGGATGCTTCGCGGATGGACCGTGGACCAAAGCGCGCACCAGCACGCCACTGAGTACCAAAGTCGTAGGGCGCACCCAACACCGCCACATCGCTGTCAATGGAATCCCAGTCGCTGACATACGGGTTTTTGCCGAAGGTACAGATACCTACGAATGGCAGATTTAGCCGTCCATTGTCGTAGTCAGCAGTACTCATACCATTCCTATTCGATTACAGACCGTTTGCAGCAGCGGCAAGACCCACTTTTGATGGCGGAGAATATTTAATGGCAAACAGCACCGCGTTACTGTCGGATGATTCAGGATCTATACGCGCTCTTTGTCGGCGGTATCGATAGGCGGCCGTTACCGTCCAATTTCTGGTGTATTGCCATTGCACCTTGGGCTCAATGCTAATGAAACGCCTGGCAAAACGATCATCAACAGTTGCCTGCAACCGATCCGGCTCAAATGCGCGCCCCCTTAACGACACTTTCAATCGTGGCGACAGCGTGCGGATTGCCTCACCTGTAAGCTCGTTAGTCTCGATCTGGTCACCTGTACTGCTAGGCTCCACGTCCACAGCAAAACGTGCTGCATACTTTGTTAACCCAGCATCGTATCTAAGATTGATACTGGCAAGAAAGCCAGTTGAACTATTAGTACCGTCATCTTCCGGGTCACGTAAATCCTCTCTGAGTATGGTGAATGTGTCCGTAACGTCTCCCTCGCTGAGATAGACACCACCGGTTACTCCAATGCGCAGCAGCGGCGTTAGTTGCCTCTCGTACCCCAGCGACAATGTTGAGGTCTCAGTAATGGCGTCTCGACGTGGATTACGTAAGATAAAGCGGTTTGATGAATCCGGCGTTTTAAATTCAAAAGCAGACTCAACCTCGATTTGTGAAACCTGCCGACTGTAATTAGCTGTCACGCTCAATGTCGATATAGGCGTTAGTGCATATCGCAAGCCCAGCCTAGCCTGTGTTTCTATGAAGTCATCGAGCTCACCATCAACGGTAAATATATCCGCGTCGGTCAGCTCAGTAGGCGAGGCATCGGGATTAAGATCTTGTCTGAAGTCAAGGAAACTCTGCAAAATAACATCTTCGGTCGACGGGAGACCATGATCGACATCGGTATACGATGCGAGCGCATCAAAAGACAATCGACGTGTTAGGTCGAATTCGTAGGTTCCATCGATAAAGAACTCATTGCGAATCACGTTGCTATACAGCGATTGAACCTCATCAAGCCCCGTGTCTTCAGCGATGGACGAGTCGTCACTGATATCAGCCCCAATGTCGCGGCTGGGGGTGTCACGAGTAAAATTAAACCTCGCGCCATAACGGCTTCGCTTTGTCCGTCTCAGACCACTAATACCCAATATCTGGTTTGAGTCGAGATTCTCCTCGCCCACATCAGTTTCGGTTATTAGCAGTGCATCAACGCGCGCAATACCCTTGATACTGTATATCTGTGACTGCCGACTAAACCCCAGCTCACCGACAGCACGAGTAGCGCTCAGTGAGCTTTCCGATGCGGTTGGTAACAGGTAATAGTTGTCATCAAAACGTTGATCCAGCGCAACAGAGGGCTCAAACACCCAAACGTCAGCTTGTAATGACTGACTAGCCATGCCCGCCAGCAATGCGGTCAAGGCACTCACCACTATCGTTAGCGAAAATCCTGATTTATCAATCATATTCCAGGCCTGGCTTACGGCACGAGCACGACGTCACCGCTTTGCAAAACAATATTTTGCTGCAGATCACGACCGCGAGAAACATCCCGGAAGTCGAAAGCGTAGGTGACTTCAACGCCATCTTGGCGTCTTAGAATCTGGATGCTTCGGCCGTTAGCGAAAGGCGTGAAACCACCTGCCAGAGTTAGCGCTTGAACAACGTCAACATAACGGCCAAGCGTGAATTGTCCAGGTTCTTTAACTTCACCCAAGACGAAAACCGTGTAGCCAGAAATCTCGTCAACAGAGACAGTGACCTCTGCATCGGGTACGTAGCGTTGCAGGCGTGAGCGGATTTCATCCTGCACTTCCAGAGGTGTCCTGCCGGATACCTGTATATCGCCAGCCAACGGAAATGAGATACCACCATCGGGTCTTACCAACACCATACGGTCAAGATCATCTTCCTTCCAGACCGAGATGTGTAAAACGTCTTCGGGGCCAATTCGATATTCAAGGCCGTTGCCTGCTTGCGCATTAGCCAGCGATGAAAGCGACATCAGCAAAAGAGCCGATGGTAATGCACAGACTGGCACCAAACGGTGCACCAATTTAATCAAGGATTGCATAGGTTAAGATTTTCCATTAATGCGTCAAAAAGTTGTCGAATTCGTACAACCTCTGTTCGTCCGAGTAATCCGCGCAGAGTATAGCCGATCACCATTGCAATCGACTTATTGTTATCAGTGTGAATTATTGGATGACCAACGTATCGGTATCGATAAATTCATCGCGTAGTTCTGTATTTTCGTAAATTGTGCGAAACATATCCACTTGATCAACTCGATTACCTTGAGTGAATAGCTTTTGCAAAACGCCAAAGTTAAGCGGCTGGTAACGAAGCTCTGCCCGTACGGTAAAGACATCGCCTGGCAAGGTGTCCGGCAAACTCAAAGCATAGCTGACGGTATCCCCACCGCCGTTAAAGTTGTTGTCTGCCAGTGCATTTCCAAAGGTGCCAAACGAATCCGCAAATTCATCGCTATTGGCAACAGCGTCTTTGTCGAGACCGTTAGGCAGCAGGCGATTGTCTTTAAGAAATTGTGTTCCCGACAGTAGCGAGTGCGTGCGATTGTTGTTGATGTCGCCCACAACAGATTGATACACCTGAACCTGTGTGGGTTCAGTGATCACTTCATAATGAGGCTCGTAAGTGTCAGGATTAACATCCTCATCTACTCCCACAATACTGCCATCATCTCGTATCTGACCACTTTCAAACACTGTTTCTCCAGTAGCGCTAAACACTTCAACATGTAGATAAACACGCCTTGAATGATAACCCCCAGGCAACTTATGACCTGTTTGGTTATTAACTTCTACTGAAAAGTTCAAACCATCTGCTTGTGCCGCACCGGCTATCACAGTGATTTGTGCCGAGGTACGTAAGAATTCACGATTGCGCTCAATAGCTTCGTCAAAGTTCAGATCCGGGTCAATCCCCAGCTCTTGAGCAAAATTCTTGAACATGTCCTGCATGACTGTATTAGCACCCAGAAAGGTATGTTCGGCAAAGTCAGGACGTGGCTCTCCTGCGTTATTAGCTAACCGAACAGTTTGATCAAGCACTGGCATGTGGCAGCCCTGGCAGCTTATTCCTTCAGCGTTAAATGAACTTTGTTCCCACTCGGTATAGATCGCCTGCTCGGCAAAATGCCCTCCACCTTCTATCGGGTCTCCAGCAGGAGTCACCGGTTCAATATTCAGATTATGGCAAGTGGCACAGCTCTCCGAGGTACTCAGGTGCGAACCCAATATAGGCAAAAAGCCAGATCGTGTTTGCATGGAAGCCACTAATGGATCGCCGTACTGACCATAGGCAGGGCGATCATTGTTTGCCGAATCTCCTGATGGGGATCCAGTGATGACATAACCACCCGTAAAACTTGCCTCAGTACCAAAATTGTCAGCTTCCATCTGATGGCACAGAGTACAAGTCACACCATCCATCGCATGATTGAACAGCTCGTCGCCAGCATCTCCATTGTAAAGGCCTGGCAATACAGCACCCGTGACTTCATCAACCTTGTCAAACAAACGCAGCTCACTGAGTGTGCCTTGCTTATCAGCTAAATCATAAGCCGTTGGCGCATGACAGATGGTACATTCTTTGTTAATTGTTTCTTCTAGCATGGGAAAGTTATCTAGCTCAGAAGCATAAACAGCATGCCAATAAGGATCTCGTGTTGCCTGCGCCATAACGCTGGTCTCCCACGCTGTGCCAATAGACACATTCCGTGTCTCACCTGGCACCTCACTATCAATGAGCATCGTGCTACCGACCTCATCGTTGTGACAATCTGAGCATTGCCCAGCACCTGAGTGAAATTCACTCTCAAAGCCGCTGTCGTGCTGGGCAAGGCTAGGTAGTAGACCTCGTGCAACCGGCAACTGCACCTCGCTCAATCCGCCACTATCACTGCTGCCATCGCATGCAGCAAGCAACGCGACCAACGACAACAGAATTACTCGATTAACAGCAACGATAGTAGAGTTCATATTCACGACAAAGGAGTTGGGCTACACGCCAGATGTACTTCGCTGATCACAGCCTTACATCGGCAAGAAAAATAAATTATTAACTGATGGCCTGCAGGAGGACACAACTGCCGCAGACTCATCGCCCGGGCTTTCGCCAACCACAGGCAATCCAGCGTCCACTTATCACAAGATCAAAAATCGGAAGGCTCCAACACAATCAATTGTGGGGCATTCAAATCGGCTATCCAGATCGTCCCCGGAAACTCTCCACTATCCGATTGTGTGGTGACATCCAGCGGCGATGAACCAACACCGCTAAACAACACCTCTCTGTTTGTCACGGCATTACCACTGGCGTTCAGCTGCACACGTAACAGCTGGTTGCCCAGCGTAATAGCCAATAAATCGTTTCTCATTTCATTGTTGAAATTACTGGCGGTGTATTCAGCCAGGCCGTTAGTGGAGTCAGAATTAAAGGAGAGACCACCACTTTCACCCACCGAATCAGTCGCATTAGCGGGACTGCGATAAATACATTCAATGGGATTAGCTGGCCCCTCAATGGGCGACTGCCCACCAAACGTGTTGCTCTTGCTGCCTCGGGTTGGATTGGGGTGTCCGGCGTAATAGCCTCGCGAAATCAAATGCAACCCATCAAAAGCATCGATACCTTCGTTACTAAAAGTGTTCAGACAACTGTTATCGGGCGCCCCGCCCCATCCGGTGTCAGGCCCATTGTCCCAGACATAAAAGCGCCCAGCTTCGGTATAAACGATGTCATAGGCATTTCGTAGCCCTGTGGCAAATAGCTTGATCGGCCCATCTTCAACAAGCTTCGCCTGATTCAAACCATCATGCCCACCAAACGGATCAAATTCATCAGCAGGACCATCAAGTGTTGGTATATCGTAAGTTGCCTCGCCCAGCATATCCAAATCAAACTCAAGGACCGCTGCAGACAATGCGTACTCGGGCAAACTGGCGAAATTCGTTGAAGGCAATCCCTCGTTGGTATTTCCTCCCACGTTTAAATAGATCTTGTTGCCTACCTTGACTATGCCATTGAGCACATGATTTTCCTCTGATCGAGGAAGGCCACGAACTAACTCAAAACCGCTCCAAGTGCCGTCATTGTCTCGAGTTAAACGATGCAAAATGCCTGAATTGGTATCCAGCCCCCCATCGTTTCCGCCGGGAATACTCGACGGTCCTGCCGCTTGACGAGGATCACTGGAGCCGGCATAGATAACAGGATTTGCAGCCGTACCCGCCACATGTATGCCTGTCAGTAATCGCTTGTCACCGAAGTCACGAGTGCCATCGTCGTTGTGATTAAGTGACTCCCTGATGATGCTGATCTCTTCAACAAACGTTGCCTCATACTCGTCAGAGCCCAGACGCGACACATCAAACACGGCGATATCCCCGTCCAACTGCCCAACATACAAAAGCTCATCAGGGCCAAACTGTAAGCTGGTTGCATTGGCCATATCAACATCAGACACCAAGTTGCTTTTAGAAAAGCTCACCAGACAACCATCAACAGCACAGACGTTCATCTGTAACCCAACACTCTGGTTGCCGTTGTTGCCATCGTGCAAAATTTCAAGCGTTGCGGTCCTTGTCCCCAACGTACCGGTATCCGCCTCAATGGCCAATTCGATTGTCTGGCCCGGTGCCAGCGATGTTTGGGTGAATGCGACCTCGAAGGAATTCGCGTTGGTACCGTTGAGTTGTATCTGGGATACATTGATGGACGGTGCTTGCGCGTTGCCATCGTTTGTCAGCGTTACGCTAGCACTCACTTGTTCATCTTCAATGACTTGACCAAAATCAATTGAGGTTTCAGAAACGCGTAAATTTGAGACTGATGAGAATTGCGCCGAACCATCAAGCAGAAGTACGAAAGAGGATGTTGAATCAACCACGTCTATTCGTAAGCCGGCCGATTTTTCCCCTGGGAAATCTGGCTGCAAAGTGACCTCTATCTCGACACTGGCGCCAGGAAAAAGCTGCTGATTGCTCTGAACTCCAACAAACTGGTATTCAGACACAGCATCGCCAAAAAGACTGATTTCACCGAATTCAATCGCTGGGGAATCCGCGCTTCCCGTGTGGCTCAGAGTTGCCGTCATCGTCTCCGATGTGCCGATCTCCACCCTGCCCAAGTCAAGAAAGTTGGGAGACACGCTCAGATTACTGATGCGAGACACCAAGCCTCTGCCTGACAACGGTACTGTGATCTGGCCACTACTAACCGCAGAGCCTGTGCCTGCCTCGGTTTGAGCACGAATAACGCTAGATTGCAGCGCAAAGACAGCAATGGCTAACAAAAGCATGGACGAACGATTGATCAAAATCCTAAATGTCATGAAATAGTAAGCCTGTGCAAGTCGAGAAATTCACGGGAAACGCCACCGCAAGATTCAGTTCTGCAAAATCCATACAATTTCCATGACCAAGTCGCAATATTCACAAAGCTACACAGTAATTTACGGAGTTAGTTGTAGATAAATGTGGCCGAATTGCGGATACTAAGAGCATCCATTGGCATTTACAGTTGCAGCAATATGCGATCTCTGAACACAGTGTTATTAATTGCGCTTAGCTTGGCGTCAAGCCACGCGTTAGCTAATACGTCCGCCAGCACAGCGCCAGGCGTGCTTGACCGGCCATTACCGGACAGCCCCACCTCACTTACCGAGGTGGTAGTGCAGCCCTCTGCCGTACTCAACGCAGACACTCCAGAAGAGGTGGAAGAGGTGCTCACCGAGGAATTT
>JALZWO010000033.1 GCA_023300375.1 Granulosicoccus sp. | reverse complement strand
GCTCGGTTTTCGTTAGCTCAAGCGAGTGCTATGGCAACGTTTGTGTTGTTAGCCTGCTGTCTATTCATCACCACTACCACTTATGCTCAAGGCAAAAAAGTAGTTCCAGATAAACGCCTCCAGCCCCATGAAGTTGTCGTCATTGTCGTTGATTCACTGCAAAGCAACGATGACGCAAATGACCTAGGTATAGCCACTGTGTTTGAGTTTGCGTCGCCCAAAAATCGCGCTAACACTGGCCCACTGGTGCGATTTACTCAAATGATAAAGCGCGGCTTTCCTGACATGCTCAATCATGAAGGTGCGCGCTACGACGCTCTAGAAATTTCTGGAGATACAGCCGTACAGGCCGTCTGGCTTCTCACCAATTCGGGTGCCGAGGTGGGATATGCGTTTCAACTTGGCAAACAGCAAAGTGGCACGTACAAAGACATGTGGATGACTGAAGCAGTCGTCCCACTGGGTGAAAGTTCACGCAGCGGAACGCGCATTTAGGTAACTACCTAAATTTTGGTCGATATTTATATCCCCGACACTACCCAATACCGTGTTGACGTTTAGCCTGCTGTACCGTGTTGCTTAGCAAGCAAGCAATTGTCATGGGGCCCACGCCACCAGGCACTGGCGTGATAGCTCCAGCCACGGATTCAGCACTGTCATAGTCAACATCACCCACCAGTTTAGTTTTTCCATCCTGCTCGATACGGTTGATGCCAACATCGATGACAGTTGCGCCTGACTTTACCCAACTACCTGGAACCATCTTAGGGCGCCCAACTGCAGCCACCAAAATATCTGCCGTTTGACATAATGATTGAAGATCACGGGTTCTGGAGTGAGCAATAGTCACTGTGCAATTTGCCTGCAAAAGCAAAGCCGCCATGGGCTTGCCAACGATATTGGACCGCCCCACGATCACAGCGTTTAAACCGCTGAGATCCCCAAGCTCAGCTTTGAGCATCATCAAGCATCCCAACGGGGTGCAAGGCACAACCCCCTTTCCATCTGTGTTCAGCCTGCCAACGTTAGTGAGATGGAAGCCATCCACGTCCTTCTCGTGGCTCACAGCATTAATCACTTTTGGTTCATTAATATGATCTGGCAGCGGCAATTGAACCAGAATACCGTGGACTTGCGGGTCTGAGTTAAGCGTGTCAATAAGTGCAAGTAAATCAGATTCTGCTGTATCCGCTGACAAACGATGCTCGAACGATTGCATACCCACTTCAGCGGTCTGCTTTGCCTTGTTCCTTACGTAAACCTGACTAGCAGGATCCTCCCCCACCAAGACAACAGCGAGCCCCGGTACCAAATCATGCTCAGCTTTGAGCGCGCTAACTGTTACCGATAGCTCCTCACGAAGTTTAAGTGCTGCCGCTTTGCCGTCAATTATCGTTGCCATTTGAGATGCCTTTTTGAACTGGATTTAAATTTAAATAGTTTTCGACAGCTGTTGTCGATACTCGACTAACTTCGCTGGATTCTAAGGCAAAGCTGTCTGAAGTGCCAAATGTAAAAAAAGGTAATTTTGTCACACACTTGCGTAACTTTGCGCACACTCCGTGAGTTAGAGCAGGGTTTGCCAACCTGATGTATTCTTGGGCTTAATTATTCCAAGAGATCGGACACGCCATGTTTATCAGAAAATTGTGCCGAAACACCACAATCGCATCGACTCTAATTTTACTGGCTGCCTGTGGGTCAGGCGGCTCGTCAAGCCCAGAGAGCAATGCAAGCGCGTCTGCAGATGAGGAAATTGGAGCGTTAGTTCCAGCAGCACCGGATACCAGCATTGATGATGCGGTGGTATCCGACGGTGCGACTGAAACTGAACTAGCACCCGTATCGGAGGTAGAGCCAGCGCCTGAATCAACGCCTGAATCAACGCCTGAACCAACGCCTGAATCAACGCCTGAATCAACGCCTGAATCAACGCCTGAATCGACGCCTGAATCGACGCCTGAATCGACGCCTGAATCGACGCCTGAATCGACGCCTGAATCGACGCCTGAATCAACACCTGAATCTGAAACAGAAGCTGCAAACATTCTGATTCCAGCCACCACACCTGGAAGTAATCTGGATCGCCTAGTGAATGCGCTGACTCTTCAGGCTGGCGACACGCTGGTAGAGCTAAATCGCATGATCATGCAGGGCGAAGAACTCACTGCACTGCAAGAGCAATGTCTTGGTAGCTTTGAAGAGGGATTCGGGGAGCCACTCCTAGCTTTGGATTGCGGAGAGGACTCCGTAACTCAAGGTAATATAGACATACGGATGAACACCGTCTCGCTCTTCAACACGACGGCGTGTCGAAATTCACTGCTCGAATTCAGCACCGAAGACTGTGTGTTGCAGAGTATGAGTGCCGAGCTTGGTCCAGTTTGGGAAATACCGACAACTGGAGGTCGTCCCCTCTTAATATTCAGCGGCGCTGAGGTGGACTATGCGATCAACGGCACTGCTCTGCAGATCGGCAACACCCAGGACGCACTGACCGGCATTTTTAGTTGCAACATCGAACTCACTACCCTCGGGGCCTCTGAGTCTGCTAGCGAATCAAGTTGTGAATCAATTGTCAGTACAACTGTGATGCAGATCGAAGAGCTTCAAAATCCTTAGGGAATTTCACAAATCTTCAGTATTAATCTTTTATTTTATCCCCAGTCTCACAGGTCAGTTCAATTGCTTAGGTGTTAATTTGCCTAAGCATTAGGCTTAACTGAGAACGAGCAGGAGGATTTCTGGGTCACGGTTAGTCAAGCGAATTTGATGTCGATTTACATCACCTTGTCTCTCTAATGACAAGAAATTTAACAACTTAGGACATAAACTTGCGTAACTTCTTAGTTAAGGTGGTCAGTTCGATCTGAACTAGTCCTCACGAACGGCCTTTGTGCCAACACATTTATGCCGCGCAGGGCTCTTAGCGCGGGCAATTTTTCAATCAATGGCATGGAGCCTCAACACTAAATTAATACTATGGCTAGCCAGACGGACGACAAGAGCGACGTAAAAAAGCGAAAAATCCTGATAACTGGCGGTTCCGGCACCGTCGGTCAGGCGCTTATCAGTCGATTTTCAGATGAGTTCGATTTCATCAATATCAGCCGTAACGAAACAGCAATCCAAGCGCTCAAACGTGCGTTCCCCCACGTTGAGTCACATGTTGCCGATGTTCAGGATCTGGACACACTCACACGGTTGTTTCTGCAGACAAAGCCTGACGTTGTCGTTCACGCGGCGGCGCTCAAGCATGTAAACCACGCCGAACTCAATCCATCCCAGACAGTTGAAGTTAATATCGTCGGCAGCTTGAACGTAGCAAAGGCCAGCATTCGTGCACAAGTGCCCATCGTTATCGGTGTGAGCACCGACAAAGCCTGCAATCCAGAAAACATGTACGGCTACTCGAAAAAAATCCTCGAACAAACCTTCCTAGAGCATTACACCGAGGACACTCGCTTTATCTGCACTCGATTTGCTAACGTAGCTGGCTCCAACGGTTCAGTTATCCCCTTTTGGATAGACAGCGCTAGAAAAGGTGAGACACTCAAACTGACTGATTCACGAATGAACCGTTTAATGTTCACCAGTGAAGAAGCTGCGGATTTGGTTCGTCAGGGAATTACGTACGCTGAAACCTCTAAACGACCCTTCGTGCTGTGCAAAGTGATGAAATCAGTGGGTATGCTCGATTTAGCCAACCAGATTTCTAACGACTTTGGCAATGGAGAGAAGCCAGTGATTGTAGGCATTCGCCCCGGTGAGAGCCTCAATGAGACTCTCGTCAGCGATGCGGAACTCAGCATTGCATCTATCACCCACGATGGCCGATACATCACTTTATACAATAAGGAATTTGGTGATGGCCGCTTGACGCAGCCCTTATCCTCGTTGACCGCGGATTACATGAGTGAACAGGAAATGCGAGATCTCTACGCTGATCTCAACCTCGAACCTCTACAATTAGTGACGTCTGTTAGAAACGACAAATAAACAGGCTGGTTATTCACCCTGCCTGTTGGTTTCGTATTTGCAGTAAAAAAACGGTTAGCGCTGGCAGTAGCACCCTAGTGACGTTTGCTCTTGCCGCTTTGCATCTCGCCCCTTTGAGAGACAGGAAATTTTAGAAGACATGGTCTGGTTATTCGCTATCTCTGTTATTTTCGTACTGTACACGTACGCATTTTATCCGCTTATTCTGGCAATCATGGCAAGAGGCCGCAGTATGCCAAGCCCCATGCCTACGACCGCAGACAACCCGTTGCCGTCCGTGAGCATCGTTATCGCAGCTCACAACGAAAAGGCATCACTGCCAGTGAAGCTAGCCTCGCTTGAGCACTTGGATTACCCAGAGGAACTGCTTGAACTGATTATCGTCTCTGATGGCTCATCTGACGGCACAGAAGACTATCTGGCCGAACAATTCGGCACACATGAAAAAAAGACTTTCATTCATTACGCTGAATCGAAAGGCAAGTGTGGTGCACTGAATGAAGGTGTAGCGAAAGCCACGGGAGACGTCATTTTATTCATGGATGCGCGTCAAGCAGTCTCACCCAACGTGGCAATGGCATTAGTGCCGTATCTTGCTGACAAGTCTATTGGCGCCGCAACCGGTGAGTTGGTTCTATCTGAAGGCAACAGCCTTGAGGCAGGCAACTTTGGGCTGTACTGGCGATACGAGAAGTGGATTCGTGAGAATGAAACCAAGCTGTTCTCCATTGCAGGTGTGTCGGGCGCTCTGTACGCCATTCGCCGTGAGGATTTCATTCCGAACAAGCTTGGCACCCTGCTAGATGACTTCGAAACACCGATCAGTTTGTTGAAGCAAGGAAAAAAGACCCTGTTTGTGCCTGGCGCTTACGCTTACGATGAAACCAACGATGACCTTGCATTAGAATTTCGTCGCAAGGTGCGCAATCTAGCAGGCAACTGGCAGTCGTATTCTAAGAATTCGTGGCTATATAGCCCCACTGTAAACCCTATTTGGTGGCAATTTTGTTCTCACAAACTAGCCAGACTGCTTGTACCCTTTGCCATGATTATTGCTTTTTTCTCGGCTCTCATCGGAGCTCTTATGGGAGACGGTTTTCTTCAGTTCGCGCTGCTTATGCAATTAATTATTTACGCGCTTACCGGCGCCTGCTACGCAGGTGTACCTGGCACCAACAACAAGGTCATTAATTTCTTTAAGGTCTTCGTGCAGCTCAATGCTGCAGCTTTTGTAGGTACTGTTCGCTATTTCGGTAGCAAGCGTGCCATTAGCTGGCGTTAAGGTTTATGCGCAGGCATGGCCAAGCTGTTTATCGTTTGTCCATTGAGAGTCTCTTCAGGAGAGAGACGATAGAAACTGGTTAGCACGTTGCACATAAGTGTCGCGTTTAGCGCTATCCATTTTCTGGGCATTGCGCACCATCATGGCCCAGCGTGGATTACCTTTCAGCGTATCGCTGTTAAGAATAATCCAACGCCAGAACAATGCGTCCCAGATGTCCGACCATTCCCCTTTTTTGAAGTTACTCATCTTCAGCACATAGTTCGAGCCTGAAAAATAAGGTTTGGTCGTGATTGCTCCGCCATCAGCGTGCTGACTCATGGCGTATACGTTGGGCACCATTACCCAATCGTAGCTGTCAATGAACATCTCCATAAACCAGCGATAGATATCGTCTGGGTCTATCTCACACAGGAACATGAACCCACCCAGTATCATCAATCGCTCAATGTGATGACAGTATCCGGTATCGAGGATGCGCAGAATCACATCGTCGATGGGGTCAATTCCCGTGGTGCCATCGTAGAACGATGCGGGCAATTTCCGAGTGTGTTTCCAGTGGTTGGTGGTGCGCATAGGTACGCCCAGATCATGGTAAGTGGCTCGCATGAATTCTCGCCAACCAATGATCTGCCGAATGAAACCTTCAAGGCTGTTGATAGGAATATCGTGAGTTTTTGCCGCTGCTAACACCTTGTCTAGAACCTGCTGGGGTGTGAGTAACCCTGTATTGAGCATTGGCGTCAAGACACTGTGGTGTAGCCAGTTGTGCCCTGCCACAATCGCATCTTCATATGGGCCAAATTTTACAAACCGCTCCTGTACGAACACATCTAACCATTTGACCGCACCTGTGTGAGTGCTTGGGTAGTACCAAGCATCTATTGAGCCCGGTGAATCAGGAAATTGTGACTCAACCGATGCGATGGCTTGTTTTATTGCAGCGGTTTTAGCCACGGTTGGTAAGGAGGGAAGCTGTTCGATTTCAGATTTTGGCATTTTCTTACGGTTGTCTTCATCAAAGCTCCATTGACCACCGACAGGCTTATCGTTGTCCATCAAGATATCCATTCGCCGCCGTTGCCACTGATAAAAATCAGCCATAAACCAGCGTTTTCGCCCTGCTCGCCATTCAATGTTTTGTTCACGCGTGTTGAGAAAACCCGGAGATGCCAGCTCCTTGCAATCAAGCTGATGCTTCTTGCACGCCGCCAGCAGACCCTTTTGAAGACTATCGTCGTTAAGTTCTGCCACAAGAACCTCACTGAATCCTTGCTCTTTTGCCACACCGCACAGGGTGTCCAAACAGCAGACAGCGTCTTTGTAAGTCACCAATTCTACGTCGAGTTTGCGCTTTTTCAACAGTGCCCCATAAGAACTCATCGTGGCTCGATGGTAGGCAAGTTTTTGTTTATGAAACTTTGCAGGATAACGTTCATCACCAAAAAAAAGACTGTGCTCGATGAGCAATACTTTTTCTGGTGACTCACGTAGAACCGGTGAATCTATAAACAATTGATTGGGGAATATAAGTGCTAGTAAGCTCATATACTTGTGTACGAAATATCCCTGTGTGCAGACCTCGCAACCATCGACTTAAGACCGTTTGAAACCGCTAGTTATGAATACACCCCAACTCGAGCATTTTCTTTGTAGCCTGCAAGACCTGCAGGCACGCATAGAACAAATAGACCCAAGGTCTTACGACAAAACGCGAAATTACTTGAACGGTGACGTCACCTGGTTAAGCCCATTTTTAACACATGGCATTATCAGCACTCGGGTTCTGGCCAACAGCGTGCTTGAGACACACAAGCCTAAGTCGAGCTACCGGTTTTTGTTTGAACTTGGCTGGCGAGAATTTTTTCATCGTACCTGGCAAATTGATGGAGATGACATCTTCAACGATATGCGTAACGCGCAAGCAAACGTGCGCAGTGAGCAGATGCCAGAATGCGTGGTGAACGCCAACACAGACATTCATGTCATTGACAGCTGCATTGCGGATCTTATATCGCGCGGGCTGATGCACAACCATGCCCGCATGTGGTTAGCGGCTATCACTTGCAACATGGCAGGCACCCACTGGCAAGAGCCTGCACGTTGGTTGCATTACCATTTGCTAGATGGCGATCTTGCGAGTAATACGTTAAGTTGGCAATGGATCAGCGGCACATTCAGCCATAAACAGTACGTGGCCAATCAGGGCAACATTGATAAGTACAGTAGAACAACACAGCAAGGCTCATGGCTAGACATACCATACGAGGCATTTGAACAATTCGAGCCTCCACAGCATTTGCTCAAGCGTTGCGACGTAACATTCGAGCAAACATTACCAGGCTCACCTGTGACAACATTCACTGGCCCAGTGGCGCTACGCAATACGTGGCATCTTGACCCGCACTGGAGAACAGATATCAAACAACACATCGTTTTCATCGATAGCGAATGGGCAGAACGCTGGCCAATGAGCACGAAACGCTGGCAGTTCATTGAACATTGGGCATCACTGTGTAATGCCACACTCATGCATGGCACAGTTAAGCAGCTAAACGCAGCTCTTGAAAATGCCGATGTGGTGCGGACCGAATACCCAGCCTGCCAACACTGGCCGGGCAAGGCTGAAGAGCGGGACTGGCTCTACCCGATGCCAACCAACACGTTTAATAGCTTTTCACAGTACTTCAAACAGGTGAAACAGCATGTGGGCCTCTAGCACTTTGCATACTCTGAGTAGTTGCCGAATTGAAAACACACTGACGACATGCGCCCGTATTCTGTTCACACTCTATATGACAACAACATGGAACACACCGTGAGTAAATCGGCTCACCCTGAAACAAAAGTGTGTCCCGTGTGCGACCGACCGTTTCAGAACCGAAAAAAATGGGCCAGCCGAGGGCTATGGCCCACGATAAAATATTGTTCTGATCGCTGTCGCAATGAATCACGGAAAAACAAATAGACTCAGGGGCTTGCATCGAGGTCAAACTAGTTAAATGCAAAAGAAATTTGAACGAGGCATCTGGTGGGTTAAACGTGATTTCAGAGTCAACGATAACGATGCGTTGGTAGAAGCTGTTGCACACTGCCGCCATGTGACAGCGCTATTCATCATAGAGCCATCACTGTGCAAAGCAGAAGAGAGTTCGATCTTTCATTACCGTGCGTGGCAACAAGCTAGCGATGATCTCGAGAAGCGCGTTAGCGCCTTAGGGGGCCACTTTTCAGTCATCGTAGGTGAAACGATAAATGTACTCCAGTCGTTGTGGGAACACTGTGCATTCGACGCACTGTATAGCCACGAAGAGACAGGCTCACAAATCACGTTCTTGCGTGATCTAGCGGTAGATAAATGGTGTGCACAACAGGGTATTCATTGGCATCAAGCCACCCAAAATGGTGTGATCCGTGGCTTGCAAGATAGAGGCAAACGCCAACCGATAATCAAGAAGCGGCTGATGGACACGATCCCACACGCTGCCCCTGCCCGCATCAACGCAGATACACTCCAAGTACCCTCGAAGGTGGCTGTACAACAATGGCCACCGTTTGAAGACGTGTCAGGAAAACCTGCGTGTCAGCGAATTCAGCCAGAGCACACTCAGCACGTATCAGAGACCGAAGCTGACATTGAGTTACACAGCTTTCTGTTTGATCGCGGCCTGCGCTATTCAGGGGGAATATCATCACCCAATAGTGCATTCACCGCTGGCTCGCGGTTATCTGCGCATTTGGCGTGGGGCACAATCAGTTTGCGTCGCGTGTTTCATGAAACCTGGCAACGTGATCGCGAATTGGCCCAAGGTATAGCAACTACCAGTTCACCAGCACAGGCTGCACGCTGGAGAAAAAGCCTGAAAGCTTTTCAATCGCGATTGCACTGGCATGATCACTTCATCCAACGACTGGAATCCGCCCCAGCTATGGAATTCAAGTCGCTAAATCCAGCCTACAGCCAATTGAACTACCACGACAATCATTCATTATTACAAGTATGGCACACGGGGCACACGGGAATACCACTAGTTGATGCCTGTATGCGCTGCCTTGGCGCTACCGGCTTCATGAATTTTCGTATGCGTGCAATGATTGTGAGTGTAGCCTGCTTTGGACTACGTCAAAGCTGGCGCTCAATTCAGTATCCACTTGCACAATTGTTTCTAGACTATGAACCGGGAATACACTTCTCGCAAATTCAAATGCAAGCCGGAATTGTTGGCATTAACACACTGCGTGTTTATAGCCCACACAAACAACTGCTAGATCAAGACCCACAGCTTAAATTCGTTAAATATTGGGTACCTGAATTATCAGAATTCGATGCCTTAGAAATTGCTGACTATCAACATCGAGCGCTGGGCGATTATCCAGCACCAATCGTGGACATTGCATCCAACACTCGAGATATTCGAGATCAGGTGTACGCCATTAGAAAAAGTCAGGACGGTCGTGACGCATCAGCTCATGTATTGGAAAAACACGGTTCGCGATTACCGGGTAACGACAGAGCAAAAAAGCGCCGAGCTTCAACAAAAAAAACAAAGCTCACCAACAGCGCACAAACCAGTTTTGATTTTGGTGAAGACAGCTAAGCCAGCACTTGTGCGGCACCTACCAAGGCCGGATACGGCGATTTGATAACAAAGCTAGGGATCTTCTCAAGATAGCCACGCATTCGCCCTTTGGCCTCAAACTCGGCACGAAATTGAGACTGTGTAAAAAACCCACCTAGCTTGGGGACTATACCGCCTCCAATGTACACACCGCCCTCGGCGCCCAGCGTCAGTACCAGATTGCCTGCACACGATCCCAACAGAGCGCAAAATATCTGCAATGTTTCTTCGCAATGCGCTAGCTGCACGTCATTAATATCGATTGGCAGCGGTTCACTTGTTGCTCCGTTTGATTCCATAAATCGACGTGTGCCAAATTCGCTGATCTCTTTAGGACTGAGAGAGCCGACTGATATGCCATCTAGCTGGCAAAGCGCCTTATAGATATTCACAAGCCCAGGTCCTGAAAGAAAACGCTCTGCAGATACGTGCTTGAACTCGAGCATTAGCTGCTCATAGACTGCGATCTCTCTCAGTGTGCGCACTCCGATCGATACGTGCCCACCCTCACCTTGTAACGCGCTCCATTGCGAGCCACAAGGCACTAAACCAGAGACACCTAGCCCTGTGCCCGGACCAATAATCGCCTTGGCATGATTTTCCATCACCTGACCACCACCTACTTGTAACAGCTCGTTGTCGGGCAAATGATTGACTGAAAGTGCCAAGGCGGTAAAGTCGTTAATTACATGTAATTTATCAATACCTAGTACTTGGCGGGTTTGTTCAATTGAGAACGACCACTTATTGTTGGTGAGCTTCACCTTATCGCCCACAACCGGCGTTGCCACGGCTATCGCTGCGTGCGTAATAGTCTCCACTTGCTGCTCTATCAGATAGGCGCTTATGGCTTCAGAGAGTGAATCAAAATTACCTGTGGGTAGCGTACAGGTAGCTTTCAAATTGCCGTCGTTGTCGAGGAGTGCGAAACGTGCATTTGTTCCGCCAACATCACCTACTAATTGGGTTTTGGACACTGAGTTTGCCTGTCTATCGATTTAACTGACCTACATCGGCCGCAGAAGTTGATAGTGTAACTGGCAGCGTCTCAAAGCCTGTGGCTTTTAACAAACTATTGCTTGATTAAGTCAGGATAAGGCAACATTTTCGCCTTGCGTTAAGCGTGGTTTGCGTCTTCTGGGGTACGAGGGATCAAATAGCTTAACAACCGAGAGAGGGATGGCTCGTCGCTGCGCGACTCGGCCCTTTGGGCTGATGCCCGCAAAGCGGTCATCACGCAAAAGCCTGCGGCTTTTGTCGAACGGTTGT
>JALZWO010000032.1 GCA_023300375.1 Granulosicoccus sp. | reverse complement strand
TGTTTGGTCGATACAGAGCGCGTTCTGTTCTGGCCGCTCTAGTCGGTGTGTATCTTGGCTTAATGATGTATCACGGATTTCTACTTCACGTGAGTTCGCAGTAAGACTCAACCACAAGCTGTCAAGAACGCTTGCTTGATCTGGATGTTCTGTCATCGTCAAGCAAGCCAGCTGCGCGTCTACGCTCATCCCTGGGTGGCAATGAAAAAGTATCCCGATAACACTTGGAAAAATGTGGTGCTGATACAAAGCCGCAAGCTAGGGCGATGTCAACGATAGGCATACTACTTTGCAGCAATAACTGTCGCGCCCTCTCCAGCCGCAATTCAAGATAGTACCGGGTAGGTACACAACTGAGGTAGCGTTGAAACAGGCGCTCAAGCTGGCGTCGGGACAAGCCCACGTGATGGGACAGCTCGTCGAGTGTCATTGGCTCTTCAATATTGGCTTCCATTAAAGACACCGCTTCAGCGAGTTTGGGCTGACTAGCCCCTATGCGTTGTGTCAATGGAACGCGCTGGCGATCGTTCTGATCCCGGATACGTTCACACATAAATTGCTCGGACACGCGAGTGGCCAAATCACTACCGTGTCGTGCCCGTACTTCATTGAGCATCATGTCTAGCGGCGCTGTGCCACCAGCACAGGTATATCGATTACGGTCAATTTCATATAATTCTGGAGAAATCACCAGATGAGGAAATTCTTCACGTGCCGCTGCTAAATTCTCCCAATGTATCGTGCAGCGATAGCCGTTGAGCAAATCAGCTCTGGCCAATAGGTAGGTTGCGGTGCACAGTGCCCCCAGCACAACGCCCTGCTTGTCCAGTTGGCGCAGCCATTGTATTGCGAGATCATCTTGCAGCTTGTGAATATTCAGACCACCACAAAAAAATACCGCATCATAGCGCTCACGTGTTTGCGCGCTGTGCTCCACGGATAAGGAAATGCCATTGCTGCACGTAACTGGCCCCCCATCGCTAGAAGCTAAGGTCCAGCGATACAATGGCTGACCACTGAGCTGATTACACATGCGCAGTACTTCCAGCGCACTGCTGAACGCAAGCATGGAAAACTGAGGGACCAAGTAAAAACCGATACGGGTCGTTGGCTCACGTGAGCCGATCATAGGGTCGTTCTGATGATCATGTGAAAAGCCGCCTGAATAGAACCGCCGGATTGGTAAGCATCCAGCGGTCGATGTGTATCAAACCGCTGCCGGAATATTCTTCAGATTATCCATGAAAATACTCATGAAGTATCGATCAGATGGTTAATAGTTAGCGTCTGGAAAGGAGTCCTTACGCACTTGCATGTATGCAAGCAATGCTTCGTCGGTGGCAGGATCAAGCGGCGGCGGCACGTACTCATTGAGCATTTTCTTCCACTGCCCATTCGCGCGTTGTGCCGCATCAAGAGAGCCTTCAGATTCCCATTGCTCGTAACTGTTGTTATCCGCAATGCTTGAGCGCCAAAACGCGCTCTCAAAATTAGCCTGCGTATGGGTGCAGCCCAAAAAGTGATTACCCGGCCCAACCTCACGCAATGCATCGAGCGCCTGACCATTTTCGCTAAGATCTATTCCACGCATCAAAACAGCCAACATGCTGGCTTGGTCGGCATCCATAACGAATTTCTCGTAGCCCATCGCCAGGCCACCTTCCAGCCATCCTGCTGTGTGTAGCATAAAGTTCACACCAGCCATAGCTGCAGAGTGCAGCGTATTGGCGGACTCGTAAGCCGCCTGAGCATCAGGGAGCTTGGATGAACACAGACCACCACCACTTCTGAAAGGCACGCCCAGTCGCCGCGCAAGTGAGGCTGCAATATTCATTACCTGAGTGGGCTCTGGCGAGCCAAAGGTAGGGGCTCCAGACTGCATGGATATTGAACTGGCAAAGGTACCAAAGACCACAGGCGCACCAGGTCTGACAAGCTGCACGAATGCCATTCCGGCCAGCGCCTCGGCGAGGATTTGCGCAGCCGTTCCTACCACCGTCACAGGAGACATAGCACCAGAGAGAATAAAAGGCGACACAATACAACCCTGATTAGCTCGCGCATAGACCTTGGCCGCACCCAGCATGGTGTCGTCGAAAGTCATGGGGGAGTTGGCGTTAATCAAATTGACGACAACCGTTTTCTCTAAGCCGGTTTCTGGATCGATAAAATCATCGCCAAACAGAATTTTGGCCATTTCAACCGTGTCTTCTGCTCGTTCTGGCGCCGTTACAGACCCCATAAAAGGTTTGTCTGAGTATTTCATGTGGGAATACACCATATCGAAATGGCGTTTGTTTACCGGTAAATCAACAGGCTCGCAGACCGTTCCACCCGAGTGATGTAACGAATTACTCATGTAGGCCAATTTGACAAAATTTTGAAAATCTTCAATGGTGGCGTAACGCCTACCCTTATCAAGGTCGAGCACAAATGGAGGCCCATAAGCTGGCACCATAACGGTGTTGTTCCCACCAATAACCACAGAACGCGCAGCGTTACGTGCATGTTGGGTGAACATCGCAGGCGCGCTATCTGTCACCAGCTTTCGGCACAGGCCACGTGGGAACCGGACGCGCTCGCCCTGCACATCGGCACCCGCATCTCGCCACATTTGTAAGGCTTCTGCGTCATCTCGGAAATCAATACCGATTTCTTCAAGAATGGTGTCAGCGTTGTGCTCTATTAGGCTCAAACCCTCTTCGCCAAGCACCTCGAACACCGGAATACCACGTTTCACATAGGCTTCAGAGGCTGAGCCAGCGGCGGCTCTAGCGCGCTTGGCGTCACGACCGCTGCCGCGCTTACGACGCGGTTTTGCAGATTCGCTCATGTTGTTCCTTATGTTGTGTCTCAATGACGCAATAATGGACCTGAAACGCACTCAAACGTCTTGCAGTGAGCGACGTAGGCATAACACCAAACGACGTCTGGCAATGAAAAAGTGCAATCTAAAGCCTTCGAGCTGGCTTTTGGAGCAGATTAACCACTCAAGTATCTTCTGTACCCACGAGGGAATAGCAGCTACGCACAAAATTTGCCTGTGAGCGCGTTTGGATACGTCGCCGGTTATCACGTCGAACTCGGCGAATGGCTTGCTCAGGCTCTACCCCGAACTCCACCAGAATGCGAGCTGCGATCATGCCGGTTCTTCCCAGACCCGCATAACAGTGGATGGCAACCCGCTCGCCGATACGCAAAGCGTGTCGGATACGTTCCCCTTCCACTGCCCATATATTTTCGAATTCCTGATTAGGAATGTCCATATCTATGATGGGAAGATGCTTCCACCACATGCCTGCGTTTTGCACAGTGGCGGGCAATGTCTCTACTTGGTTCATGACCAGCTCATGAGGTTCAACTAGGCACAAAACCCCGTTGGCCCCCCAGTCTACAATCTCGCTGATATCCGCTCGCAACATCTTTTTGTTGCCCTTGATCGGATTTTCGATCCGAATACCCGGGCACGCCACCAAGCCCATGCAACCCACTGATCCGGGGACGGGAACGGTATCTATCGTGTTGGGTGCTGGGGGTTTGCCCATTCCAAAAAGCATGCTGCGTATTTAACCTGATGGCCGAAAACCAAAGAAACCTGAACATTAAATGGCGCTATGGAAAACAGAACTCCCCGCGCTTTTATTCTATCGGCTTAAATGTAGGATAGACCAGCCCGACAACGCTTACCTTACTCATTTTACGAAATGATCACATAAACGGCGTTAACTTGTTGGTTCATTTCACAAATCGACGCTCCGATTCAGGTAATCTTGCGCGCATGGACAACTCTCTTCAGCAGTTACTCAATGAGCGTGGCGTACTTCTGGCCGATGGCGCCACTGGAACCAATCTGTTTGCCGCAGGCTTGCAAACAGGCGATGCCCCCGAACTCTGGAATATCGACCATCCGGAGCGCATTTCCGAGCTACATCGCTCATTTGTCGAAGCAGGTTCAGACATCATTCTAACGAATAGCTTTGGTGGAACACATTTCCGACTGGCCTTGCACAATTCTTCAGATCGGGTGGCAGAACTCAACATCGCAGCAGCACACCTGGCACGTGAGCAGGCAGATAAAGCACCCAAAAAGGTGTTGGTTGCAGGCTCTATGGGGCCAACCGGTGAAATACTGGAACCTAACGGTACCGTGAGTATTGCGCAAGCACAGACAGCTTTTGCTGAGCAAGCTAAGGCGCTAGCCAAAGGTGGTGTGGACGTTCTCTGGATTGAAACCATTTCGTCAGCAGAAGAGATAGAGGCTGCTGTGCTGGGCGCTGCCGAAGCAGGCTTACCCATTGTCTACACCGTCAGCATCGACACCAACGGTCGCACCATGATGGGCTTAACCCCAGCCGATACACTTAAAATCAGCACCGGTCTGAATGCGCACATTTCCGCCATTGGCAGCAATTGCGGTGTAGGTGCATCAGAGGTGGTTGCCGCCGTATGCAACCTGAAAACAGCAGCGCAAGACCTGCCGACTCAGCCGGTTCTGGTTGCCAAAGCGAATTGTGGAATACCCGATTATGTAGACGGCAAGATTGTCTACAGCGGCACACCTGAGCTGATGGCCGCTTATGCAACACTTTGCGCAGACGCTGGAGCCAGTATTATCGGCGGCTGCTGTGGAACAACCCCTACTCACGTTGCAGCCATGCGGCACTCGATAGACCAATGGAGCGCAGGAAGCCCATCACCTGA
>JALZWO010000031.1 GCA_023300375.1 Granulosicoccus sp. | reverse complement strand
AATCGACACTAAGTGACTCTAGCGTTCAACATCAATTTTTTTCAGGTTTTGCGGACGCTATCAATACCATTTCGATCAACCACGCCGCACGCTTCGTTCGAGTTCAGTTATCAGGTAAAAATCCACTATCTTTAGCTGAAGTGCAGATAGTTGAGGGCGACATACAGTTACCACCACAAGCTTTTGCTCTGCTTGCCCCGTTGTCTACAGCTACTTTCTCACCTGATGACATCGTCGATTTCAGCTGGAGTCCATCTGATGATGCTGAGCGGTACGAGTTCGAACTGTATGAAAATAACGATACGGGCTCTAATGCAGTGTTTAGCTCAGTGGTTATGGCGTCTGCATGCACAGACTCAACTTGCTCTACGTCTGCTCAATTACTCGATATTGCGGATTCAGGTTCGTTTATATGGCAGGTAAAAGCGGCCAATGGGGTGGGTAGCTCAGAATGGGTGTCTTCAACGTTTGCCGTCAACTTACCAGAGCCAACAGAGCCAACAGAGCCCCCAACTTCACCGTCATCACCACAAACCATCTCCCCTGCAGAGGGTGTTGATATTGTTCAGGGTGATTCGGTGTTGTTCATGTGGAGCCAAGAGCCTACTGCCCGCAGTTATGGTTTTCGTCTCTTCGATGTGCAGAGCGACAGGTATGTCTCACAAACTCTATTGGCCGCTGACATTTGTGAGGATGGACTGTGCTTTTACAATTTTGAAGTGTCCTTGGGTGCAGCGCAAGATCATGGCTGGGAAGTTCTGGTTAACAACGCTGCTGGTTCATCGTCATGGTCACGTTCAACCTTTAACGTGGTGTCGGCAGTGGTACCTGATGTCCCCGATGTACCGAGAGAAAAGCCGGCGGTTCCTACCCCGGTTAGCCCTGTTGGAACAGATGTCATTGAAAACTCGGTTTTTGCGTTTACATGGGAGCAAGATCTAAACATAGAAACTTATGATTTCTATCTTTTCAATGCCGACACGAACTCGGACACCTTCGGTGAGCAGCCATGGCAGCTTGGTCTGTTACCAGCGGATCTTTGTGATGGCACACTGTGTAGCTACGATGTAGAAGTTAATTTACCGGTATTTGAAAATCAGCGCTGGCGTGTACGTGGTCGAAATTCGGCAGGCGTCTCAGCTTGGACACTGACGTTCTTCAACGTTGTTGAGCTTGTAACCGATCCACCACCTATACCGGTAACGCTAGCGCCACAACAAGATGCCCGATTGGAAATCGATACCGTAACAACGTTTAGCTGGCTCCCAAGCGATAAGGCATCAACTTATGATTTTCGCGTGCTTGACTCTACAAATTCAGACGCTGTTCTTATTAGCGAAAGTGTCTCGGCTAGAACATGTTCTGCAGCAGAGTGTGAAGTTGATATTGCAATAGCACTACCTATTGCGAACAGTTACGAATGGCAAGTGCGTGCTACTAATGCCGCTGGCCAGTCTGCGTGGACATCAACAGCGTTTGGCACGATCGAGAGGGCTACCCAAAGACCTTCATTGGCGGTAAACGTATCCCCAAGAGCGGGTGCACAGGTGTCGCAAGGAAGTTCTGTTGTGTTCACTTGGGAGCGTGAACCTGATTCGGCCTCCTACGAATTTCATTTTTTCGATGGTGCGAACAGAACTGCTACTGGGTTTGTAGAGGACATTCAAGCTGAACATGCATGCGATGCACAACTTTGTTCAATCACAGTGCTCATTGAACTGCCAGTTGCAGATAACCATGCGTGGCGTGTTCGTGGTGAGAACTCGTTGGGTTTTTCGTTAGCACTAACACGAACGACCTTCGAAGTTATCCCGGAAGTAACAAGTGCACCGGGGCCCATAGAAATAATAGCGCCGCTGGCTGGGTCTGAAGCGACTGAAGGCGAGGCGGTTACTTTTACTTGGAATCGATCGCAGTATGCAACTGAGTATGAATTCGCGTTGTTTGAGGGGACTGATTTTTCTAATGCGAGTGCGATAGAAACGGTTTCGCTGATACACGCTCAATGTGACACCTATTTCTGCAGCTTTACCACAAGCTCACAGCTTCCCGTAGCAGAAACCTATACCGGTCGAGTGAGGGCGCTGAATAGTTTAGGAGAAACTAGCTGGGTAGATAAATCGTTTTCAGTGGTTGCCGAGCTCGTCACCTTGCCAGACGCTCCAGTTGCGATAGCGCCAAGTGCAGGTCAATCGGTTACTGTTGGTCAAGCCGTGGATTTTCAATGGGCTACAGACGAGCAGGCCGTGAGCTATGATTTTTTCCTCACGAACAGTGACGGGGATGCATTACCTGCTGTCAATAATTTGGTGCCTGCCCAGGTCTGTGCAGATGGTATATGCACATACACGACAGTGCCAGAACTGCCTATTAGTGGTCTGAATACTTGGCATGTTCGAGCGGTTTACGAGACAGGAGCGTCAGACTGGTCCGAAACGCTATTTGCGGTTGTCGAAGCCGACAATGGTGAATCTCCACTTGCCATTATTTCCACTCTCGGTTTTAGTTCGGATGTTGCAGGCCTGGCCCCATTAAGTGTTGTGTTTGATTCATCGGAGTCAGTGGCGAGAGCTAACAATGAATTAACAGAGTACATCTGGAACTTTGGCGATGGATCCAGCGACCAGCTTAATCAGAGCGCTAGCACTGTGGAGCATGTATTCACAGAGCCTGGTAGCTACTTGGTTCAATTGACGGTTACTGACGATTCAGGAATGAGTGGTGTAGCCAGTAAGTCCATTACCGTATTTGACCCAGCAACTACACCGTCAGGTATAGCTGCGTCTCGCTTCCTCACTCAAGCGACATTTGGGCCCACTCGGGCAAGTATTCTTGATGTGCAATCACAGGGTTTTGAAGGCTGGCTGGATAATCAGTTCACGCTTCAAGGGCCTGCTCACCTAGATTACGTTCGAGCCAATTCCAACGGCAGCAACCGAGCTGCGCGACACGAAGTGTGGTGGACTGATGTTGTCCATGGTGACGACCAACTTCGGCAACGAGTCGCCTTTGCGTTGAGTCAGATATTTGTGGTCTCCGATACAGGCTTTACCTTGTCGAATGCTCAGTTCGGGATCACGAATTACTACGATATGTTACGAGCCAATGCGTTTGGCAATTATCGTGAGTTACTTGAACAGGTAACTCTGAGCCCTGTCATGGGCCTATACCTGAGCATGCTGCAAAACGCCAAAAGTGATGAAGAGTTATCCACACGAGCAGATGAAAATTACGCTCGTGAGGTGTTGCAACTCTTTTCAATTGGGCTACATCAGCTGAATGCCGATGGCACTACAGCAGGTGACCCGGTTTTTACTCAAGACAATATAGAGGCCTTTGCTCGATCTTTCACTGGATGGAACTATGCAGATGCAGGTACTTGGGATCGGCGACCTTTTACCGGCGCGGATGTCATCAGCCCGATGCTGCCGTTCCAGTCTTTTCATGACACAGAGCCAAAGACATTACTTAATGGTCTGACTACTCCTGCTAATCAGGGAGCACGTGCTGATCTTGAGATGGCATTGGATAATATTTTTAACCACTCCAATGTTGGGCCATTTATTGTGAAGCAGCTGATTACAAGGCTCATTACTAGTAACCCCACACCTGCTTACGTTCAGCGCATCGCCACTGTCTTCAATGACGATGGCAATGGGGAACGAGGTAATTTACAAGCCGTGATTCGTGCTCTGTTGCTCGATGACGAAGCTCGATCAGTGCCCACCTCTAATACGTATGGCAAGTTACGCGAGCCGGTGTTGCGGCTAAGTAATTTGTGGCGTGCCTTTAATATCCAACCCGGTAGTAATAGTGATCGTGGGGAATTTACAACCAGTTCGCCTGCCTTGGAAAATCTGGATGTGACAACAGGGCAGGCGGTATTGAAATCGCCTTCGGTCTTCAATTTCTTTCAGCCGAGCTACTCACCCTCAGGGCCTGTCGCTGACGATAATCTGGTTGCTCCAGAATTTGAGTTGTTTACCGAGAGTAATGAGCTGGCAACGTCCAACCGTATAGGACGGCAGATTCAGGAAGCCTACCTTGGTAATCCTGACAGTTTAGGTCAACGCAATGCGTTTCTTGATTTCACTTACGAACGTCAGTTGGCCAGTGATCCTGATGAGCTGTTGAATCACCTAGATACCGTTTTGATGAGTGGCAGCCTGTCGGCAGGTTTCAGGGCAATTCTCTTTGATCATATCAATGGCCTACCCGACACTGATGAAGGCCGCAGTCTGCGTGTTCGAGATGCGATCACGCTCATCATGGCTTCTCCTGACTACCTGGTGCAAATGTAATGGCTATCTTCAACGGCAAGAAACAACGTCAACGTCGTGATTTCCTGAAGCAGTGTGCTGCAGTGTCATTGCTGGGTTCTGGCGCGGGTGCTATGAATGGCAAATTGAGTCTTATTGGCTCAGCGTTGGCTGCCAGTACCGATTTTTCGCAACTCGGTGATTACAAGGCACTGGTGTGCGTATTTTTGTACGGTGGTAGCGATTCTTTTTCTATGTTCCTACCTACAGAGCAAGGAGCCTATGATCGTTATTCTGCTAGTAGAGGCGGGCTTGCATTTCCTCAAAGTTCTCTGTTAACAGGGGCAACTGATACTGGTATAGCCTTTAATCCTAAGTTGGCTGATTTACATAATCTCTACACAGAAGGCAAACTCGCGGTAGTGGGTAATGTGGGTAACCTGATAGCGCCCATCACCAAGAGTAATTTTTTGAACAATAGCTCACAGGTTCCTGCAGACCTGTTCGCTCATAATCATCAGCAGGAGCAATGGTTGAAAGGGCTCAGTAGTTCGCCTGCTTCTATCGTTGGCACAGGTTGGGGAGGGCGTATGGCTGATCTACTCCAGCAAGCGAACCCCGGTGCTGTTCTTCCTCCAAGCTTCTCTGTAGCAGGAAGTAACTTTTGGCTTCCCGGCGAGCAAGTACAGCCCATTGGTTTGAACCCCATTACAGGTTTGAGCCCACTGGCATACCTTGACAATCTCAGCGGGTCAGTCAATACAGCCCGCGAATCGTCCCTGGACGCCATGTTACGGTTGTCGAGTAATCACCCGCTTAAGCAGCAGGCAGCGCAATCGTTTTCACGGGCGAAAGAGGGTGCGGGCCAACTGGCAGCAACTCTGAGTGCGCATTCGTCGTTCGATACCAGCTATGACGAGGGCAGTGGACTAGCGGCTCAGCTGCGCATGGTAGCGCGTCTGATCTCAGGCAATGAAAGCTTGGGCATGAAGCGGCAGATCTTTTTTGTTGGAGTAGGCGGATGGGATACACACGATAACCAAACTCCAAGGCTAGATGCGTTGATGACTGATTTGAACCGTAGCCTGTTTGATTTCCAGAGAACTCTTGAGGAGATTGGTTTAGGGGAATCAGTGACGACATTTACCGCGTCAGATTTCGGCCGTACCCTAACCATTAACGGCGACGGTTCAGATCATGGCTGGGGCGGTCATTATATGACTATGGGCGGCGCAGTGAAGGGTGGTCAACTCTATGGCACGCTGCCAAGTTTCGAGGTTGGGGCAGAAGACGATGCCGGTGATAAGGGACGTGTTATCCCCAATCTGTCTATTAACCAGTATGGAGCCACCCTTGCAAGATGGATGGGCTTGTCTGATAGCGACCTAGCCGAAGTATTTCCAGACTTGAATAATTTTGGTAGCGACTGGCAAAACCAGGTGGCGTTTTTGTAGAACGGCAAAAACGCTTAGTAGAAGTGCATGTACTTCTACTATTGCTGCCTAAGGAGGTATAACGCCTGCCTCGTTGGTCTGGATGCTGCTGAGCACTCTAAAGGCGTCGTGATGTATGGTGACGCTTAAGTTGCCACAGTATGAATAGGCCAAGGCTTCTTGAATCATTGCATTGGACATCAACCATGAAAATTATTCTGACAAAAATAGCGGCAGGCTTTCTCTTCTTATTGGGACTTATCTCTTTGGTAACACCAATACCCGGTGCGTTTATTTTTCTCGCCTGCTCGTTAACTCTGACTATTTCTGTTAGCCCGTACGCTCAATTTTGCGTCCAATGGGTTCGTAGTCGTGTTTCTTGGATCAACAAATTCTTATACTGGCTTGAGAAAAAAACAGGCGATCGTATCAAGATGGTTGGAGAAACGCTGCCCAAAACGCACCCAGCAGAAGACAGTGGCAGTGAAAAGCTGAGTCACAAAGAGTATGTTGCTAAAATGCGGGAAACGCTCAATCGCCCAGATGGCGATAAGTGACTCATCGCTAAAATTATCTATTCAAACATGGCTGATACGGCCTGCGCTAGCCATGTTTGTCATTGCTGGGAGCCTACCTTAGCGCCACTCAAATCTTGAGTCTGCTATCGGCATGCGAGTTGATACGCCTTCGCCTATTCGAAAAGCACCAACACTTTTTTCTTCGTCGTAGATCCGTGCGTTTAGTGTGTCAGCGGCTATCACAAAACTATCAAAACCCATCTTCACACTCAGGTGTTTGCCATCAGTTGACCAGGATGGATACTCAGCAGAGTCATCGGCGTTGGCAACGAAGCGGCGCAGATTCTGACCATCGAGGCCTGAGGATCACTACTGGTAGATCCTGGCTCATCGCTGCCACCACTACCACATGCGGCTATAAGCAGTGCCATAGACCCACAGACAGGGACTCTGGTTTTTCTGAGCATGCCGCGAAGCAACTTGCCTGTTCCAGTAGTGACCACTTTTTGCTCTCCTTGGCAATCTGCTGTAAAACTATTCTTGCAGCATGCGTTTCATAGAAAAATTGTTAATTAATCCCTAGGGATGTCTCTCACGTATCAGTCTTCTGACTTCATCAATTAATAAAGAGATAAAAATGCCAAATAGCGCACTATTAGCCGACTTAGCTAGAGCCCTTGAACTCGTGAGTCGGTTAGATGAAAGTAAATTGGATTTTGCTCCTGATGCCGAGGTTTCCGCCGACATACAAGAGATTACGGGTATTGAGAGTTACCCAGTCGATTCCCACAGGGCGAACATGCAGGCTAGGATTGACGCCGTGGTGCAAGCGGGAGACAAATTCAAACCACGAGCGGCTTCCAATTACGTGTCGAAACTCATTCCAGCCTGTGCCAAGCTTGGCCCTGCCAGCGATGATCGGAAAGCCTGAGCATCAGAAACCGGCTTGCATTACAGCTTGGCTGGAAGGGTTAGTTGAGCAGAAAAATCGCCTAAAAACAGAACTAAATTTCTCCAAAAATGGCATCCTAGGCACTTTCAACCTCAGCAACAACTACGACCTTGAAAACTGCAAATAAAACACGTTTAAAATTGGTGCCGATCGCAGCTGCAGCGGTTTTTACGCTATCTGCCTGTGCAACAGATGACCCCAACCAACGGGCCAAGGCGGGAGCGGGTATCGGTGCTTTAGCCGGTGCGGCAATAGTCGCAATAAGCGGGTCAGATAACATCCTGCTGGGCGCCGCTGTCGGCGCTCTAGCCGGTGGAGCGGTTGGACACTATCAAGACAAGCAACAAGCCGCTATAGAGGCAGCACTTCAGGAAGAACTCCGACAGGAGCAGGTTGAATTACAACGGCTTGAAAACGACGTATTGTTGGTTCGCTTGAACAGCTCAGCGTCTTTTGATGTTGGATCGGCTCAGGTAAAACCTGCCTTTTACTCAACGCTCGACAAGCTTGCTAGCGAGGCCTCAACCTACAACAAAACTGTATTGCACGTTGTTGGCTATACCGATAGCGATGGTAGTGCAGCGTATAACCAAGGTTTATCAGACGATCGGGCAAACGCCGTTGCAACGTATCTACGCAACGACGGTGTAATGCGAGACAGATTACGCATAGAAGGGCGTGGAGAAACAGAACCGCGTGTTCCAAACACATCGGCTGCAAACAAAGCCAGCAACCGTCGTGTTGAAATTTACATCAAGCCTATTGTGGAAGGCGAAGAGCAAAGAGCTCTCGAAAGACCCGCTTCTAGAAGCTAGGGTCTGCCACCTGGTTAGCACCAGGATTCATCAAAATTGATGAGTGATAGCTCGACGACGACGTCGAGCTGCACCTTGTCAACAGACTCCGCTGAAGTAAACGTGCCTTGTGCTTCCGGTTCCTGAACTGGGCAGATTTCAGCGCAACGTGAGCTATTCTTCAGAGTACCTTGAAGTCGAGGCCGTGCGTGTGATCAAGCGTTCGCGTAGATGAACAAAAGGGCTTGAAACTGCAATTTTTTCAGTGTATTCATCAGGCTTGCAACTCTGCCAGCACACGATCCATCATGGCATCGCATGCTTGCAATTGAGCTAACTCCACATATTCGTCAGGTTTGTGTCCTTGCCCCTCCATAGATCCGGGGCCGCAAACAACAGTGGGGACGCCAGCTTGAGTGAACACTCCCGCCTCTGTGCCAAATGGAACTTTTATACATTCTTTTGACTGGGCGAAGCCTTGAACCAGAGGTACAACTTCATTATTTTTTGATACATTTAAGCCGGGGTAGGTGTTGTACTGATCGATATCTATTTTTGCTTGTGGGAAATTATCGCGATAAGGCGTTGCTACAGCTTCTGCGATCTTTACAATTCTATTGAGCAACTCCTGAGAAGAGTCCTCAAGAAGATGTCGATACTCGAGCTTTAACACCGCCTTGTCTGGAACAATATTTAATGCGATTCCACCACTGAGTTGTCCAACGTGAATAGTTGAATAGGGAACTGCATAAGCTGAATCTTGTTGACCCTGCATTGCGAATTCATTCTGCAGTGATCGTATACCTGCTATGAAGTCACTCGCTAGGTGCAGGGCGTTGACAAAACTGGGTGCTAAAGCTGAATGACCATTTTGCCCATTACAGCTTGCAATCAAGGCTGCTTTGCCTTTGTGACCTACCGCCACTTGCATTTGTGTGGGTTCTCCTACGATACAAGCTCGTGGTAATCCAATGGTTTTTGTAAGCTGTCCAATCATTTGTTGAATACCAACGCAGCCGATTTCCTCATCGTAGGAAAATGCAATTTTCATTGGTTCACGGAGCCTTAAGTGAGAGGCTCTGTCGGCCATAGCGAGAACTGATGCAAGATACCCTTTCATGTCGGTGGTGCCACGCCCATAGGCGCGAGCATTCTTGAGTGTCATGTTGAAGGGGTCTGTTGTCCACGGCTGCCCAGTTACAGGCACCACATCGGTGTGGGCGGACAACATAATACCCGCACGCTCTTTCGGGCCAAGTGCCGCGTAAATACCCGCTTTTTTACCATCGCTACTGGGGATGCGATACACGCTGAATCCACGTGTGTGCAGAAATTTGTCAATGTAATCGATAATGTTCAGATTACTGTTGGCACTAACAGATTCAAATTTTATTAAACGTTCAAGGATGTCGAGAGTTTGTATCACGTGATGTTTAACCTGGCGAGGAAGCTAGTGAATGCATATTCATTCCGGGTACGTTGGACTCTGTGATGGTATGCATACAGTGTTCTACAAACGCTTGAACTGTAAACGAATTTCGTGTGCCTCCAGCCATAACCAAACCCATGACTAAATTTGGCAGGTCACACTCCAAAGGGATGTAGCACAATTTCCTACCATCAGGAGAGAGATTGTGTAGTGGTCGTAAATTGGCTATTGAATAGCCGAAGCCATTGGCGACCAGGCTTCGCATCACAGCCATATCCTGAGTTCGTTCTGCAATAACAGGCTTAACGCCAACCTGCGAAAAGAATGATGTGAAATACACATTGCTGTGCGGAAGATCGAGCAGCACCATGGCGTAGTCTTGTAAATGACTGACGGTAACAGCAGGCAGGTGTGCGAGAGGGTGCCCTTCATGTACAAGAACGTACGGCGGAAGTTCCACCAATGGCAAGAACTCGAGATCAGCAGGAATATCGAGATTGTAGCTTAGTGCGATATCTATTTTTGCACCCCTTATATAGTGAAATATGTCGTTTTGATGAAGCTCGAATTGGTTAACGCGTACCTCGGGGTACATCGTCTGAAATGACCGGCGCAGACTGGGAAAAATAAGTTGTGCAAAACTTAGGTAGCAACCAATCGACAATGAACCTCGAACCACTTGCGTGATATCACCTGCAATGTCGTTTAGTTGCTCAGCCTCAGACAATAATTTTTTGGCCTGAGTCAGCATCTGTGAGCCAGCCTCGGTTAGGGACAAACCTTTTGCATGTTTTCTGACAAAAAGCGACAAACCAAACTCTTGTTCAAGCTGTGAAATTGCCGTAGAAATAGTGGGTGAAGACACATGTACTTTTTCTGAGGCTTGCAGAATAGAACCTGATTCGCCAACTGCAACGAAGTACTCAAGCTGCCTTAGTGTGAAACGCAATGGCATTGCAGTGCTCCGATTAGTCGTCGCCTGGAACGCCGTATGAGGGCGCATCCCTTGGATCTAAGGCTCTTTGAACATAGGCTTGAAGTTGAGGCTTGTAGATCTCCCAAGCAACTGCAATATTTTCTATAGGGCACTCTTCAGTCCAGTCACAACGTAGATCTGCAATTGGCCAAGAATATTTATCCACGATCTTCATACCAGCGGAATGAACGGGGCCAGCTTCACCACCTGCAGCAAGCCCCGCTCGCATTGCAATTATCAAGCGATCTCCTATATGGCCTGCTGCTGATGCAAACGCGTCAACTATGGTTTGAGGAACTCGGCGGTTATCCAGCATGTTTCCACCTGATGCGACGTTTAGACCTTCGGCTTGTGTCCAGATGCCTAAGGACTGAGTGCCAGAGTGAATAGCAGTTTTCCCCTTATTATCCACACTCAGCACTTGCCGATATTCCAGATGTATCGCCTCGCTTTGTATTTTGGAGATAGACTCAGCTGCACTCAATCCACTTTCCATAAGATCAAGGCATCGTGGCCCTAATGTAGGGTCGGTTATGTTCTGCGATGACACGGCACCAACGCCTGCTCTTGCGTAAGAACATCGTGCAGATACTGCAGGCGAAGAAGATGATATGGCTGTGCCGAACATACCTGTTTTTGCGCAATGTGCGACTAGAGAAAAAGTCATGTGCTAATCAGGTATTACTGCTGTGGCATCAATTTCAACCAACCAATCAGGGCGTGCTAGTGCTTGAACCACTAATCCTGTTGAACAAGGATGAACGCCTTTTATGTACTCTCCCATGGTGCGATAAATGGCTTCGCGGTGACGCACATCGGTGATGTAGACAACCACTTTTACGAGATGCTCCATCGTTCCTCCAGCCTCTTCAATCAGTTGCTTGATATTCTGCATGACTTTGTGGGTCTGCTCAGCGGGATCATGGCTATCTATATTCCTGGCATCTTCCAAATTTTGTGGGCACTGCCCGCGCATGTAAACAGTAGAGCCTCCACGAGTAACAACCGCTTGACACAGATCATTGTCAAGATTTTGTTCAGGGTAGGTTTCACTCGTGTTAAACGGGCGGATACGTTGGTGAATCATTAATTTATTCCAGCTCCTCTGACATATTTCAATATTACTCTGACTTGATCCGAGTTGCATCTAAACAAATAACCAGAATCTGCGATTGATCAGATTGGTCTAGTCGTTATTAGTAGGCGTTTTTACCTGTTGGTTGTGCTGAAGCTAATCAGAGGGAAGTTTTAGGCAAATAAGTAAAGTCAAATCAGGGGTGAACTAACCATTGTTTTTTAATTTTTGTATTTACGTGACTGATAATTGCCTTCACACTGCGGTGCATGGTTTACAGAATAGGCGGAGAGCTTGCTGAAGCTGTCGCTTAGCGCTGTAAAATTTAGCCAGTTAGTCGATCCAGTTTGTGAGAGGTCATAACGAATTCAATGAGTGATAAAACCACAGGTCAAGTGGGGCATACCGCTGCAGTCGAACTTGCAGCTAATGCGGCGGTGCCGTTTGAGAAAGCGCATGCCATGCCACCCAGCGTTTATACCTCGGATGCGTTTCTCGCCGATGAGCTTGAACACGTGTTTGGTCACGACTGGTTTTGTGCTGGCAGAGCGAGTTCGCTAGTAAAACCTGGGGACTATCTAACTCTTGAGTTGGCGGGTCAGCCCATTATGGTGGTTCGCAATAATGATGGAAAGCTCCAAGCTCAGTCGAACGTTTGCCTACATCGTATGTCCACGTTGCTTGAGGGAAGTGGCAACACGCGGGCAATCGTTTGTCCTTATCATGCATGGACATACGAGCTCAACGGTCAACTGCGCGGTGCACCGGCCATGACAGAGAACCAATCATTCTGTAAAAAAGAAATGCAACTGCCCCAGGTTCGCTGTGAAGAATGGCTCGGCTGGATCATGCTCTCGCTCAATTCTGATGCAACCCCTGCAGCTGAGCAGTTAGCGGATGTGGAAACCATGATTGAGGACTATGGGGTAAGCCATTATGAGGAGTCGTTCTTCGAAACGCACGTGTGGGACACAAACTGGAAAGTGCTTGCCGAAAATTTTATGGAAAGCTATCACTTGCCGGTCTGCCACCGAGGCACTATTGGCGGGTTGTCTCGGCTCGATGAAATGGTGTGTCCTCCGGGCAAACCAACGTTCAACTATCACACCATCTTAAAAGATGAGTCGTTAAAAATAGCAATGGCGCATCCAGACAATACGCGCATGGAAGGGGAGCGGCGTCGAACAACCTATCTATTAGCTATATACCCGAGCTTGATGATAACTCTCACTCCGGGCTATTTCTGGTATCTGTCATTACACCCGGAAGGTGTTGGCAAAGTACGCATCATGTTTGGTGGTGGAATGTCCTCGGAATATGCGAGCGATCCTGATGCTAAAGAGCATTTCACTACACTTAAAAAATTGCTCGATGAGGTGAATATTGAGGATCGCGGATGCACCGAAAAAGTGTACAAAGGTTTATGTTCGGAATTTGCCAAGCCTGGGCCTTTGTCTCACCTTGAAAGGCCCAATTACGAGTTCGCGCAATACTTGTCAAGTCGCATTCCGGCTGAGCGCTAGAATGTTTAATCTGCGAATACAAAGATATTTCATCAGCAGTAGATAACTTGTCGTAGCTTTAGCACAATGCCAAGGTACAACGTCATTGAAATCACTTTTACAAAAAATATCTAATCGCCCGCAGGGTCATGGTTTACCGCCGGCTTGCTATACCAGCGGTAAGTTCTTGAAGCTAGAAAAGAAAAAGTTGTTCTTACATGAATGGCATTGCCTTGGTCGTACAGACGAAATTCCAGAATTGGGTGATTTTTTCACTATTGATTTAATGTCAGAACCATTGCTAGTAGTCCGCGAGACAGAAAAAGACATCTCGGTATTGTCCAATGTTTGTCGGCATAGAGGCATGCCAGTCGCGTCAGGTTCTGGAAATACCCAACGTTTTCGTTGTCCATACCATGCATGGACTTATGATCTAGATGGTAAATTGCGCAACGCCCCTCTGGTGCCTAAAGAGCATCTTGATAAGGACTGCCAGCTGCCCCGATTAAAAACTAGATGCTGGCAAGGGTTTATATTTGTCAGTCTTGACGCAAATGCAGTATGGCCTGAAAATCAAGACATGCAAGCCCTCATTCCACTTGAACAACATTTGGCTAACTACCACATGCAAACTATGCATCATGCGATAAGCTTCGTGGAGACATGGGAATGCAACTGGAAGTCGTTAGTAGAGAATTTTATGGACGGGTATCATTTGTCTGTGGTTCATCCCGAATCACTTCATCATTTGACACCAACCCTGTTATGCAAAAAAGTGACTGGGTCTGAGGCTTTTACCGCCTACACAGCAAACTATGGAAAGTTAGCTCCAGCAAGAGAAAATCATCATCCGTCGCTTACTAAAGAGCAGGTGAATCAATCACAGCTTTTTTGTGTATTCCCGTCGCTAATTGCCTCAGTATCTGCAGATACATTGGTCTATTTGGCACTGCATCCCATTAGTGTGAATAAAGTGTCGGTTAAATGGGGTGTGGCTACTTTTGAGTCGGATCTCACAGATGACGAGATCAACATACGAGTCGAAAAGTGGAAGCAAATAAATAATGAAGATCACGAAATTCTACAACGCTTACAAGCGGGCTTGAAATCGGAACACAGTGTAACTGGACCATTAGCTGCGGATAATTTTGAGGGGACATTGCATGATTTTCATCAGTATTTGGCGCATAAAATCGGCATTGAAGCGGTCGGAGACCTTTGAGCGGTCCATTGATGATGATTCAAGCTACAATACGGGTCAGGAAACTGGTGCGGTTTGTGTTTATCGCAACGTAACGTACGTCTGTTCGGATTTGACCAGTTCGAGTAGTGACGAAATATCTTGAGATACACTGAGGCTTCCTAATTGAAAGACTTTGATGAACTCCGTTCTGTATTGGAACTAGAGCGAATAGAAGACAATCTCTACCGGGGGCAAAGCTACCGGACACCGTGGGGCCGGGTTTTTGGGGGGCAGGTTTTGGCACAGGCTATCCATGCGGCACAATTAACCGTTCCGGATGATCGTGTACTGCACTCAATGCACGCCTATTTCTTGTTGGCAGGTGACATCGATATGCCTATCGTCTATGACGTTGAGCATGTGAGAAATGGGGGGAGTTACACAACCCGAAGAATTAAAGCTATTCAGAAAGGTCGGCCAATTTTCACTATGGAAGCCTCATTTCAAATTCTAGAAGAGGGCTTGAGCCATTCGATCAAAATGCCGGATGTGCCATCACCCGACGGTTTGCTTAATGATCAACAGCTTGGCGAAGAGCTCAAAGAAGTTTCTCCACAGCTCTACAAGCTCACCCGAATCGAAAGACCTATAGAGTGTCGCCCTGTTAGAGGTCTTGATCAATATTTAAAGCCTGAAGGCGAATCACGCCAGCATATCTGGATCAAGGCACGAGGCACGCTAAACGATTCAGACCGCACTCATCAGGTCGCGTTAACGTACGTTTCAGACTACAACCTGCTAGCAACCGCGTTGTTACCTCACTGGGCGCTGGTATCCAAGCAAAAGGTTTTTATGGCAAGTCTCGATCACGCTATGTGGTTCCATCGTCCGTTTCGAATGGACGACTGGTTGCTTTACAGCATTGAGAGCCCAAGCGCCAGTAGTGGTAGGGGCTACTCCCGTGGTGAGCTGTTTACCAAAGACGGAGAGCTTGTCGCCTCTGTTGCACAGGAAGGTTTGATACGCACTCTTCGAGCTGAGTAATGATCACTTAAATAATCGCGTGACGTACCTTGGCAGATACCCATTCGCTAATAATCACTGTTGCGAGTATCACAATAAAGATCATGGTGACTTGCGGCCATGCCAAGGTATTCAAAGAGCCTTGTAGTTGTACGCCAATACCGCCCGCACCCACAAGCCCGAGTATGGTGGATTCGCGAATGTTGATGTCCCAGCGGAACACCGTAATGCCACTGAAGGCTGGCAGAATTTGCGGCACGATAGCGTAATTCAGAATTTGAGCTCGTGAGGCGCCAGTTGCCGTAATGGCCTCTATTTGAAGTATGTCAGTCTCTTCGATGGCTTCGTAGAGTAGTTTGGCAACAAAGCCTATAGAGCGTAGACCTATGGCAATGATGCCGGCCAACAAGCCTGGGCCAATGATCGATACCAGCAGTAGTGCCCAGATGAGTGAGTTTATTGATCGAGAAGCGACGATGATAAACAAGGCTAGAGGTCTGATAAACAAGCGGCTAGGAGTTGTATTACTAGCAGCCATAAACGCCACCGGAATGGCCAGTATGACCCCTATCAAGGTGCCTAAGGTGGCTATGTTCAGCGTATCCCACAAAGGGATCCAGAGTTTGTCCATGTAGCTCCATTTTGGCGGCATCATGCGAGCGCCAAGATCTGCAGCTTGCTTGGGTGCATCTGTTACAAAATACCAAATGGTATCTTGCGTCATGACTTGCCAGCAGTAAACGCACAGTGCGACAAAACACAACCAGCCAGCCCACAGAAAAAGGCGTTTACGCGGTGTACGATACTGCCATGTGGCTTCGCTCATTGTGCCCACCTGCGAACGTAACCTGACGAGTATTCAGCAACCATGACAACTGCGATGATAATGATAAGAATGGCGCCTGCGGAATCAAATTCGTAACGGTCTATCGCCGTATTCAAAGTGGCGCCTATGCCCCCTGCGCCGACAATACCGATCACTGCTGATTCGCGGAAGTTGATGTCGAGGCGATACAATGACAAGCCGATGAGGCGAGGCATAACCTGAGGCTGTACGCCGTAGTTGATCAGCTGTAGCCAAGACGCACCTGTAGCTCTGATAGCCTCACTCTGTTTTTCGTCGATGTCTTCGATGTCTTCAGCAAGCAGCTTTGCCATAAAGCCGATAGTGGCGAAGCTCAATGTCAGGAAACCTGCAAACGGCCCGAAGCCAAACATAGTAACAAACAGAATCGCGATAATAATTTCTTGCAATGATCTGGACACAGCGATGATTGACCGGCACACATAGTACACAGCCTTGGGTGCAACGTTGCGGGCTGCACCGATACCAACAGGTACTGACAACAAGACACCGACAACAGTGGAGGTTAGTGTCATGGTTAAACTTTCAATCAGGCCTTTCGATATATCAGACCAGCGAGTGGTGAAGTCGGGGGTTAGGAAGCCCTTGATAAATCGCCAGCCTCGTTCCAACCCCTCGGCAACACGTGTCCAGTTTACTTCTATCGTGCCAAGTGCAAGGACAAACCATAAGAGCGCAGCTAAACCTATCGCCCAACGTAGCCAAGCTCGCTGAATAAAAACAGGTGGTCGCTTCCAATGACTTGGATAAGCACTGATGTCGGCATGCGTGTTGGTTGTTTTCGAGGAGGCGTGCACCGTTTAGGCTGCCTCAGACTCGTTATCCAGCGTGGTCCAATCCTCTTCTCCATAAATCTTTGTCAGCACAGTTTCATTAAGCTCTGAAGGAGGGCCGTCGAACACAATGCGCCCAGCTTGAAGGCCGATGATTCGTTCTGTGAATTGGCGAGCCAGCACAACATCATGAATATTGATAATGGCTGGCAGTTGTCGTTCATTACAAATTTCAATCAACAAACGCATAATCTGCCGAGAGGTTTTTGGGTCTAAAGACGCTGTTGGCTCATCGATTAGCAACAGCTCAGGATCTTGCTCGAGCGCACGTGCAATACCAACACGCTGCCGCTGCCCGCCAGATAAGGCATCAGCTCGCTTGCTGGCGTGGTCTATGAGTCCGACTCGATCTAGAAGCGCATACGCTTTTTGCACATCAGTTGATGGGTAGCGTCGCAACAGGCTTCGCCAAAAAGACACATAACCGAGCCGACCAGACAAGACGTTTTCCATAACCGTTAGTCGTTCTACCAAGGCATATTCTTGGAAAATCATGCCTATTCGTCGCCTGACAGCACGTAGCTCGCCTGCCGAGAGTCCAGTTATTGGCGTGTCTCCCAGCGTAATCGTTCCACTGCTGGGCTCCACGAGCCGATTGACACAACGAATCAACGTGGATTTTCCAGCGCCTGATGGTCCGATTAAGCCAACGACCTGACCCGAAGGAATGGTGAAGCTGACATCGTCCAAAGCCTTATCGCCAGCTGCATAGGTTTTGGACACATTGGATACGCTGAGCAAAGAGTCATCTCCTTCAAATGCAGCAGGCCTGAACTAGTCAGGCCTGCATGGTTACACTGCTTACTTTACCTTACCTTAAGCACGCGCTATTGGCAGCTGTATTCAACACCATTGGCTTCGTCGATCTTACGAATCACAGCCCACTCTTCCTTGAATGTGATGGGGACGAACTGCGCCTCGCCAGACTTGCTGAACTCTTCCAGCAATGAACTTCCTTCCCAGTCAAAAGATGCAAAGCCTTCTTTGATCTTGTCTTGTAGCTCGGCATTCAGGTTGTTCGCCAAACCATAACTTGTTGTTGGGAAGGTCTGCGATTTGTAGATGGATTTAATCTGGTCAGCTGACACCACATCGCGCGATAGCATCCGATTTAGCACAGAGTTGGCAACCGCTGCAGCCGGATAATCCTTGTTAGCCACACCGAGGATGGAGTTATCATGTTTGCCAGAAAACACGGGTTCGAAATCATCGCCCGCAGCCATGCTGTAGTCGGCCATCAGAATAGCTGACGGCGCTTTAAAGCCTGAATTGGAAGTCTCGGATGTGAATGCAAGCTTGCCGCCTTTGATGTCTTCAACCGCCTCAATACCTGATTCTGGGTACGTGATGATTTCCATCTCATAACCGTACGAACCATCAGCACTGGCCATCATGGTGAACGGTCGATAACCTGCGCAAGCAACTGCCAGTGGGTTGGAGCCAGTGTTGAATCCTGCGATATGTAGACGTCCTGCACGCATGGCTTCTATTTGTGCTGCATTGGACTGAACGGGAAAGAATTGAACCTTTTTTCCGGTGACTGATTCCAGGTGGGCTAAAAAATCTGACCACGCCTCGGCGTATACAGCTGGATCTTCTACGGGCGTGTAGGCAAAAATCAATGTGCTGGGATCTGTTTGATCAGCCGCATCCGGGATGTCGGCGATCAAGTCACCATCCGCATCGGTGTAGCGACTGTCTAGACTAAAAGCCGCATGCATAGGTGCTGATAGCGTTATTGCCAGTGTGGCAGCTGTGGCGATTATTGTTCGTTTCATGGTTGGTGTTTCTCCTTGAATTCCTCAGTCCGTTGAACCGCTCGAACGCCGGTTATCAACGGGTCGTGTCTTTTGTCGACGACTCCAGTGTAGAGCCTTATTGTTTAACAGTCATGACATGGACGACAAACTTTGCGTGTGGATACGTGCTTTGCTTTTTGAGTTCGGATTTTCTAAATAATTAGCGCTTGGCTTGTGTGCACATGTTTGTGTATGCATGGTAAAAGTTATCTCGCGATACGCCCATCCATATGCCCCTTCAACGACTCTATATATATTGCTCACGTGCCTCAGTCCTATGACCTCATCGTTTAAACAACAGTGTTCGTTCTTGATCAAAATCGGTGAAATGCTGCATCGGTACGGTACTCCGGCTTTTCGACTGGAAGCGCATCTGAAAATGCTGGCAGCTCATCTCAAGCTCGACGGTTATTTTCTCGTCAGTCCAACCACGTTAACTTACTGCCTGTGGGTGCAAGGTGCACCAGACGATGACGTCTACAACTACTCCATGCGAGTAAAACCTGGTGATCTTGATCTGAACTCGCTGGCACGAACTGATGCTTTGGTTAGTGAGCTTGTGGCTGACCAATGCACTCTAGAAGAAGCAAGGACGGGTCTGAAGCTGATTGAAAATTCTGGCTCGCCGTATCCTGAGTGGGTCACTCTTTTCGCGTACGTTTTGTCAGGCGCTGCATTTTCAACGCTGATGCGTGGCAGTTGGCACGATGTTCTGTGGGCTGGCGCGCTGTCGGCGTTAGTCTATTGTTTCGTTATCTGGGCAAGTAGGTCGCAGCGCATCGCCACTATGCAAGAACCATTGGTTGCAACAGTTGCGGCCCTTGCAGCCGTCTCTATTAGTCAGCTGGATTCCGACGTTAACCAGCCATTGGTGGTCCTCTCTAGCCTGATCGTCTTCGTACCGGGACTATCGCTTGCGATGGCTTTTCGCGAGCTGGCAGCACGGGAGTTGATCTCAGGCACCGCACGCATCATGGATTCGATGATGACTCTGTTCAAATTGTACTTTGGCACGGTTCTCGGGCTGGCACTTGGTGTGCTGGTCTGGGGTAGTACGTCGCCCACCGATTCGCCGTCTTTGCCACATTTGCCTCAGTGGACTGCGTTGCCTGCTGTACTTGCATTGGCGTGTGGCTTGACGGTGGTATTCAAGGCGAGGGTAATTGACGTACCTTGGGGTGTTGCAGCTGCCTTGTTAGCCTACTGTGTAAGCGCCCCGGTGACGGCATCATGGGGCATTACTCTTGGGGGATTTCTGGGCGCCTTTGTGGTAGGCGTGTATGCCAATTTATTTGCTCGTTGGCGCAATGCACCAGCGTCGTTGGTGACGTTGCCAGGAATCGTTGTGTTGGTGCCTGGCAGTAAATTGTATGTGGGTTTAGACACGGTGGTGAGTGGCACCCAAAATATTAGCGTTGATCAAGTGGGAGTGCAGTCGTTTTTATTGTTCATGTCTTTGATTGCAGGTTTGGTGTTTGCCAGTGCTGTGGTGGAACCACGAAAGTCCTTGTAACGGATGGTATATTCAGGCCAAAAAATAGGTTAACCGGTTAGCATATTTTTTGCCGACAACGGCTTTTACATTGCGCGTGAATTGTCAAATAATGTTGCGATAGGAGGTCTGCATTTTGCCTTCGTTGAGTGCTGAGAAATCTTATCGAAGCTGTAATGTGTAACAATATTTATGTGTAGGCCATGGGATAGCTTGAACAGATGCGGATTACAATCCGTTGGCCAATGTTTGTGCTGTGTGCCAGAAAAATAGTATCGAAAAAGCTCACCGCAATATGAGCAGGGCTTGAGGGTTTCGTATAACGTTCCGCACTCGTTACAAGTAACCCGGTAAAAATACCACTGTGTCTAAGCCTATCCGTGCCCTAACCACTGGACTTAAAACCTCCTCAGCGACACTAACAGTGTGCGCACTTTTGATGATTAGTACATCGGCCGTGGCGCAAAATTGGTGTGAGGGCCTAGTCACTGATCTCGATGGCCGGGTAGTTCCTGCGATGAACAAGCCTGCGGCGCTTGAGTCTTACATTGACCCAGTATTTGGCACTCAGGTTACAAGAGTCACAAATGCGCCTTCAGGCACCGCCCGCAGAACGTTGTACAGCACCATTCAGCCTTGGAATAAGGATGAGTCATTTCTCATCCTCTATCACACAGGCGGTGCTAACTCAGGCCATCATTTGTATGACGGTAAAACCTATGAGTACATCAGACAATTAGACTTTCTTGCCACGGATATTGAAGGAATATACTGGGACGAATACGACGCCTCATCGTTTTACTTCATTCAACGACGGCCCTCCAACGATCCGCTATTCGGCAAACTGGTAAAGTACAACGTCAATACTGGCCAAAGAACTTTGGCTGCTGACTTGGACCCTGTGTGTGGAGATCCTGCAGGGCGCAATGGCATACTCGCGCGCGGTGGCAACGACATTCAGGGTATCGCAAATAATACAATAGGCCTGCGATGCACCAATGACGTGGTCAATGGAAATGCCACCGATGTTACCTTCCATGTGAACGTGCGCACGGGAAAAATTAGTCGACCCGTTGTGGTTGATCCAGCTCGCGCCCACGGTTCAAACACCCACGGTTTCAGACCGGATGTTGCAGCCTCCACTTTGCCCAGTGGTCAACGTGTGGTCATCCAAAATAGCGTATTTGACGCTAACATGAATTTCCAGTTCGGACTTGACACTCCGTTGGCTCGATTCACCGTGAGAAACGGTACGAGCTACTCGGTGCCTAAGCTTGAGCACTCTGCAACTGGTCAAATGGCTAACGGCGACGATGCCATATTTTCACCACAATATAATTCAGCGCCAGATGGCTGCAACGGCGATAGTAATGGGGGGCAGGGTGCGTTGGTTGCTTACGACGTCGAATCAGGTGGTTGTCAGGTCATGGTTGGTCTAAGCACGGGTTGGGGCTATCCTTTAGGCAGTGTGCATCTATCCGCAGAATCTAAGCAAAGCCCTGGCTGGGTAACCATGTCCACAATTGGCAGCAGACGCTTGGAATTCCTTGGAAACGGTCGCGTAGCGCCACTGTCATTCTCTGAACTCAGTCTGACGCATGCCGATCCGAACGATCCGACAACTTGCCGCATTGCTCACATTAGAACCATGGGCAGAAGCGCGTCGCGAGGGGACAGTTACAATGGGGGATACTTTGGCGAACCACATCCGGTGATGAGCCCAAGTGGTTCGCGTGTGATATTCAATTCGGATTGGCACGACTCAGGCTCTGTCGATGCGTATGTTGTTGATCTTGGGCAGGGGAATCAATCACCAACACCTACACCTACACCTACACCTACACCTACACCTACACCTACACCTACACCTACACCTACACCTACACCTACACCTACACCTACACCTACACCTACACCTGCACCTGCACCTGCACCTGCACCTACACCTACACCTACACCAATACCGGATTCCTCCACCTATAGTCTGCAAACGCAATTACGCCTAGATGAAACACCACCACGTGTTTACGTTGATTTTGTTGACTCGAACAGGGGAGGCAATGATCGAATAACAATCGCTGTTGCGGGCTCGCCAGACAGCTATTTGAAGATGCGTTTGTTTACTAATGGAACACCGGACGTTTCAGGTTCGGGCCCTCAAGCAGGTAGGCTTGGCTTCTTACAACAGTACATCGGCAGGGGTGATTTCGAAGCTCGTTTGTCTATCGATGGTGATTTTGACACGATCGTAGAGCGAGCAAGATTTACTATCCCTTAGTGGTTTTATCCCACTAGCGTTGTTAGTTGGTACCGTCATGAACAAGACGGTGCCAACTTGGCCGATCGATCTAGTCGTTCAAAGCGCCACCGGCAATCCAGTCCCTCACCAGTTGGTTACGCGCAGTTCCAGCAGACATTGATCTGCCAGCAATGCCATCAGTACCTTCCATTTTCTGCAGTAGGTAGCTGTTGTCGGGATCAAAAGGGATAACCAAGGTTGCGCCTTCTTGACGATTGCTTGGTGCGTTGACAATCTCGGCGTACGAATTACTTTGATGAAGACTTAACCCACCACTTCCTCCAAAACTGTTGTGACAGCCGTCGCAGCCATTGAACACATCGGCTTGAATCTGACTGTACAGAGGTGCGACGACAAGATTACTCACCAAAGGATCGAGCCCTTGGCTCAGTTCATCAAGGTTGCTGTCGCCATCATTGTCATCATCCCACTGGTCCGTGTCGAACTGAGCGGCTGAAATCGTGATGGTTTCGGTAGCGTTCATTCCAGTTCTTAATACAGTCTCGTAACTGCCTAACGTGATGTCACCGTTTCGATCATTGAAAGTCACTGTCAGGGTGTTTTCTGTATCAGTGGGGAAATCGTCAGAGACTGACCAAGTCTCGTCAACGACAAAATCTGCAGTCAATTCTCTATCGCCCCAGGCGACTTGAATTTGCAGTTCATTGGACATGTAGGCAGGCACAGTAATGTCAAAATTTACTCGTATGTTTGAAGGGGCAGATGCCTCTACGACCGCTGGCATTGCAGGGATTTCGCGGCTCGGCGGATAGGAATTTCGAACAAGGTAGATCGTATTGTTGCGCTTGTTCATCAGGTACATTTCACCTAACGCACCTTGGCCAATGCGAACATCAACGCGGCCACTGCCATCGTAACTTTCGCTTGATTGCAGTAGTGACAGCATGTTGATTGGATTGGAGGCTGTATTGGCGTTGTTATCATGATCAAACAACACACTCGCCTCAAATGTTTGTGCCATGGTTAGCTGAGCTGGATCGCCTGTTGTCTGGCTGGCAACAATACTGTTGACTGAAGAATGGAACATTTGTCCTGAGCTAGGGAAATCAACATAGAAAAATTCGCCGTCCAGCGCTGAGCCGTTGTTTGATGTGAAGCCACCACCCAATGACTGGCCAACAAAATTAGCGCCTAGTGCTCCAGTGTGTCCAACTTGTGCAACTGGATACGTCAGCCCGTTGGATTCATCATTTGACGGTAGTTCAGAGACTCCGTTGGCAAGCCCGCCAGCGAGGATGCGTACAAAAGCGCCCTCACGTTGAGACCATCCGTAATTAGCCCCACTGTTTATCATATTCACTTCTTCAATATTGTCGTGCCCGGCTTCAGTGACTAACAACTGCCCGTCAGGTAAGAACGCCAAATGGTGTGGATTGCGATGACCCAGAGAATACACTTCATCTGGCAAGCTTACGTTACCCACAAACGGGTTATCAGTAGGAATGCTGTAGCTGTTAGAACCACTGACTAAAGGGTTTATGCGTAGGATTTTACCCAATGCATCGTTGCCTTCTCCACCAGCTTCTGATGTGCCTTCGGCGCTCCCGTCGCCATGAGCAATGTACAGAAGGCCATAGTCACCTTGACCACTGAGTGCATGAGGGTTAAAGGCTATCTGCTTTATTGGATGATCGAATTCGGGAATTCCAACGCGAAACAATTCGCGGTAACTATCCACATCGACGACAAATGTTGCAGGATTAGCTGTCCATTCAACGACAACGCTGTCTGCTGTAACGTTAGAATTATCTGAAAGATAATTAAAGTTTGCCGGGTTGGCAGGGCGGTCTTGCAGCATCGATACATAGAATTTGCCATTGCTGCTGAAATCGGGATGAAAGGCAAAACCTCTTACGCCACCGTGCCAAGGGTTGTCGATATTTATTCTACGTCCTGTTGAACTCAGTGTTGCCCCTGCAACATCGAACCAGAACCTAACCTGGCGATCTGTGATTTCGTAAATTCTGCCATCGTGCTCACTCGACACAAATAACCGATCACCGGTAAATTCCATATCGTTCCAGCGAGAAGGTCTACCACTGGATGCTGGTGGCATTTCCACAAAAGCCATGAGATCAAGTTCGAGCGTTGATGCCTGTGGAGCGAATGGCCAGGTCACTTGCTCAGATGAATCAATGAGTGGCATCCGCGCACTGGCTGTTGTAGTAGCTATGCCGGCATTGTCAGGTGTGCCTGACTGTTGCTGATCGTCGACAGGGGGCTGTGTGTTGTTATTGGTATCGTTGCCTGTGCCTGTGCCTGTGTCAGTGTCAGTGTCAGTGTCAGTGTCAGTGTCAGTGTCAGTGTCAGTGTCAGTGCCAGTGCCAGTGCCAGTGCCAGTGCCAGTGCCAGTGTCAGTGGTCGTATCGCTGCCAGTGCTTGTGTCGGTAGCCGTGTCGCTACCAGTGCCGCCACCGGTACTCGTGTTGTTATCACTGTCAGATGAGGTTCCTGAGCCTGTTCCGCTAGACCCTTGGTCTGCCGTTGTTTCCTCGACACCTGATGTGCCAGACGAGCCACCACAGGAAGCTAGTGCCAAGGTTGTCAGAAGTAGGCATACCGCAGGCAGTGAACGCCCCGTTAGAATCGTTTTCCTACCTGATATTGTTACTGCAGCCCAGTGCTGGCATTTTAGAGATGAGTGCACATCAAGCAATATCGTGTTTATCATTATCTTCTGGATGTCTGAGAGTCTTTATGAGGCTCACTGTAGAGCAAAATGTATACAAGCGTTGTCACTTAACACGCATATGCTTGGGGTAAATTTACCGCTACGTCTAATTGAATTTATCTTAGGGTAATCAATGAGCTCATATGCGCTTGAAGACGTGGCAAGCATGAGCTTGGGGTGATAGCGACCAGAGATAGCTCTAGTTTTAATCAAGCACATGAACCTAGGCCTTTCAGGTAAGAGCTTGTTTCACATTTGTGAGTAATCAACGTTGTATTGCCAAAATTTGTCGCAAAGAGTGCTTTTGTCGCTGCAGCTCGCTGAGTCTGAAAACGATGGTGCAGGCCAAGCCTAACCGGCTATAGCCGAGTGCTTATGCCTTAATTGTTATCATTGACAAACGCTGAAGCCCAAAAAGACTCAAACTATGAATGCAGAACACGCAACACGCCTTACCGCCGCCAAAGATATTTGCCGAGATGCGGGCACTTTGGCTCTAGATTATTATCAACGCCTAGAGAGCCTGACTGTTGAGCAGAAAGGCCATCAGGATCTAGTGTCTGAAGCTGATAAAAATGTTGAGCTTCTGATTCGTGAACGCCTTGCTGATAGTTTTGCGCAAGACAGCATTGTTGGAGAAGAACATGCCCCGACCGTGGGCTCTTCTGCCTACACATGGGTCATTGATCCTATTGACGGAACTGCAAACTTTCTAGCAGGCATTCCAGCGTGGGTTGTTGTGCTTGCCTGTGTGCAGAATGGGCAAACAGTTATTGGTGTCATTTATGATCCTATTCACGACGAAATGTTTGCTGCAGTGGCAGGTTATGGTGCGTTTCGCAATGAGCGTGCGATGGTGGTCTCCACCTCTTCTGGATTGAGTCATGGTTCGGTGGGGATTGGATTTTCTGGTCGTGCCAAGCCGCGAAATATTTGCCAAGTCATTAGCGAATTAATTACCCGTGGTGGTATGTTTTATCGCAATGCCTCCGGCGCGCTCTCTCTTGTGTACGTTGCAGATGGACGCTTGTTGGGTTTTGTTGAAGAGCACATGAATGCTTGGGATTGTTTGGCTGGGCAGCTGCTGGTGGCAGAGGCGGGCGGCATGGTGGAACAGCAAGATGCTAATCAGATGATTGCCAACGGTGGTCGTGTGGTGGTGGGGATCTCTTCCACGTTTGCTGATCTACAAGAAGTTGCTGATATTTCGTTTGGTTCTGTCAATTAATCTACTGAAAAGCACTCGTAGTTTTAAAGCGCTTGGATCGTTGAGATAGGTTGGTGGGAGCAGTGAATCACTGCGAAAAATGGCGATGTCGATTAACCGCTACCTGCGCAAATCAATGATTTGATTTCACGAATAGCAGTGATAGCCCCAAGTGTGTGCCTTGTTAATGAATCACAGAAGTAAAAAGCTTGCGAGATTCACAATACCTGTGCATTCTATGTTTAAGTTCTAGAACCACGCCTACTTTAGGCGAATGACTTCAACTCCGGGAGAGATGCACATGAGAAAGCGCACATTAATAGCCACAGGCGTAATGGCCGTGCTGATGTCGGCCACCACGACAGTGGCAATGGCAAAAGACAAGATGACGCTGTATTGCAGCGCGCAAGACGACTGGTGTCAGTTGATGGTCAATGGCTTTGAAGAAGCCACAGGCATCGATGTTTCAATGACTCGCAAAAGCTCGGGAGAGACGTTTGCTCAGTTAAAGGCTGAGGCTTCTAACCCTAAGGGCGATGTCTGGTGGGGCGGTACCGGTGATCCACATCTACAAGCTGCGGAAGAGGGGCTAACAGAGCCTTATGTTAGTGGCATGCGAGAGCAACTGAATGATTGGGCTATTGCACAGGCCACATCAGCGGGTGATAAAACTATTGGCATTTATTCTGGCGCGCTTGGCTACGGCTATAACACTGACCTGTTGGCTGCCAACAACCTGCCTGAGCCAGCTTGCTGGCAAGACCTCGTAAAGCCTGAATACAAAGGCCATGTGCAAATGGCAAACCCTAATTCATCAGGTACTGCCTACACAACGCTTGCCACCATTGTTCAGTTGTTTGGTGAAGACGAAGGCTTTGAATTCATGAAAGGTTTGCACAAAAATATTAACCAATACACCAAATCGGGTTCTGCTCCTATCAAGGCGGCAGCACGCGGAGAAAGCACCATTGGTATTGTCTTTATGCATGATGCGGTAAAGCAAGCTGTTGCTGGTTTTCCAATCAAGGTTGTTGCACCGTGTGAAGGCACAGGTTACGAAATTGGTTCTATGTCGATTGTCAAAGACTCTCGCAATCCTGAAAGCGCCAAGAAGTTTTATGATTGGGCCTTGTCTGCAGAAGCGCAAACATTAGCCTTACAGGTTAATGCGTTTCAGGTGCCATCAAACAAAGGTTCTGAGACGTCGCCTAGCGCACCTGACCTTGCATCAATCAAGCTGATTGATTACGACTTTGCCAAATACGGGTCTAGCGATGAGCGCAAGCGTTTATTGAAAAAATGGGACGACGACGTTTCCGTGCTCCCACAATAGAACGCATTTCTTTCACAAAAGACGTATAAGGTATGCGAACAGTCCACTCTGAGGCTGTGTCCCAACCGGTTCTGATCTTCTGGATCTTTATCGGTTGGGTCGGTTTTCTGGTACTACCGTGGTATGCAATAGAAGACGGCCTGTTTTCATTTGAATGGCTGTTCGACGGCTATCCTTTTGATTCAGACTATGCACCCGCGGCATTTCTTGTTGCACAAGGGGAGAAACTTTGGCTTGCGCCATTAATTTTGCCAATAGTCGCTGTGCTTGCCGCTATTGGTCGCGCCAAAAATGATCCGCTCTACGCAAAAATCCTGATTGTCTCCAGCGCCTTTGGCTTTGCTTGGCTCTTTTTTCAAGGCTTCGGTATTGGTTTACGTGGCTGGCAGTTCGACTCCCTAGAGGCTTTGTTTGGGCCATTAGGTGATCGCCAGTTTGGCATGGGTTACGGCGCATTGTTTATGGCGACGTCGTTTCTGTTTTTATTGACGCAAGGGGTTGCAGCAAGAGGTGCCATAAACGGCGACGTTTTCGTTGTCAGTGCCATTGGTGGTGTGATCGCTGTTATCAGCATCTTCGTGTTTTTCCCGATTGCAAAAATGCTAACGGCAGCATTCATTACTGAAGATCAAACCTATTCAATTGCCGTATTTTCATCAAAATTTCTAGACGATCGCCTCTGGGGTGTGTCTTGCCTATCGGGTGGTGGAAAGTGCGGTGTCGCCTGGAATTCTCTATTTTTAGCCGTATCAGTTGGGGCCATTACCACCGTTTTAGGTTTGGTGTTTGCCTTGGTCGTTACGCGCTCAGGCTTTAAGCACAAACGTGTATTACGTGCACTAACGGTGTTGCCTATTATCACACCGCCTTTTGTTATTGGTCTCGCCATTATCTTGCTTTTTGGTCTCTCTGGCTCAATAACCACCTTTGTTGCTGATGTATTCGGTATACAGCCAACGCGCTGGATTTATGGTTTGCCAGGGGTCATGATCGCCCAGGTTTTAGCTTTTACGCCTATTGCTTTTTTGGTGTTGATTGGTGTGGTGGAGGGCGTGAGTCCTTCAATGGAAGAAGCTGCACAAACCCTGCGTGCCAGCAAGTGGCAAGTCTTTCGCACTGTCTCGTTTCCACTAATGCGCCCAGGATTAGCTAATGCTTTTCTGTTGGGTTTTATCGAAAGCATGGCTGATTTTGGTAATCCATTGGTGCTCGGTGGCAACTTCGATGTGTTGTCTACAGAAATCTTTTTTGCCATTGTTGGCGCACAATACGATCAAGGGCAAGCTGCGGTGTTAGCTATCGTACTGTTGGCTTTCACCTTAGGTGCGTTTTACGCTCAGCGATTCTGGCTTGGGAAAAAATCGTACACAACCGTATCGGGTAAAGGCGATGCAGGTGTGCATCCATCGATGCCAAGTCGCTTGGCTATACCTGTCTATATCGTCGCCATTGCCTGGTCTTTGTTTACCGTTGTCATCTACGTCATGATTGTATTTGGCAGTTTTGTAGAACTGTGGGGTGTGAACAATACGCTCACGTTTAAACACTACATCACAGCATTTTCTTTTTCCTGGGGTGAGGGGGATATCCGCTGGACGGGTGCCGCTTGGAATAGCTTCTGGACAACTATTCAGATCGCAGGAATTTCTGCACCGATAACGGCAGCACTTGGATTGCTAACCGCCTATTTACTCACCCGTCAAAACTTTGCAGGAAAATCCAGTTTTGAGTTTGGCACTATGCTGAGTTTTGCCATTCCGGGCACGGTGATTGGGGTGAGTTATATTTTGGCGTTTAATGTGCCACCACTAGAGCTAACGGGCACAGGTATTATTTTGGTGATTAGTTTTGTCTTTCGAAACATGCCAGTGGGTGTGCGTGCAGGTATAGCGTCAATGTCTCAGCTGGATAAAAGCTTGGACGAAAGCTCGTTAACATTAGGAGCCAACAGTTGGCAAACCTTCAGACGTGTTATTTTGCCGCTGTTAAAGCCTGCTATTTTAGCTGCACTGGTTTATAGCTTTGTGCGAGCCATGACAGCGGTTTCAGCGGTGATATTTTTGGTCAGTGCAGAATACGACATGGCTACCAGCTATATTATCGGGCGAGTAGAGAACAATGATTACGGGCTTGCCATTGCTTACTCAACCACATTGATTGTTGTCATGCTGGTGGCGGTTGGTGCAATGCAGCTTGCGGTTGGCCGCACGGCTATCGGCCGGCGTACGTCCATAAAACCCGAGTCGTAGGAAAGGAGAGATGCAATGGTAGGCATAATCAATAGCAAGGCTGCATCTGTTCAGTTTGAAGGTGTTTCTAAAACCTACGGCTCGGATGTGTGGGCGGTTGACGATATCTCGCTAACTATTGAGCCAAGTACTTTGGTGACCTTGCTAGGCCCATCGGGCTGTGGCAAGACAACAACTTTACGAATGATTGCCGGTTTAGAGATTGCATCTAAAGGACGTATTTTTATAGGTGATAAAGACGTAACCAAGTTGCCAGCTACCGATCGTGATGTGTCAATGGTGTTTCAGTCCTATGCGCTGTTTCCACACATGAGCGTGTTCGAAAACGTATCTTATGGCCTCAATTACAGTGGCTTTAGTAAAACAGAGACTCGCGATCGCGCTATGGCTGGTCTTGAGATTGTCGGCCTTGCCGGTTTTGAGAAACGTCTGCCCAGTGAACTCTCGGGTGGACAACAGCAGCGTGTGGCTGTGGCCCGTGCATTGGTGCTTGAGCCACAAGTGTTGTTGTTTGATGAGCCCTTATCTAATCTGGATGCCAAACTACGCCGACAAGTGCGCGAAGAGATAAGAGAGATTCAGCAAGATCTTGGCTTAACCGTGGTGTATGTCACGCACGATCAAGAAGAGGCGCTGGCGGTGTCCGATCGTATCATCGTGATGCGTAATGCAACTATCGCTCAAGAAGGTACGCCACGCGAATTATTTGAAGCACCAGTGGATGCTTTTGTTGCAGACTTTATCGGTGAAGCAAATTTAATTCCTTGTCAGATTACTAAGGTCACTGGTGAGACAGCTGATATTAGTATCGGCGACTATCAGTATTCACTAGCTGCTCGTGGCATGTCGCCGGGTGCTGCCACGGTGGCAGTGCGCCCGAGTCGAGTGCAAATTCTGGCCAGTGGTACGCCGGATATGATCACCGCCTCTATTGCCAAAGCTACGTACGTTGGTGGGCACATGGAGTACACCGTAGACACACCATTTGGGCCGCTATTTGCTCTGTCTGGTGAGGTGGATCAACCCTTCACTGTGGGCCAAGAATTAGCGTTAAGTTTCTCGGGCTCAGGGCCTGTGTTGCTGCCAGCGAGTTGACACTGACACTCATGCCAAAACAACATTCAACCGAGCAATACCAGCAATTGCGCACAGTCAGTGCGGTGGCGTTGCGAAGCTGCGTGCGCACAGCGGGCTATCAGGGACACACGGCTGGTCTGGCGTGTGGATGTCTGCAAGCCAATATCATCATATTGCCTGAGTCGCATGCGCTGGATTTTATGCGGTTTTGCCAACGAAATCCTAAGCCGTGCCCGTTGGTGGGTGTGTCTGAAACGGGTGATCCCATTTTGCACACCTTGGGTGAGGACATTGATATACGCACCGATGTGCCTGTCTACAATGTTTATCGGCAAGGCTCACTCAGTGAGTCGGTGACGGATATCAAAAAGCTTTGGCAGCAAGATCATGTGGCCTTTGCCATGGGCTGTTCGTTCACGTTTGAAGATGCACTGACTAAGGCTGGCATCTCGGTCTGGCATATTGAACACAATAAAACCGTACCGATGTATCGCTCCTCCATCATGACACGTTCCGCTGGGCCGTTTGGCGGTGAGATGGTTGTCACAATGCGCGCTATTGATAAAAACCGTGTTGATGAGGCTATCGCTATTTCTAAGCAATACCCCTTGGCACATGGTGGTCCTGTGCATATAGGTGATTCGGCGGCCATCGGATTACACGATCTAAGCAGTCCTGAGTGGGGTGATAGTCCTCCGCCTGTGGGAGATAAGGTACCGGTATTCTGGGCGTGCGGTGTCACGCCACAGAATGCGTTAATGCGCGCAAAATTACCTTTGTTTCTGAGTCATAAGCCGGGGCATATGTTGGTCACCGATATAGACGATCAGGCAGAAGTGCCTATGTATTCTGCACCATAGTCTATCTGTCTGGCATAGCAGCGTATGCATTGTCACTAGCCAAATTGGTTTAGTAGCTGATGGGCGGGGAAGTATTCATTGAGCAGTGGGGTTCACTGAACAACGGGCAATTCCTCTACGCGATATTCCAACTGAATGTCTCTATTCAAGACAGGATCGGTTAAGGACATACGATAGTGCGTAGCGGGACGCACACCACCAATTGCTCCAAGCGTGCCGCACAACATGGCAGAATTAACCGGCATTTGAGCCGCGTCTACCAACGCTTGCAGTGGTTGAATATTGGCAAGATTGCCGTCCTGATAGACAACCCAAGCATCATCTTCCTTGATCATGCATTGCAAGACCAACTGATCAAGATGATCAGCCACTTCATCAAAATCCCAAACAGTGACAGCCACCGGCTTCACACACGCCTGCTTTGATGCCGCTACCGAATGCGCCTCTAGTTGCCTGTCAGTGTGATCAGACGCCAAACCCAGCCAGTATTGTTTACCACTTCGTATAATCAGCGGCTCAACCTCGCCAGAGCTGGTGTTACCGACTACCTGCACAAGATCCTGCTGCGATACCAGATTAGCGGATACCCGATAATACAAAGGCACTTGCGAGGGAGGAGCAATACCTAGTGCTGCCAGTTCTTCGATATGGTGATCAACAGCTGCGCGATTACGGCCCGTCCAGCCAGCAACAATTAGCTGTTTGATGTTGAGTTCCAGAGGGCGCTCGTCGTGTGTGAATTGCATAGGATTTGTTATAAGTGTGTAGGTAGATACAAAGCAATTGCCGGGAATATAACCAGCAACGCCACCATCACCAACATTGCTATAGCGTACGGAATCACCCCTACCATCACATCGCTAAAGCGCCCTGTTTTGCGGGCGGCCTGCACAACGTAAAGGTTGAGTCCTACGGGTGGTGTGATGAGTGCCATCTCGACTAGCATTATCATTAATATACCAAACCATATTGGGTCGTAGCCGAGCTGCAAAACAATGGGCACTACTATGGGTATAGTGGCAACCATTAGCGATAGGGTTTCAATAAAAAAACCCAGAATGATGTACATCACGATGATGACCATCAATGTGGCTAGTGGTCCCATACCAAGGTTTTGCAGAAAATCACGCAGGGCACCGCTAACACCAGCAGCGGTAAGCACAAAATTGAGCACGTAAGCACCGATGACCACCAGCATGATCATGGAGGTGGTTCGCACTGTACCTTTTAAGCTATCCATTAACATACGTATGGATAAGGCGCGATGAGTGCCTGCAATGATAAAGGCCATTGCTACACCGATGGCAGCAGCTTCAGTGGGGGTGGCCCATCCTGCATAGATAGAACCCACGATGGTGCCAAACAAACCCAGCAATGGCACGAGATCCACAAGCCCTGAAATTCTGCGTTGCCAGTTGGCTTTGAGGCCTGGTCCACCGAGTGATGGCTTGAGCGTACAGAGCAGAGCGGTGACTGCCATGAACAACAATGCCAGCAGAAACCCTGGTAGAAGCCCTGCCAGAAACAATTTTGGTATCGAGGTTTCTGTTAAAAACCCGTAGACAATTAAGTTGATTGACGGTGGAATCATAATGCCTAGCGTGCCGCCAGCAGCAATAGCACCAGAGAATAGTCGAGGGTCGTAGTTGAGCCGCTCTGCTTGTGGCATAGCCACAGAAGCGACAGTAGCCGCTGTGGCTACCGATGAGCCTGATGTGGCAGAGAACAATGTGGCGGTAGCAATGTTGGCGTGTATCAGTCCGCCTGGTAGCCACGATACCCAGGCTTCAAGTGCGGCGTACGTGCGTTGCGCGACACCGCTTCTGACCAACACTTCGCCAAGCAAAACAAAAAATGGAATAGCAATAAGCGTTGCGCTATTGGAGGATGACCAGATGACCTGACCAAGTCCACGCATTAGCGGAAACGGGCTGAATAAACCGTCAATACCGAATGCAAGAAGAAAGAGTACGATCCCTACGGGTATAGATAATGTCAGGAAGGTGAGCAAACCGACGACGGTAAAAAGAATCATGTGTCGTCTCGGATGCCAGCGTGTTGTTGTATCTGATCGAACCGTTGACTAAGGAATAATTTGAGTACCATCACCAACATGAACACAGCTGAAACAGCGAACCAGAGCCAACCTGCCATCCACAGTGATTGTGGAATCCACAACGGTGTCTCTAGTGTGGTGTTGGCGGTAGAACTATTTTCTATAGACTTTGCCAGCACAGGCCAAACCCTGTAAGCCACAACGACGGCTGTGCCTGCCAGCGCTAGCATTGCAATGACATCGAGCATGGAACGCCCCATTGACTGACAACGAGTGCGAAGAAGGTCAATGCGCACATGCGACAAACTGGTGAGTGTGTAGCTCATGCCCCAGCTCGTGGCAATAGCCATAGCGTACCCTGATAGCTCGTCGGTGCCACCCATCGAGTGGCCTATTTGTCGAGCTACGACATCGTATAAAGTCACCAAGACGCTAAGCAGTAACAATCCTCCTGCCAGAACGGCCAACCATTCGTTGATACGTTGTAATAGGAGGAAAGTTTTAATCATGCTGAATGGGTAAGCGTTGGCTTGAAGCGGATCAGTTAAGTTCTATCTGAACACCTGTAGCGACACCGACCGAATCATTCCAGCGTTGGCCCCAATCACCACCGGCACGCGTCGCCCAGTCTGGGAGTACTTTTGAAACCAGAATTTCGCGAGCTATGGTGACGTCAGCATCAGTGACTTCCACCAATGTCATGTCATGGGTATCGCCAGCGCATTCGCCAGTGCCCGTCAAACACGCAACGTCAGTTGCGAGTGCTGTTTGAGCGGTTGCCCACGCTGGTGCTTCTAGTTCAAGTTTAACTTGTTCTTCTAATAAGGCCTGTTCATCGGTGCTCATGCTGGACCACTTGTCCAGATTGATTGCAGTGACTACAGGGTCCCAACCACCTAATGGGATAGGCATAAGGTGAGTTGATACTTCCCACCAGCCAGCGCTATACCCTGAGCCTGCACCGGTTACAGCACAATCTACAACGCCACGTTGCAGTGCTCCGGGTACTTCACCGAAGCTGACATTGATAGCCTCAGCGCCCAAGGCCTCCAGTAGTTTTCCAGTCATTCGGCCAGAAGCTCTAATTTTTTTGCCCTTCAGATCTTCAAGGCTAGCAACCTCGGCGTTACAAAATACGACCTGCGGAGGGTAGGGTGCTATACCCAATACTTTTGCATTGAATACATCGGCATAAATATCATCAACCATGGGCCGTGCTGCTTCGATCATAGCCTTGGCTGAATCTGCATCGGTTGCAATCAGGGGGACATCAAGCCCCTCAAGTGCTGGTGAGTCAGACACTGCGTAGTCAGCTACCGTCATACCGACATCGAAAACACCAGTGCCGAGCATACGGAACACATCGCCACCACCGATACCCATTTGATCGTGGGTGGTCAGGATTGCGGTTATTGAGCCATCGCTGGCATCGGGAAGTTTATCGTTCCAGAATGGGGCTTCGTAGAGTTTGTGCAGTGGCAAGCCACTCCAGCTACCAACCACAGACAGTTCCTGATCAGCGATGACAGGCATGCTGGAGAGAGCGGAGCCAAGCGCGGCGCCAAGTATGACGAGACGGGTTTTCATTGATTTTATCCTCTGTTGTCTACACAAGAATGCAATTGCGCAAGAATAAAAGCAAATCGTTTTTTATTGAGTTAGCGATATATTGTGCGCAAGGGGATCTAATCTATCATGACGGATGCAATTTTCCGCTTGTACACATCCATCTCGGCTTGGCTTTGTTCCATCCGGATAGTTAGGATGCAAGCCGTTGTCTCTTCATGCACAATATAAGAAGACTTGAACCAATAGGGGCACCCTTTGAGCCAGCAAATTGGTATGACCACTATTGTGGTCAAAAATTACGACGAAGCAATAGATTTTTATGTCAATAAACTGGGGTTTCTGCTGATTGAAGACACTGTGTTGTCAAATGATGCCGAACAGGAGAATGGCAGTAATCTAGACGGTCTCGTTGGCAGAAGAGTCCCTAAACGTTGGGTGATTGTGTCTCCCGAGGGCTCACAGTGTGCGCTGTTGCTAGCGCGCGCTTCAAAACCTGAAGAAACGCCCAGAATTGGCAATCAAACAGGTGGTCGTGTCTCGCTATTTCTTTTCACAGATGACTTCAAGTGCGACTACGAAACTTATAAGTCGCGTGGTGTCAAATTTATGCGTGGCGAACCACGTATTGAACCCTACGGCACAGTGGCTGTGTTTAGTGATCTTTACGGAAACCTATGGGATCTAATTGAGCGTTCTTAACCAGAGTAGGCGGGTATTTTCATATCACGCCTGGCAATGCTTTGAATTTAATAGAAGGTTTTACCTAGGTAATTAAGTAGCCTTAATTGGGCTGCAAATCGGTGTCGTTGACTAACGGCATATGCTCTCTAGGCAAATCACTGTTGTTATGGATCTGCTAAAGCCAATAAATTCGCAGAGCAGTTCAGCACTTTTTCAATAGGCTCTGGCTTATGCATGAAAAATCCTTGGGTATAGTCAACGCCAATGGTGCCCAGACTATCAAGAACCGATTGGCTCTCCACGCATTCAGCCACTGTCTTAAGATTCATGACACGTGAAATATCAACAAAACAGCGCACTGCAACATCGTCCAAAGGGTCGTCGATTACGCCGGTTATAAATTGTCCGTCAATTTTTAATATGTCCACAGGGAGAGACTTTAAATAGCCAAATGATGATGCTCCTGAGCCAAAATCATCGAGGGCGATTCGTACCCCTAACGCTCTTACTTTTACTATGAATGCTGTTGCATCAGCAATGTTCGTTACGGCAGCCGTCTCTGTTATTTCAAGGCAAATACGTTGACAGATGTTGCTACCCGCATTTTTCAGCAATTGAACTGCTTCGTTGTGGAAAACACGGTCGCTAACGGACTGCCCTGATAAATTGATACACAACATTTCAGTGGTGCTGATGTCAGGTAGTCCTGACAATACATTTAAACTATGCTCCAGAACCCAACGATCAATGCGCGTTGCAAGATTGAATCGCTCTGCGGCTGGTAGGAATGCATTTGGGAGAATAATTTTACCGTCGCTGTCACGTAAACGGATCAGTACTTCAGCGTGAATACCTGAGTCTCCGTTTGCAAAGGTTTCTATGCGTTGCGCAAATAGTATGAATTTATCTTCATCTAGGGCTTGTTCGAGGCGGGCTGCCCATTGCATATCTTTACGACGTGCATGCATCGCTTTGTCAGTATCAAACCACATGTGTACACGATTTCGCCCAGCTTCTTTGGCTGTACGACAAGCAGTATCTGCAGCTTGCATCACGGACTCGATATCTGTCCATCGTTTGTCCAATGGCACTAAGCCAATACTTGAGCCAATTCGAAAACGACGTTGTTCATGTTCAAAACGAAATTCATTCATGCGGTCGCAGAGCATTTGCGCCAAGGTTCGAGCTTGATCAGTGGAGCAATCTTGTAAAATAACGCCAAATTCATCCCCACCAAGTCGCGCTAACGTATCGCCTGGGCGCATGGTTTGACGGAGTAGCTTTGCTATCTGAACCAGCAGAAGATCTCCTTGCGAATGACCACAAGCATCATTAATCAGCTTGAACTGATCCAGATCAATGTACATCAATGCATGTTCACGGTTTTCATCAATGGCTTTGTATAGAGAGCTCTTTAAGTGAGTTTCGAACTCAGATCGATTGGTTAAGCCGGTTAATGCATCATGAGTTGCCCGATAATTCATTTCTCTAGTTAGGCGACGTTGCTCGGTAACATCGTGAAACACGAGTACGAGTCCAAGAAGAATACCCTCCTTGGATTTTATTGGTGCCGCTGATTCTTCAATTCCAAATTCAGTCCCATGACGAGAGACAAGAATGGTCTTGCCTTTATTCTCTTCTTTCTTTATGTGTCCCAAGCAGGTCTGCAAAGGATTCTTTGCTGGTCGTCGTGTCTCCTCTTCAATGATGTTGAACACCTGATTTAGTGGAATGCCTATAGCTTTTTCAGACAGCCAGCCCGTCAGGGACTCCGATGCCGGGTTCATCCAAGTGACGTGACCGCTCGGATTGGTGGTTATTACCGCGTCACCAATGGACTGTAACGTCACTTGGAGCAGTTCGTGTTGTTCTGCCAATTGATTACTCAGAGTGCGCAGCGGGGTGACATCCCAATTGACGCCAATCATCCGATCAACGGTGCCATCTGTTTTTCGCGTAATGTTGGAGGAAGCTTGTATGAAATGCACACTGCCGTCTGGCCATATCGCTCTAAATTCGAGATCTAATCCACCGATTGATGCTCCGGTAGCTTGTTTTAGTGTTTGCATGGCCGACACTCGATCGTCAGGGTGAATGTGCTTGGCCCACAGATCGTGGTTGGTGATGTTCGAGTCTGGCGTTAAGCCATATAGGGAATACATTTGTGAGGTCCAAGTCAGTTCCCCATTGTCAATATCCCACTCCCATACGCCGATTTTGCCGCTTTCTGTTGCAACGTTAATTCGCTCGTGTGCATTTTCAAGCGCTTGCCGTTGTAAAACGCGATCTGTAATATTTTGAAGCGCACCGATGAGTCGCTTAGGCGTGCCGTGGTCATACTCAACATGTCCGACAGAGCGTACCCAAATTGTATCCCCACCTTTTTGCATCAATGGCAGTTCAATGTCCCATGGTCGACCCTCATTGATTGCCTGTTGAATGACATTCTTAATAGCTGGACGCGCTTCTGGCGTATAAAAGCCAATGGCTTCCTCTAATTGAGGTTTGTAGTTTTCTGGCATCCCATGGATCCGACACGTCTGTGTTGTCCAGTGCACTATGTTAGAAGTAAGGTCTAGCTCCCAACCGCCCACATTAGCGAGTTCGCCAGTCTCTGCGAGTAGCCATTCGCTCTTAAGAAGAGCTTGCTCCTGTTCCTTTCGGGCAGTGATATCTAACTGTGTTCCAAACATCCACTCAGGTTTTCCATTTCCTTGATGTGTCAGTACACGTCCCCTTAGATGAACCCAGATCCAGTGCCCCTGGCGATGATGGAGACGTAGTTCGCAGTCGTAAACCTCACTATTTCCTTGTAGGTGTTGATTGAGCAGTGCATCGCTGGCTTCAGTATCTTCTGGATGTACAAGTTCATCCCACGTTTGAATGGTGGAGGGTTGTACTTGATCTAATGTTAATCCCACCATATTGGCCCAAAGGTCATTAAAACGTGTCTCGCCTGTTTGGATATTCCATTCCCAGGTACCTGTACCCGTACCTTCAATGATGGATTGCAGACGTCTTTGTTCCTTAATCAGAATTTGCTGCATATTCACACGCACAGTGATATCTTCAACTGACCCAACATGATCAGATACTTCACCGATATCGTTGATGAAAGGGCGTGATATCGTGCGCACAACTTTCACCTCGTTATCGCTATGCTGAATACGAAATTCCATATCTAATCCATTATGCGATTTTGCAGTGTCATGCCATTGTTTAAACACTGACTCCTTATCATCTGGATGTAGCGTTGCACTCCAACCATGTCCCATTGCTTCCGATGGGCGCAAGTCAAAAATTGCCTGCCCCTGTTCGTTGGTACAGATACATGCACCGTGTGCATTGGTTCTATAAACGCCCAGTGGTGCCGCTGCACTGAGTGCGCGAAATTGCTTTTCGCTGGTTGCAAGATCACGAGTCATACGCCGAGCCTCCAGCATCTGTACCACTGCCGTGGACAAGTGTTGAAGAATGTCTCGCTGCTGATCGGTGAGTTGTTTTGGATCTTTGTCTATTACGCATAAGGTGCCAATGCGCGCACCGTTACTCAGGCGTAAAGTGGCACCAGCGTAAAATCTTATGTTAGGGCTGCCAGTGACAAGTGGGTTGGCTACGAACCTTGGGTCAGTGGTGGCATCATTTATTTCGAAAATTCCATCTTGCTTTATGGTATGAGCACAAAAGGCGACTTCGCAAGATGTCTCTGTTACATCCTCCAGTCCCTTCCTAGCCTTGAACCACTGTCGTTCATTGTCGATAAGAGAGATTAAGGACATTGATGTGCCGCAGACACAGGCCGCGGCCTTAACTAAGGCATCGAATTCTCTGTCTTGCGGCGTATCGAGTATCTCAAGTTCCTTAAGTGATGCTAAACGGAAAGCTTTACTGCCTTGTAAATCAGACATGATATTCAACCGGTTGATGCGATAAAAACAACACGAAATCCTTAATCGAAAAACACGCTTCCGGCGACTGCCTATGCAACTAGAATGCCTCAAGATAGGCAACTAACAGTTAGATTGGTGTTTAGGCTACAGTTTGCTAGTATTTGGTCGCGTGAGAGCGACACTAGTAAATCAGCGGAGTATCTCTAGGGCATAACTGGCCTCTGTAGGCTGCTGCTCGTTATACAATAGTCAGCGAAAAACACTCTATCGTCAGAGTGTCATCAACCCTGCAGCATAGATTATGAACGACATATCCCTAGATCAAAATATGACGCCTGAAAAGCAGAAGTACGTCCTCATCTGTCTAATTGCGTTTGTTTTGTTTGTACTTTTGGCAGGGCTAGTACTCTACGTGCCCATTGTTTCTGATTGGGATCTACTGGTGAGCAATTGGGTTCAGTCTCTGCGTTTTCCTGCGCTAGACCGGCTGGCGCTTGCCATTACTTTGTCTGGAGATAAGTTTGTTGCTCAAAGTGGTGCCACTGTCATACTGCTCTACTTGCTCTTGATGAGACACTGGAGGTTGTTTTTTCAGGTGTTGGCTGTCAGTGTCAGCACGGTTAGTTTGGTGTTTTTACTCAAGACGCTCACGGCTCGCGATCGACCAAACATTGCATCAGCTGGCTTAGAGACCTTCAGCTTTCCGAGTGGCCACGCTACAACCGCTGTTGTAGTTGCAGGTGTTGTTGCACTTCTTATCGCTCGCAGGCACAAACTGAACGTTCGTCGTGGTGTGTATGCAGTAGCGGTTGTTTTCGCAGCGATGGTGGGTCTCTCGCGAGTCTACTTGCAGGTTCATTGGCCAAGCGATATCCTGGCTGGATGGCTACTTGGAACTACGCTGGTTGTCATCTTTGCCTGGTTTTTGAATGCTGGCGCAACGATTCACACACGCTGGCTTACACCTGTCATTCTCGGTGCAGCCACCTTAATGTATATCCTGCATATGTTTCAAACGTGGATCAGTCAAGCTGAAAAATACGGTGTGTTACTGAGCTAGATCCGGTCACGTGTGCCACTTTAGATAATTGGGTTGTGCCCTTTTCTTTTGAAAGCTAAACCCGGTGAGCACAACTTTCGTCTTTTGGCCTACATCATATCCCTTACCGCTTTTTCCACAGCAACAATGGCGTAGCGGATGTCATCTGAGGTTGTGCGGTGATTGACGATGGCGGCGCGCAGGCAGGGACTACCCTTGATAATAGTTGTCGAGAATACGGCCTCGCCCGTTAGTTGTAGCTTTGCTGCAATCTTGTTCACGTCTCCATGTGTCACTGAAAAACAACACACATTGGACGATACGGGGAATGCCAGCGTTAGTAGGTCAGATGCGTCTACCAATTCAGCCATCAAGGCTGTCTGCTTGCAGTTATCACTGATGGAGGAGGAGAAGGCGTCTGTGCCAATGGATTTAATAGCAGTCCAGATTTTAAGTGCTCGAAAGCCACGAGATAACTCTAAACCGTAATCACAAAACCATAGATCGCCTCCGCCCAGTCCTTCTTCTTGCTGCTCGAGGTAGTTGGGGCGCGAGGTGAATGTTTCAAAATGAAGGGTGCGATCGTAGATCATGCAGGCGCCACAGTCGTAAGGCACAGACATCCATTTGTGAAAATCGCAAGAGATAGAATTCGCACACTCCATACCCGCAACAAGATGTTGCCAAGGAGCCTCAGCAAGCCGTACCCAGAACCCAAAAGCTGCATCTACGTGAAACCAAATGTTGTGCTCAGCGCAAAAATCTGCAATTCCGTGGAGTTGATCGAAGGAGCCTGTATTTACCGAACCGGCAGTGCCGATGATCGCTAATGGAACACGGCCAGTCGCCTTGTCCTCCTCAACAGCACGCTTTAAAGAAGCGATATCCATTTGCATATTTTCATCAGTATCAACCACATGAATGGCGTCTGTACCGAACCCCATTACCTCGAGCGCCTTGCCGATACATGAGTGTGTGCCCTTGCGGACATAGACAGCAATTTTTGGCAGTGCTTGAATACCTGTCTTTCGGACGTCATGACCAAACTGTCTGTTGCGTGCAGCTGTTAATGCCAGAATTGTCGCTTGGGAGGTGCCAGTGGTTAGGATGGCGGAGGCATTCTCTGGTAAACCAGAGACATCAAGCAGCCAATCGAGTGTTGCGCGCTCAACCTCTATAGCACCGTGATCTCGCCCGCCACAATTGCTGTTCATTGTGGCTGCAACCAGTTCTGCTCCAACACATACAGGTAGTCCTGTGCCGTGCACCCATCCGAAGAATCGTGGATGCGTATTGCCCGTTGCATAGGGCATTATATCGTCGCACAGATGAGCGAACGACTGCTCAGAACCGACGCCAATGGTTTTTTTTGACAGCGATAATCTTTCGCCAATGTCGTCAGGGTTCGGTTGCCATGGCAGCTCACTGGCGTTTTTCATTCGTGCCAGACACTTGTCCATTAGTTCGTGCATGTTGCGGCTAAAGTCATCCCAATCTTTGGGGTCGAGATGGCTGCCTTCGATAGTCATGGAGAGTTATTTTTTGTGTATCGGCTAACAACTTTAGAACATCTACCTCAACTTGTCTCGACTCCTCTGTTATTAGCAGTAGGGGGTTAGTGTTGCGTTGAAATTGTCTACATAACCTGCCGCTAATATCAGCACTTTGTGTTCTGGTTAGGTCTGCCGATACACGTCTGGCAGACGATAAGTTCAAGGAATGGGGCTGACGAGGCTGATGAAAAATTTAGGAATGAGTGGCAAAGTTAACCTTGCCTTGTTTCTGGCATGTGCCAGTATTGTGCTGGTCTTGTGGATTTCAAATAGTAAAATTGAGTCACAACATACTGAGTCGGCGCGAGTGGTGTTGGCACAGGTACAAGCATTCAAAACGCAAATTACCTCTCCTGAGCAAGAGCGCTATTTGCAAAGCATAACGAGTTCGCTTGAAGCACAAAACGAAGAAATAGCAGAGGGTAGTCGCCTAGTAAGTTTGATTGCCATGGCGAGTTGTGGGTTGTTTGGGCTGCTGATATGGCTTTTACTTCGTTGGCAGTTGCTCAAACCCTTGCGTCAGATGGCTGACGTAGCTGAGCGTTTACAGAGCGATGACTCTGCAGTGCTCATTCCTGATTTACACAGGGCTGATGAGATAGGTGTTCTTTGCAGTGCACTTGGCAGCTTCAGATCGCAGTGTTTGTCTGTGCAGGAATTTCAACAATCTGCTGAACGATCTCAGCAAGAGCATGATCGTGAAAAGCATAAACACGTTCTGCAAGAGCGAGAGCTTGAATGCGTCCGAGTCAAAGTGCGTGAACTGGAAGAGGCATCGGCGCAAGCTCAAGTCGTGGTAGACAGTGAAGCTGTGCTGCAACAGAGAATTCAGCAGTTAACCGCATACGTTAGTGCAGCGGGTAATGGAAATCTTAAAATTCTCGACAAGCGATTTAACCAAGTAGGGAATGAGAATGATGCCTTAGGGCGGATGGCGACAGATCTGGAGAAGTTGTTCGCGCAGTTTGATAGTGATGTCGTCTCGATCAATACCGGCTCCGGTCTAGTGGTTGAGTCTGCTGCCTACCTGCATGGCTTGGGTAACATTATCAGCGGCAATGCAGGCGGCAACGACGATAAAGCTAACAAAGTATTAACGGGTGCTAAAAACGTACGCAGTGTTCTGTTAAAAATATCCTCTAATGTTGAACAGATGGAAAGTGGTATTCAGGGGATATCGGGTAATGCTACGCAGGCTTCTGTGGTTGCCGCGCAGGCGGTAGAGCTTGCACATAATACAAGCGGCACGATGCGCAAGCTCGCTGATTCGTCGGTTGACATCAATAACGTCATCAAGCTGATCACATCCATTGCTGAGCAAACTAACCTCCTTGCTCTGAATGCAACCATTGAAGCTGCGCGAGCGGGGGATGCTGGTAAGGGATTTGCCGTTGTTGCCAATGAGGTCAAGGAACTCGCCAAGGAGACTAACAAAGCGACTGATGAAATCCAGCGCCGAATAACTGCGATACGCACGGAGACAGGCAATGCCGTAGAGGCAATTGGTGATATCAATCAAATCGTGTCGCAGATTGAAGGCCTGCAGGGCGATATTTCTGAATCGGTTCGAGGCCAGTCAATAGCTGTGCAGAGCATCATTACCATGATTGGTGATGCCACTAGAGACAATAAAACGGTACGCGAAACGTTGGCAAAAATGCTTGAGGTGCTTGGTACAACCCAAGCCACAGCAGCGGACGTTTTACAGTTGTCCGAGGCTTTACGAACCGGTGCTGAAGGAAATCTGGAGATTACTCGCCGCTATAGTGCGTGAGTCAAACTATCCTCCGGTGACACCAGAGGATGAATGCGCACTCTCACTTTTGTGAGTGAGTGTGCTTTCACTGGATAGAGTGCTTATACAATGGCGATATCAGAACGACTGCTGAGTGTAGTCAGTCTCATCATCGTAGAGAGTATCTTCGATGGATGTCGTGTGCGCTAGCTCGAGTTTTCCACCTTTTAATTGAGAGATGTATTGATGCCCAAATGTCTGATGTGTTTTACCATTAAATATTTTTGCACCTTGTGGATGCTCAAATGAATGTGGCATATCGCTCATGGCTTCAACTGCTTCAATCAACTTGGAACGATCAGCGGTGGTTTTATATTCAGCAGCCTCCATGCCAGCCTTAATTACATGAAGAGTTTCCCAGCAGCCAAACATGTGTGCGTAGGTAGAGATGTCTTTCGAATCGGATATTGATGCGCCGTTGTTATCAACACCGACAGCCTCACGATAAGCTTTATCAAATTCTGATTGGTCTTGTTGTGCGTAGCGTGGATAGCCTTCCCAAAAATACGTGTCTTCTAGAAATTCTAAACCCGGACTTGCCATATCGACAGCCTCGAGGCTATCAATAAATCCAAATATTTCAGGCCGACTGGGGCCAAAAAATTCACCTAACTCTTTAACAAAAGTCAGCACTGCAGGTCCCACCATCACGTGATAGATAACCTCGGTGTCCCTTGGGATCTTTGGGAAGTACTTGGTGAATGATGTCTCGGTCGGTGGTATGGCGATTTTCTCTAATATTGTTCCACCTTGTGCTTCAAAGGCCTGAGTGAAATAGTCTCTATGGTCGTGACCAAAAGCAAAATCAGGGAATATCATGGTCACTTTTTTTCCCAGATTTTCGGCGATGAATGGAGCCATCGCCTGAACCTGGCTTTTTACATCTGTAATTCCAGGCTGCAGTGTGTATCGATTTAAATTGCCACTAGCAACGTGGTGGCCTTCGGATACGACAAAGTAGGGCATCTTTAACTCACCCGCACGTGGCGCTGAGCCATAGACAACGTGGCTGAATAATGTGCCGAAAGACACATCGACCTTATGTTGGCTCGCAAATTTCTCCACCACTTCGGCGCCGCGCTTTGGATCAGTGCCATCGTCTTCGGCGACTATTTCGATAGGGCGGCCATTGATGCCACCTTCTGCATTTATTTTCTTTACACAAGCTTCTGTTGTGCGATCGTACCAACGGCCATAAGAGGCACCAATGCCTGTACGGTGAACTTGAAAACCAATACGAATAGGTTCAGCGCTTTGCGCTTGAGAGTGTCCCATTTGGCCTGGGAGAGTTCCGGAGGCTGCAAGGGTGCCAGCCCCTAAAGCAAGTGTTTTAAGGGCGCGTCTGCGCTTTTCCTGAGATACAGGTTCTTTAGTGTCATTCATGACTTAGAGTTCCTTGTGAGAAGTGTGGTGAAAGGCGTTTTTATGTTTACAGGTGATCTAGGCTCCACGCGGAGCTGCTAATAGCCATAATCCTAATAAGGTATAAAAAATCATGAAGAGTGCCAGCGGCACTTGGCTTAAGAGTGCTCTGTTAGTGTTCTTCCAAAGACGCGCAGCAATTGAATGAGCCAGTATTACTGATAGTACATGCCCGATGACCACTGCAGCTGCTTGCGTAAGCCAGATTTTTTTTACCGTACTTGGTGTATTTAAAAAACCGGTGCTCACATAGTACCTGCCAAGCCCTAGCAAGTCACGGCCATCGTGGAAGGGGTCTGTGGTAGCGACAAATGCGTACTGGTAATTGACCAGAAATGCTGTCAAAAAATGTGCGAAATGATAGGCGATAGCAATAGGCAATAGGGATGCAGACAAATAGGTGAAGGATGTTTTAAAAGAAACTTTTTCTATGTGTTGGCGGTTTGCCAGAAATACACCAATCCAGATGCACAGTGCAAAACAGGACACTAGCAAGCTTACGCTGACGAGCAAGCCACCTGTTGTCTGGTTGACTACGGCTGAACGCCCAGGAAAATTCAACGGATTGACACCAATAATTTCTAGCCAATAAAATGTCTCATTGAAGCCATCGAAGCTGCCAATTGCGAGTAAAGTCAATAGAAAAAACGCAATGCTTGAACTATCGATAGGTTTACTGAATAGCTGCCAACCCGGTAAGCCGATAGACACGCGATTTTTGTTAGTACCTATAGCTGAAAGCCTGGCCATCTGGTTTAGCAAGACAGTAAAACATTCGCATCGTTGCAACCATGAGCTGCCACCAAAAAGAAGCATTCCCATGAGTGTGAATGTCCAGTACCCAGAGACAACGATGGCTAGCCTCACCGGATCCTCGGGTGCTGGATCGGCCAACGCAAACAAACTGAAAACAATGTAGATGATCACAGCTGGCCACACGCCGGTGTGTTCAGGTAATTTGAGAGAGATTGATTGCTGAATTCTAGTGCTTGGAAGAAGAGTGTACACACCGGCCCATGGGTTTACCCAATGCCACAAATTTCCAAAGGTAGCTTGTAGGCACACAAAGGCAATCCACCAAATTGTCCATATATACAGCGGCAACATATTTTTCGTAGGATCATGTGGACCGTTGAAACCGACTATTAGGAGTGCTAACAATGCAATAAAGGACAGCAAGCTGGTGTACCTCGAAAGCGAGGAACTGCGCGGTAGGTGAAACAGGTTTTTTTCTGTGTGTATTGCAGTAATGATGTGAGAGGGGAGAATGGCTAGTATCAAAACAGTTAACGCAACTGCTACTACACCTGCGCTGATATAGACATCGGTGGGCAGTAGCAGTACGAAACCTTGTTCGGAGGTGTGGGCCTTGCCTTGAATTGCGTATAAAAAGAGCAGCAGGGTGACGCTGCATTTTGCAAGTTTACTCATACGAGCGATTGGTATCGCATGTGTTTGTATTCATTGTTGCGTTCTGAACTGTACAAATTTCTGCTCAGTGACTAGTTCATCCTGCAGGTTGTCTGCAAGTCCAACAACATAGCGAGTGTTGCTTTTAATAGAAGGCGTTGTCATCATAATTTCTTGTATGGCTTAGCGATCAATGGATGTGATATCAATTAATAGTTTACTTTAGCTATTACTTGCTCGGCAGGTGATGCATCAAAATTTGTTGAATTCTTGGCTTGTTTCTGTTTCTGTTTCTGTCTATGTTAGAGATCAAAAACAGTGATTGAAATAACGGGCATCGCGTCAAGAGTTTAATGTCAACACAAGTTGCCCACATTCTACTGAAATGCTGTAATGTTACCGGTAACTCTTAGTTTTTCTGTTCATATAACTAGCTGTATTTGCTGAGGCCAACTCGCTGTATCGCTTGTGAAGAGGTTGTTTTATGTCGCCAGATTTGCCGCCACTTATTCAAATGCGGGGTATTACCAAACGCTTCGGTGGTGTTACAGCGCTCGAAGATGTAGATCTTGAACTTAATGCGGGTGAGGTGCTTGCTATCGTTGGTGACAACGGTGCTGGTAAATCCACACTGATCAAGATACTCACGGGCGTGCTTCGCCCCACGGAAGGCACCATCGCACTTAGCGGCCAACCACTGGTTATGAATAGCCATTCTGATGCTATTGAACATGGTATTGATGCGGTATACCAGACGCTGGCACTAGCAGATCATCTCACTCCGGCAGCCAACATGTTTCTAGGTAGTGAACTGACAAAAAAATTTCTTGGATTAGAAATTCTCGACAATCGCCGTATGCGTGAAGAGGCTGAACGAACACTGCAAGAGCGACTCGGTGTTACGTTGCGAAGTATGGAGGTGTCTACTGATAGTTTGTCTGGTGGACAACGACAGGCTATTGCTATTGCACGTGCGGTTTATCACTCAGGTTTGAAGGTGCTGGTAATGGACGAACCTACAGCAGCTCTAGGCCCTCGAGAAACGGCGCGTACACTCAAACTAATAGAAGCTGTTCGAGAACAGGGTCTGGGTGTTATTGTTATTTCGCATAGCCTTGATGATGTGTTCGCCATATCAGATCGCATACAAATTATGCGGCGTGGGCGACGTGCCGATGTGGTAAACACGCGCGATAGCGACACCACAAGTGTGTTGGGCATTATGGTGGGTGCGCCAGCAGGACAAGCCCAAACCGATGGAGCGTCGGCGCATGAGTGAGCAAACGTCCGATTTAACCAAAGGCTTATCACGTCGCGAAAAACTTGATCGTTATCTGTCCCTGCTAGGACCGATGGTCATGATCGCCGCTTTACTGATATTCATGGCACTGTTGGAGCCTGCGCGTTATTTTCGCGTATCAAACTTCGATATTATTCTCAAAGATGCTGCGCTTTATATGCCTATGGCTATGGCTATGACACTCGTCATTACTACTCGTGGCATTGATCTTTCCATCGGCTCTGTTGCCGCATTGACGGCAATCATCATGGGTTACATGGTCAAGTCTTATGGCTTCCCTTGGTGGGCAGGGGTCTCTATTGCCATTAGTCTTGGTGCACTGTGTGGACTGATAAATGGACTGATCATCACTCGTCTTCGTGTACCTGATCTGATCGGTACCGTGGCAATGGATCTTGTTTACCGCGGATTAGCCTTGGTGCTGGCCAAGGGGGTGGTGCTGTCGCGTTTTCCTGAAGAGATCGTTGCCATCGGACGTGGTGCCATTCCTGGATTTCTCCCGGTACCCGTTGTTATTGGTCTGAGCACACTGGTGCTCGGTTACTTCATTTATACCCGAACAAGGTTGGGCAGATATGCTATTGCCATCGGTTCAAATCCAGAAGCCGCTGAACTCACAGGCGTCCCTGTTAATCGCTACAAGGTGTACGTTTATGTGCTAATGGGCGCTATGGCTGGACTTGCCGGAGTCATGCTTGCGGGCAAACTAAACGCCATCCAAGCAACCTCCGCACCGTTTTTTAATCTTCATGTTATTGCTGCTGTTGTTGTTGGGGGCACATCGCTGTTCGGTGGACGCGGCTCAATTATTGGATCACTTGCTGGTGTTCTATTACTGGCTATGATGCTTAATGCGCTTGTCACTTTGCGTATCGAATTTTTCTGGCAGTCTGTGGCGTCAGGCGTTGTCATTATATCGTCGGTAGCGTTTTATACTTGGATGCAACAAAAGGATCGAGACGGACAAGGCAGCTTCAAGGAGGCATTGATGTCGCCCGAAAATCGCCGTCTGGGTAAGTTTCTGCTGTTTCTGACCCTCATTATCGGGTCACTGTTTTTACTCGGATGGATGTTCGCTGGCGAGACAACGGCTGTACGTTAGCTTCACATCGCATGCGCTGTCCATTTTAGATTGGCTACTCGTTTTTTAGTTTAACTACCGGCATTTTGCGGTGAACACAGGAAGTACCTTAGAAGCCTAATTACGTCAAAACCGATACAGCGATTTTTATCGCATAACCAGCGAGCACATTGACCTTCGCCACCGATAGAGCAAAGCGCAATTTTGTCCGCTATTTTCGAGGAAGAGAAAACGCATGAAATGTAATTTAACACTGGTCAGCAGCGTGGTACTTGCGGTCGCTTTTGGCAGCATGACACCTGCATGGTCTGACACACTCCCGCTCAAGGAACTGCCTGATATCGCCGAGCGCGATTACTGGTTCCCGGAAGAGGTTAATGTACCTGGCACTGTCGAGACGCTTCAAGAAGTCGTTGCCACTGAGGCGGTGCAGCTCAGCGTAGAGCAAGACGGGCCTGTCCGAATTGCACTAGTCTATCCTTCAGCTGATGTGTCAGATTTCTGGGCGCGGGCATACCTTGCCTTTACCAAGAGAATGGATCAGCTTGGCATCGAATACGAGACTACTGAGTTTGCTTCACGTCAGATTGAACACTCCTTGCAAAGCACTTACACCGAGCAGCTTCTACAAGACAGCGATCTGTATGACTTTGTTGTCTTTGGTCCATCAGAGCTTGCCACTCAAGCTGACAATATTGATCGTTTATCAAAAAATGAAGACTTCAAAACGTTTGTCTGGGCATTTCATACTCCACTCAAGCAATTTGAAAAGCAGCCCGCTGGCTGGTTTGATTTCTCATCAACGTTGGGTGCGTTGAATATTTGCGACTATATGGCTGAGCGCTTGGGTAATGATGTCACTTATGCGCTGATTCGAGGCATTCCTGGCATCACTGACAACCAACGTTCAGGCGATTTCAAAAAATGCATTGAGGAGAAAGCAGGCTGGAAAATGGCTTATGAGCACTACGGAGATTACTCTCGTGAAGGTGGTTTTGCCGGAACCAATCTGATTCTTCAGGCATACCCTGAAGTTACCGTCATACATAATGCTAATACGGCAATGTCGATGGGTTCGATGGAGGCATTGATTGGTGCTGAGCGCGAGGGCGATATTTTTTCAACAGGTTGGGGTGGCACTGGGCTTGAGCTTGATGCTATTCGTCGCAAAGAAATTAATGCCACACCTATGCGCATTGGCGATGATGTGGGTGCAGCAGCAGCAGAATCTATTAAGTATCATTTGGAAGGGCGTGAGGACGAATTACCTCTGGTATTTATGGGACGTATTCTTGTGGCACATGACCAGATGAGTGATGAAGAGATTGGCAACCTTGAAGAAGAGGCATTTAGATTCTCAGGAGTTGGTGCATTAGAAAGATAAGGCGTTTGCAGGTGCTTCGTCTGAGGCGCATAAGCAGAGCATGCGTCTAACTCGTAGCCCAGATAATTGGTGGTAACGTAAAGGCAAAGTTCGCGGCATTGCGTGCTTTGCCTTTTTGCGTTCACAGTGGCAAACGGTCTTTCGGTTACACTGCGTTCTCTCTATCACTTTGATTGGCGACATCATTACATGGCATTGAGCGCAAGCATTCATAAAGTGTCCCTTGATATTACTGATATGGACCGGCAGTACTACCAAAGTCACGAACTCACCGTGGCGATGCACCCTTCAGAAACTGCATTCCGGCTTCTGGTTAGAATTATTGCGTTTGCGTTGAATGCTCATGAGCATCTTGGTTTTACCAAAGGATTAGCGGTCGATGGTGAACCCGAGTTGTGGCAGAAAACCTTGTCTGATGAAATTGAATTGTGGGTGGATTTTGGACAAGTCGATGAAAAGCGTATCCGCAAGGCGTGTGGTCGATCAAAGCAGGTGCGCATCTACACGTATCAGGCGCGGAAATCGACGATATGGTGGGAACAAAGCCGCAAGTCACTATCTCGACATGCGAATCTGGGTGTTTTTCATATTGATGCAGACGGGGTTGAGGCCTTACTCGATCGTCATATGAAACTGCAATGCATCATAGATGATGGTGAAGTGACATTGAGTAATGAAACTCAGAGCATACCGGTGATTGTCGCAGAGCTTGAGTAGAGGCGCTCCGCTCAATTAATTCCTAATGTTGAGGGGTGAGTGAGTTGGTTGGCGGGTGGTTGGCTCAAAAAAGTCAATATCTTGACTTTTTCTGGTTGATTAACTGGCAACTAACGCTGAATGAGGTAGTTTTACCTACTGTGTCTCTTCCTTTTTATTACAAGATCGTTATACTTATCACAACACCTCAATTGTGTGCTAGCGATTATGAACATTAGAAACTCACTGATAACGCTGACTGTTTGTAGTTTGTTCCTTGCGGGCTGTGGTGGGGGCTCTGGCTCCGACAATGATTCACTGTTGAGTGATCCCACTGACCAGCTGATAGTAGCCTCTGACTTTGGCACTGACTTTGGCACTGGCACTGACACTGACACTGACACTGACACTGACACTGACACTGACACTGACACTGACACTGACACTGATTCTGATTCTGATTCTGATTCTGATTCTGCAGAGCGGGCGGGATTTGTCGATCCTGCTTTAGCAACCCAGGCCCAATATCGTGTCACCTTAAAAAATTATTGGGGCGTTGATGAATTCCCTCAAGCTTTTCCTGATGGGGCGCACCTGTCATTGATTGGCGGGGCAACACATAATATGGCGGTGTCTTTCTGGGATGCTGGTGAAGTGGCTAGCAGTGGTATAGAAGACGTAGCAGAGGCTGGTTTGATTGATCAGCTATTGTTTGACGAGGTGGCACCTGCAATCGCAAATGGCACAGCGGATTCAATGATCGAAATCCGTGAATTTACGAATGCCAGCATTAATGGGGTAGCAGGCGAATTGAGCTTTGATATTGATATGAACCTTGACTGGCCATTGGTAAGCATGATCACTATGCTTGGGCCGAGCCCAGATTGGTTTGTGGGTGTATCGGGTTTATCGTTGCTCGACGACAACGGTTGGGCAGCGACGCTCAGCGTTGACTTACCGCTCTACGATGCTGGCACCAAATCTGACATAACACCCGTTATGGGAGGACCAGACATTATCCCCGCCAACCCTATCGCGTTTGTTGCCTACGATGACGCTACTGGTGTTTACCTGCCAACAAACACGCCACAGATTGTTGCTCAGTTGAGTTTCGAAAGAATGGATTTGAACTAGGTTTTGAGTTGTTGTCCCGCACCTAAAACGTGTTTGTTTTTCGTCCTCGCTACGTTCCTTAAAGGTTGCTTAGATTACAGCAGACAATCTGCATGGGACGATCAACTCAAGCTTAGAATTTTAACTGGCAAAGCCGCTCAGAACGTTGCACGTGTTGATACCGATTTCCTCCACTGCATAACCACCTTCCATAACAAATAAAGTGGGTTTGGCAGCACTTGCCAGTAGTTTTCCGTAGCGCGAAAAGTCGTCAGAGGTCAGTTTGAAAAAACTGATGGGATCACGCTCAAAGGTATCAACGCCCAGTGATATCACGATGACATCTGGCGAGTAAGCTTCAATTTTTTTCAGCGCATCTTTTAAGGCTGCACCCCAGACGTCATACGCCGTTCCCGGTAGAAGAGGGTAGTTGTGGTTGAAACCTTCACCAGCGCCTTCACCTGTCTCATCGCTGTATCCAAGAAAATGAGGAAACGCATGCATGGGATCCCCATGTAGCGATATAAACTGAACATCATCTCGCGTGTAGAAAATATCTTGTGTGCCATTGCCATGATGAAAATCAACATCGAGTATTGACACTCGTGTTGCACCTTGGTCCAGCAGAGTCTGAGCTGCAATCGCGGCGTTATTTAAAAAGCAGTAACCGCCGTACAGATCAAGACCAGCATGATGGCCTGGTGGTCTGCACAGGGCAAAAGCACTAGTTTCCCCGTTATTAAATAACAGTGCTGCAGTCTGAGCACACGCGGCACTACTGATAGCTGCGGTGTACGAGCCACGGGTAATTGCTGTTTCAATGGCCATCGCAAAAAAGCCCAGCTTGCCATCAATATGCTCAGGTTCACGTTGCTGCATGCGCCTTGCGGGTACGACTGAGGGTATTGCTTCACCGTTGAAGCCTTGGGCTTCCCATAGGTCCCACGCGGTGGCTAAGAAGTCCAGATAGTTTTGGTGGTGTACCTTGCCGAGGGTGGTCAAGTTAAGAGGCGAAGGCATTTCTGGCTCACTAAAGCCACTGGCTGATAAGGCTTGAACAATGTAATCCCAGCGTTCTGGGCATTCGTAAGGTCGCACCAATTCGCCACCGGAGAGCTCGCCTTTCGGGAAGTGCAGAGAGTGCTCAGAACTTGCGATGGTTTTCATAGCAGACGTGTTCTCGTGTAGTTAAGGAGGCAGCATTGGGAGCAATTATTTCACTGGTGGCATACATTCAGGTTTACTACATCTGGCATTTACACGCGATACCGATTAAACAATGCCTTTTTTAATGATAGCTAATTAATATTCGTTGATTCAGAAATTAAAAATCAACGAGTAATCATATTGCAAGCATACATTGTGTATTGTTGCGAGCAAACGTTACACTTAGGTTGCTAGATAATAGAGATTCCTAAATGTCAGTTGAAAAAATAGACACACTCGTTGTTGGCGCCGGCCAAGCTGGTATTGCCATGAGTGAACACTTGAGCAATAACGGAATCCCTCATCTTGTTCTCGAGAAAGAGAGAGTCGCTGAGCGTTGGCGCTCGGGGCGATGGGATTCGCTTGTAGCTAATGGTCCTGCATGGCACGATCGATTTCCGGGCATGGAATTTAGTCAGACCAGCGCAGATGGCTTTGCCCCCAAGGAGCAGGTTGCTGACTACCTGAACGACTACGCAAAAATGATTGATGCTCCTGTAAAAGCAGGTGTTGAGGTGTTGAAGGCGACAAGAAACGTTGGTCGTCCAGGGTTCACAGTGGACACCTCGCAAGGTGTTATTGAAGCTAACAATATCGTCGCCGCCACAGGTGCCTTCCAGCACCCTGTTATTCCACCAGTGGTGCCCTCGGATGCTGATGTCAAACAGATGCATTCATTCGATTATCGCAATCCAAATCAATTGGTAGATGGGGCTGTGATGGTCGTGGGTGCAGGGTCATCAGGTGCACAAATTGCGGACGAGCTTCAGCGAGCTGGCAGGCGTGTCTATCTATCAATAGGGCCACATGATCGTCCACCACGGTCTTATCGTGGTCGTGATTTTTGTTGGTGGCTTGGTGTTCTCGGGTTGTGGGATGTTGCCGAAATGGTGCCAGGTACAGAACACGTCACTATCGCTGTGAGTGGTGCTTATGGCGGTAAAACAATGAACTTTCGAGAGCTTGCCGAGCAAGGTATGACACTGCTTGGTCTCACTAAAAGCTACAATGCAGGCAAGCTGACATTCGCTGACGATCTATTAGCTAACATTGCCAGTGGTGATGCTAACTATTTAAAGATGCTGGACGACGCTGATGCCTATGTGGAGCGAAATGGGCTTGATCTGCCTGAAGAGCCAGAGGCTAGAAGGGTCTATGCTGATCCAGACAGCATGAGCAACCCTGTCCGAGAGTTAGATCTGGCTGAGGCTAAAATCACGACGATTATTTGGGCAACAGGTTTTCGTCAAGACTTTGGGTGGATGAAAGTTGATGCATTTGATGAGAAGGGTGCGCCAAAGCATCAACGCGGTGTTTCCGCAGAGCCAGGCATTCATTTCTTAGGCTTGCCTTGGCAGTCTCGTCGTGGATCAAGTTTTATCTGGGGCGTCTGGCATGATGCAAAGCATGTCGCCGATCAGATTGCCAATCAACGCAGGTACCGATTGTACAATCCGCTCGAGGGGTAATATCTGCGATTGATTGATTGATTGATTGATTGATT
>JALZWO010000030.1 GCA_023300375.1 Granulosicoccus sp. | reverse complement strand
CGAATCTTATTAAGGCGGAGTGATAGCCCTGAATCGAAGGTATTGGTCTGCGGCTGTAATGGCGGAGAGAGAGGGATTCGAACCCTCGATACGGTTTAAAACGTATACTCCCTTAGCAGGGGAGCGCCTTCAGCCACTCGGCCACCTCTCCTTGTCTAAATGTCGTTCACTGGTGCGTCTTGCACGATAGCGTCCGAAGAAGCAAAAACTGGCGCGCCCGGAAGGATTCGAACCTCCGACCGCCTGGTTCGTAGCCAGGTACTCTATCCAACTGAGCTACGGGCGCGTGTTTTTGCAGCCAGCGAATTATGGGTTGTGAACTAACCTACGTCAACCCATTCCGCCTGCTAATTTCACATAAGGGCGAAAATAAATCTTGTGTACGAGCTTATCTAACCCGCTTCTAAGCTTCAGCGACTAAATCTACGCTTTCCAATTGTTCTTTTCTGATTCGTTCGTAAATTTCTTCGCGATGCACAGCAACATCTTTTGGTGCATTTACCCCGACCCGGATCTGGTTTCCTTTCACTCCAAGAACAGTGACTGTTACCTCGTCACCGATCATTAAAGTCTCACCGACTCTTCTGGTCAAAATCAACATGCTTCAACTCCTGTAGACAACCGACAGCTGATAGGCAGCTTCCCCCTTCGTTGCGACTCTCCGCAACTTCACTAAAGCATGCCCGAATTCAAAGAATTGCGATACAGCTCACAGTTTGTGAGATAGATTATGTCAGCAATTACACAAAAAGTTCACATTTTGTAACCTATGCACCTAAAAACTCACAGGTAATAAGCACAAAAGCGCAAGAAAATAAGGGCTCTACCTATTGAAAGTATCAGAAATTCGTGAAACCACTTTGACGTAACTTAATACTGTAATTTGTATCAAGCACTTTTTTTGCTTAATAAAACTAGTGATCGGAGGTATCGTTTTCACCTATTCGCCACCCTAGGCGACGACTTCACTCTCTGCTAAGCCAAACTCTTCATGCAGAGCACGCACCCCAAGCTCGAGATACTTCTCATCAATCACGACACTAATCTTGATTTCGGAGGTGGTGATAAGCCGCATATTGATACTTGATTCAGAGAGGCTCTTGAACATCCGGCTGGCTATGCCCGCATGAGAGCGCATACCCACACCCACTATAGATACTTTGGCGATCCTGTCGTTACCAGTAATACTGGCAGCGCCCAATTGCTCTTGTCTTGACGTTAGAAAATCCATTACGCGCTGGTACTCATCACGATGCACCGTAAACGTAAAATCTGTGGTGTCGTTGGCCCCGATGTTCTGAATGATCATATCGACCTCTACGTTCAATTCAGAGATCGGCCCAAGGATCGCAAAAGCCGTTCCGGGTGTATCGGCAACACCTGTGACGGTTATCTGCGCCTCGTCCCTATTGAATGCTATGCCGGACACTAGCGCCTGTTCCATGCTGTTTTCCTCGTCGTCATAAGTGATTAGGGTGCCATTACCTGGTTTGAAACTGGATAACACACGCAAGGGCACGTTGTATTTGCCTGCAAACTCTACTGCGCGAATCTGTAAAACCTTAGATCCGAGGCTGGCCATTTCCAGCATTTCTTCGAACGTAATCCTATCGAGGCGACGTGCTCGGCTCTCGACACGCGGATCTGTCGTGTAAACGCCATCCACATCGGTGAAGATCTGGCATTCATCGCATTTGAGCGCCGCTGCAAGGGCCACCGCTGACGTATCGGAACCACCGCGACCCAGTGTCGTGATATCCCCCTGTTCGTCAACGCCCTGAAACCCGGCAACGACAACAATTCTGCCCTGATCCAGATCAGCTTCGATGCGTTTGGTGTCGATACTGACAATACGCGCCTTGCTGTGACTGTCATCAGTCAAAATCTTTACTTGCGCGCCGGTGTACGAGCATGCATCGACTCCCAGCTCTTTAAGAGCCATGGAAAGAAGCGCGATAGTCACCTGCTCACCCGTGGACAAGAGTACATCCAGTTCACGCACATCGACAACAGCAGGCTGCACTTCTCGAGCCATCGACACAAGCTTGTTGGTCTCACCAGACATCGCCGAGACAACAACGACTAACTTATCGCCAGCGTCGTGTGCCTCTTTAAGACTCTTGGCCACATGCTGTATTCGTTCTACAGTACCCACCGAAGTACCACCATACTTCTTGACAAGAAACGCCATGATGCAAAAACCAACCCGTATTTGTTACGAAATCCACGTGTTGACGTGGTCAGACCTACAATGAAAATTTACTCGACGATAAGTACACCCAAAAACCAGCCCTCTCTGAGATCAACATGAGAGCGCGTGGCCCTGTTGAGGGCGCTGCTATCGTCTCAACCCAGCTGCTGATCCAACCAAGCTGAGGCTTGGATAAACGCTGCATCAATTTCTGCCAGTGAGTCGGCACCGCCTTGCGCCAAATCAGCGCGACCGCCTCCACGACCTCCAAGCACACCCGCCACTTGTTTGAGTAGATCGCCCGCCTTCACTTGCGCATGCAAGGAATCATCGACCGCCACAATCAGAGCAGCCTTGCCACCTTTCTCGCTAGCAAGCACGACAACTGCAGGCTTTAACTCAACTCGCAGTTGATCGATCAATGTTCGTAAGGCTTTAGCATCCGCACCATCAACAACCTGCATCAGTACTTGGGCGGCTCCCACTTGGCGAGCACCCGCGACTAGGTCTTTACTAGCCGATGCAGCCAGCTTGTCTTGCAGTTGTGCAAGTTCACGTACTAATTCTTTGTTACGCAGTTGCAGCTGCTCGAGTTTCGGAAGTACATCCGTTTTAGGTGCTTTAAGCGCATCAGCAACGTTGGTCAGTTGCCGTTCCAACATTTGCGTGTAGTTCAGCGCCGCAGAACCACTAAACGCTTCGATTCGTCTCACTCCTGCAGCAACTCCACCCTCTCCTGCTACCTTGATGGCGCCAAGATCTCCGGTGGCGTTTACATGGGTGCCTCCGCAAAGCTCAACCGAGCGTTCACCCAATCGAACAACTCGAACCACATCGCCATATTTTTCGCCAAACAGCGCCATAGCTCCCGCTTCAATGGCTTTGTCCATTGGCATTTCTTCAATGGTGCAAGGATTGTTGAGGCGCACTTGCTCATCCATCCACTGCTCGATAGCTACCAACTGTTCAGCGGTTACCGGGTCATTGTGCGAAAAATCAAAACGCAATTGCTGTTCATTCACCAAAGAGCCTTTCTGCTCAACGTGCTCACCAAGCACCGCTCGAAGAGCGCCATGTAGAAGGTGCGTTGACGAGTGATTCTGTTGGATTTGCCTTCGTCGCTCTGTGTTTATCGAGGCTGTAAGCACGTCACCAACAGACAATTGACCGGCGTTCAAGCTTCCAGCATGAGCGAAAGCCTGACGCTGTTTTTGTGTATCAAGCACATCAAAGCTTGCGCCAGCTTCACTCGACAGCAGGCCAGTATCTCCAACCTGCCCTCCCGACTCACCATAAAAAGGCGTTTTATCCAACACCACCCAAGCAGCATCGTCAGCGTTGTTATCGGCACTGATGGACTGCACAGACTGCCCATCGACGAATATTTCCGTAACCTTAGCCTTCGCCGTGTTATCGGCATAACCGACAAATTGTGTCTGTGTTTGTGTCTGGAAATCCAACCCTTGGCTAGCAAACTTATTAGCAGCTCGAGCCCGATTGCGCTGAGCTTGCATGCTAGTTTCAAAGCCTTCCATATCTACATCGAGTTCTCGCTCGCGAGCGATGTCAGCGGTGAGATCAGCAGGAAAACCGTAGGTATCGTAGAGTTTAAAGATCAGTTCACCCGGTAGGGTTTTGCTGTCCAATCGTGATACTTCACCATCGAGTATGGCCAAACCTGCGGACAACGTGGTCGCGAAGCGTTCTTCTTCTTTAAGCAATTGCTTTTCAACTTCAGCACGTGTGGCAACCAACTCGGGGTACGCTTGGCCCATTTCACGGACCAGAGACTTAACTAGTTTGTGGAAGAACGGCTGGGTGGCACCTAGCTTGTTTCCATGCCGAGCTGCTCGCCGAATAATTCGACGCAACACATACCCGCGGCCTTCATTGCTGGGTATGACACCGTCGACAATCAGAAACGAGCAAGAACGAAGATGATCGGTAATAACACGCAAAGAAGGATTGGCTAGATCCTGCATCTCAAGCAACAAGGCCGTGTCTTTGATCAGTCGGTCAAATAAATCTATTTCGTAGTTGCTATGCACGTGCTGCAGCACAGCAGCAATGCGCTCCAGCCCCATTCCTGTATCTACGCACGGCTTTGGAAGTGGCGCCATTGTTCCATCTGAGGCCCTGTCGAATTGCATGAAAACCAGATTCCAAATCTCGATGTACCGATCACCATCTTCTTCAGGAGATCCCGGTGGTCCGCCCCATATATCCTCACCATGGTCGTAAAAGATTTCAGAACATGGGCCACAGGGACCGGTATCGCCCATCATCCAGAAGTTATCCTTGGCACCAATACGCAGAACTCGCTCTGCGGGTACACCAATGTCATTAATCCAGATAGCTTCTGCTTCATCGTCTTCTTCAAAGACTGTTACCCATAGCTTGTCAGCGGGTATGCCCAGATTTACCGTAAGAAAAGTCCAGGCAAAACGGATGGCATCGTGCTTAAAGTAATCGCCGAAGCTGAAATTACCCAGCATCTCGAAAAATGTGTGGTGCCTTGCGGTATAGCCGACATTGTCGAGGTCATTATGTTTTCCTCCAGCGCGCACACAACGCTGGGAGGTGGTTGCCCGCGTGTAGTCACGAACATCATCGCCGGTAAAGACATCCTTGAACTGCACCATACCGGCATTGGTAAACAGCAAGGTTTTATCATTACCGGGAACTAGAGAGCCGGACGCAACTATCTGGTGTCCCTCGCTACGAAAGTAGTCCAGGAACTGGTCACGAATGGCAGAGGTCGAGATGCTTGCTGAAGCAGACATGGGGCGCTTAGCGGGTTGCTACTAATGGGCCATTAGTGTAACGCAGCCAACGCGCAAGCATAGTGCCTGCAAACTATAGTAAGCCTTGTGCTTAACTATCAAAGATAGCGGGGTAATTAGGAAGCTACTGACTTTCGTGCCGCCTTGAGGGCCCGCAAGGAATCAGAAGCCGAGAAACCTCGATGTGCCAGAAAGCGCGCCAATCGTGATTCACTTCGATTCTCGCGGCTGAGGATAGTGGCGGCATCGAAGCGTTTTTCGATTTGTATTTGCGCAAGTTCTGCCCAATTCGCATTTTGGTTGCGTAAAGCCGCATCAATAAGATGTGTCTCTAAGCCGCGCTCACGGAGTTTGGCGATGACTGACAATGGTCCGAACCCCTTGCGCAACCGTTGCTCGGCATAAGTATCAGCATATCGAGTATCGTTGACGTAGTTGAGTGCTATCAATTCGTGTAGAGCACCGTCTATTGCTTCAACGCTATGCTCACGCTTTAACAACTTACGATTTAGCTCAAACACCGAGTGATCTCGGAATGCCAACAACTTTACAGCAGCATTGTAAGCCTGCTGGATAAGCACCTCTGGCGGTAACACCTTGCCGGCGGAATCGCCGGCAGAGGGGTTATTGCCAGAGCCTAGACTCACGCCTCGGCTTCGGTTTTCGAGTCGGCCTTCTCGTCGTCTGCGCCAGCTTTATCAGCACTGGTCGGCTTAGCTAGCAATATTTCTCGCAGTCGCTTGTCGATGTCGTCAGCAATTTCAGGGTTTTCCAAGAAGTGCTTACGCACGTTTTCCTTGCCCTGTCCGATACGATCGCCGTTATAGCTGTACCAGGCACCCGCTTTATCGACAAGGCCGTTTTGCACACCAAGATCGATAAGTTCACCTTCACGAGAGACACCCTCTCCGTAAAGAATTTCGAATTCAGTTTGCCGGAACGGGGGGGCCATCTTGTTTTTGATGACCTTGACACGCGTTTCGTTGCCCACGATTTCATCGCCGCGCTTTATGGCACCGATACGACGAATATCCATTCGCACCGAGCAGTAGAATTTGAGTGCGTTGCCACCCGTGGTGGTTTCGGGACTGCCAAACATGACCCCGATCTTCATTCTGATCTGGTTGATAAAAATAACGAGCGTGTTGGTGCGTTTGATGTTACCGGTGAGCTTGCGTAGCGCCTGAGACATAAGGCGTGCTTGCAAACCGACGTGTGTATCACCCATGTCGCCTTCGATTTCAGCCTTTGGCGTCAGCGCTGCGACTGAATCGACAACAATGATATCTACAGCACTTGAGCGCACCAACATGTCGACCACCTCTAGTGCCTGATCGCCTGTGTCTGGTTGTGAAATCAGCAACTCATCAACATCGACGCCTAGTTTTCGGGCGTATTCTGGATCTAGAGCGTGCTCTGCATCGACGAAAGCGGCTGTGCCGCCTGCCTTTTGACATTCAGCAATAACCTGCAAGGTCATCGTTGTTTTGCCTGAGGACTCTGGACCGTAGATTTCTACGACACGCCCCTTGGGCAGCCCACCAATACCTAGGGCGACATCCAGTCCTAGACTACCAGTCGAGATGACCTCGATGTCCGATACGGGATTGTCTCCCATACGCATGATTGTGCCTTTGCCGAACTGCTTTTCAATCTGGCCTAGCGCGGCAGCAAGGGCTTTCTTTTTATTGTCGTCCAATTTAATAATCTCCGAAACGAGAGGCGCGGCGAGCTAATCCGTGGCTCATACCTCTGACAGCGATTATTCCACAACGCTTGGTTGTTAGGGGGCAAAAGTGGACATTTTTACTGTAAAAAAAATCAGCTATCTAGATTGCTCAGGCATTCCTCGAGCGATCCTGCCTTCAACTCTTCCTGTTCTTCGCAAAGCTCGGTGAGCTCTTCCTCGGCCGAGCGCTGTTGTTCGCCAGACTCCAGAAGCTTCTGCTTAATTTCCTCAGCCTTGGCCGCGGTGGACTCTCTATTCGCGATGACCTCTTCCAGAGCGATGCGTTGCTCATCCAGCTGCTTTTTCAGCTGCTCAACCGTCAGGTTTTCTTGAGCGTAAGCTGGGCCTGTTGTGGCTGAGGTGATTATAGCAACTAATGCTACGGCCAAAATGCCTTGAGCGCCTACTGATTTGCTGCAGTAAACTAAGGCAGCGAATGAGTTCTTGATGACACATGAGGATAAAAACCGAGCATTCATAATCTTTAATAACCTGTTTGTTCAAGTTGGACGATGGTACCACGCAAGATCTGCTCAACCGCCTGAGCACGCACCTGGGCGCGCACTCCTTCGAAGTGAAATCGCTTGGCCACCACCGTCGTATTATTGGCCAGACGCCTGTCTGCTTGCCCTGATAACGCCTTATCAGCGTGGCTTACAGCCCAAGCCATCCATACTGTACCTACAGGCTTACCGGGAGTGGCTCCGCCCGGACCTGCAATACCGCTAATTGATAACGCAACATCAGTGCCGAACTGCAATAATGCCCCTTCTGCCATGGCAACCACACATGCCTCACTCACCGCTCCATGCTGATCAAAGACCGACGAATCGACCCCCAGCAAACGCTGCTTCGCCGCATTAGAGTAAGTCACCACCCCCGTGCTAAACCAAGCTGAGCTGCCCGCTATCTCTGTAATTGCACCAGCAACCAACCCGCCTGTACATGATTCGGCAGTGCAAACTTGCAAACCACGGTTATTGCAAATAGCACCAATCTGCGCGGCGAGGTCGACGACAACGCTTGACACGCTCTCTGTGTCTTCTGTCACATTAACTCCTGATTAGTTCCTGATTGTTGAAGCCCATCAGCCGTCCGTGACAGCCGTGAGCAGTCTTGCCACGTACCCTACAAAGCTCTTGTTACGCTCGACTGTCCGCGAGCATTAGATAGTACACAGTGGCCTATGCGTACGCAGTGCAGCCCAGTACACTATGCACCATGAGCACTACAGCGCACACACCTATGATGCAGCAGTATCTTGGCATCAAAGCACAACATCCAGAATCTATGCTGTTTTATCGCATGGGCGATTTTTATGAACTGTTTTTTGACGATGCTCGGCGAGCTGCTGAAATTCTGGATATCACGCTAACGGCTCGGGGAAAAAGCGGCGGTGAACCGATACCAATGGCAGGTATCCCCTACCACGCGGCTGACAATTACCTGGGGCGGCTGGTCAGACAAGGGCTTTCTGTAGCCGTTTGCGAACAAACAGGCGCAGTCACCAACAAAGGGCCGGTTACCCGTGAAGTGGTGCGCGTCATTACCCCGGGTACGCTTACTGAGGAAAGCTTGCTGGGTGCACGTGATGTCGCTTTACTGGTTTGCATAAGCGAGGGCCACGATGATTTTGCCATTGCATCTCTCGACGTCTCAGCAGGTGATTTAGTGGCGATGAGGGTAGATGACATGGCCAGTCTGCGCTCCGAGATTGCTCGCCTGAACCCGGCAGAACTGTTGTTGGCTGAAAACAGCATGCTAAATGCAGAGTTCGGTCAGTACACACGTCGAGCGCGAGCCCCATGGTTGTTTGATGCTGATGCTACACGCCAGCTTCTCCTCGACCATTTTAGTGTTAGGAATCTGGAGGCTTTCGACTGCGATGATCAGCCACTTATCATTAGTGCCGCCGCAGTAGCCTTGGGCTATGCCCGCGAAACTCAGTTCAATGAGGTACGCCAGGTCAGTCGAATGCGACGCGAGAATGCGGCTGACACCGTGGTGCTTGATCCGGGTACAAGACGACACCTTGAGCTCATTGAAAACCAGCGCGGCGACATCGATCACACATTGTTCAGTGTTATCGACAAAACAGCCAACCCAATGGGCACAAGAAAACTGCGTGCCTGGTTACAACAGCCTCTTCGCAATCAAAACCTCATTCGCGATCGTCAATCTCGTGTTGCGTTGCTGTTGAACCATCAGCACTGCCATGATGTGGCGGTAACACTTGGCAGCATTCACGATGTGGAGCGCATTACTACAAGAATATTGTTAGGTAGTGTTCAGCCCCGTGAGTTAGAACGTCTAACCCTTAGCCTACAGCAGCTACCACAACTGGCAGAGCAACTTAAAGCTGCGCAGAATGCGTCTAGTGACAAAGGAGCAACCCAAACATCAGCTCTACAAGCGTGTATTGATTCAACAAAACAAGAACTACAGTGCTTAGCTCTACTTGAAAGAGCCATTCGCGAGAACCCGCCAGTCGTGCTTCGAGACGGCGGTGTTATTGCTGATGGCTATGACGAAAGCCTGGACGAACTTCGTGCGCTGAGCGGTAACGCCGATGACTTCCTCAAAAAACTCGAACTACGCGAACGAGAGTCAACTGGCATTAGCTCATTAAAAGTTGGCTATAATCGAGTGCATGGCTTCTATATAGAAACAAACCGTCAACAATCGCCACCCCCTCACTACATTCGCAGGCAAACCCTCAAAACCACAGAGCGGTATATCACCCCAGAACTCAAAGAGCACGAAGACAAGGTTTTAGGCGCACGAGAAAAATCTCTTGCTCGCGAGCGAGAGCTATACAAGGAATTGCTGGATCAACTCCAACCCGAGCTGGCTAAGTTACGCCAGATTGCTCATTCGCTGTCAGAGCTTGATGTGCTGAATAGCTTTGCCATTATTGCTGACGAAAAGGACTGGTGCCGCCCAGAGCTCGGCTCGCAAACGGGAATTGCCATTGAAGCTGGCCGTCACCCGGTTGTTGAAGCTTTAATCGACGAGCCATTCGTTGCCAACCCCATCCATCTGGACGATGCACAGCGCATGCTCCTCATTACGGGCCCTAATATGGGAGGCAAATCGACCTTTATGCGACAAACGGCCTTGATTGCCTTGCTGGCACACACGGGTAGTCATGTGCCCGCAAGCGCTGCCACCATTGGGCCCATCGACCGGATATTTACGCGTATCGGTGCATCCGACGACCTGGCTCGAGGTCAGTCCACGTTTATGGTCGAAATGACCGAAGCTGCCAACATTTTACGTAACGCTACGGAGCATTCACTGGTACTCATGGATGAGGTAGGAAGAGGGACTAGCACTTATGACGGATTGTCATTAGCGTGGGCCTGCGCGATGCACCTCGCTCAAAATAATAGAGCGTTATGCCTATTCGCTACTCACTACTTTGAACTCACCGCAATGGCGACAAGCCAAGGCAGTGTCGTCAATGTGCATCTGGAGGCAGTTGAGCACGAAGGCAAAATTGTATTTATGCATCGTATTCAATCCGGATCTACCGATAAAAGCTACGGGCTACAGGTGGCAAAGCTTGCTGGAGTGCCAGATTCAGCCCTTCAATATGCTCAGGAAAAGCTGGCACAACTGGAGAATATCGCACCAATTGCGGATCAAAAAAACGACAAAAAAACCGCACCTTCATCAGCCAAAGCCAGCCAACCAGCACCACAACTGGATCTTTTCGCCCAGCCAGATGTATTAGGTACTTACTTGGAGGGCCTGTCGCTTGACGACATCTCGGCTCGCGAGGCGTTGACGCATCTATACCGGATGGTCGAGCTTATGCACCCGCAAAATAAACAGTGTTGAGTCCTGTATCCGTGACGCCTCCCTTTAGCTCGTGATACTTTAGTCTAATGACAAATTTTTCACGGGTTGGTCTCATCGTCAGACCCGACGATGAGAACGTGGCCAACACATTCAATGAAGTTATTGCTTGCCTCAAAGAGCGCCAGATAGATTGGGTATTTGAGGATAGCGCTCGCAGCATTGCAAACGGCGCTGCTACAGTCTCTTTCGAACACATCGCAGAGAACTGTGATCTGGCGATTATCATTGGCGGCGATGGCACGCTGCTGAGCTCGGCAAGAGCACTCGCTGAACATGATGTGCCATTGGTGGGCATTAATCGCGGCCGGCTAGGGTTTTTAGTCGATGTGCCCTCTGACGACAAAATGCAAGGGTTGAGCAGTATCCTCGACGGAGATTATGTTGAGGAGTATCGCTCGATTCTGGAAACGCGAATACTTCGCGATGGTGAGTGTATCGCCAAGTCCTACGCATTGAACGACACAGTGATTCGCGTTCACGAGCGCTTACAAATAATGGACTACGACATCATTATTGATGATGCGCTAGTTGCTCACCAGCGAGCAGATGGATTAATCATTTCCACACCCTCTGGCAGCACCGCCTACTCTCTTTCAAACGGCGGCCCAATTGTCGCGCCGACGATTGATACGCTTATCCTAAATCCTTTGTGTCCACATACCTTAAACAGTCGGCCATTACTGGTCGATGGCCGCTCATGTATCAAGATTCATCTTTGGGATGATGATGTGAGACAGGCTCAAGTTGTTTGCGATGGGCAGGTGTACATGGATGCCATGCTTGGTGACATGGTGAATGTATTTAGTAGAGAGAAAAAGCTACGTTTACTGCATCGTGATAGCTATGATTACCATAGAATTCTTCGCGAAAAACTGGGCTGGGGCTAAGACTTAAAATCAGTGCAGTCGACGTTGTCACTGTACTGCTGCTGATTCAAGGAAAATAGACTCAAATCAGAACATTTCGACCGAGCTCACGCTGTCGCGAACAGAACAGGTCATATATTTATAATACAAGGACGACACTCCTATGCTAACGCACCTGTACATTCGTCACTTTGCCATCATTGACACATCCGAGATTGAACTGGATGCTGGCATGACAGCACTCACCGGCGAAACGGGTGCTGGCAAATCGATATTACTTGACGCACTCGGCCTAGTGCTGGGTGCAAGAGCCAGTAGCGATAGTGTTCAACAAGGTGCAAAACGCGCCGACATTACAGCCACTTTTGATCTGGGCAAATTAGCAGGCGTGCTAGCGTGGCTAAAGGACAACGAATTGGATGCAGACAACGAATGTATCGTTCGCAGAACCTTAACTAGCGCAGGTAAGTCACGAGCCAGCGTTAACGACATACCCGTATCTGTGCAATGCCTCGCCGAGCTTGGTAACCAACTGGTTGCCATTCACGGCCAACACGCCCATCAAACACTTGGCAAGCAACGCGAACAACGCTTAACTTTAGACCGACTTGCAGGAACCGCTCCTGCCGACAAAGTCAGAGTAGCTTGGCAGAGCTGGAAGAAAGCCAGCACTGATCTTGCTCAATTTGAAGACGGTGTGCGTGTACGTCAACAACGCACCGATCTACTTAACTTCCAACTTGCTGAATTTGATGAACTGGACATTGGCAAGCTCAGTATTCAAGACATTGAAACTGAACACCAATGGTTAGCCAACACGGATCGAATTCAATCCTTGGCTCAAGAAGTTTTAAAGCATCTTGATGATGTTGCATCGCCTGCCCTCACACAGGCTAACAAACCGCTTGGCACTCTGGTTTCAATCGACGAGCGCTTGCGTGAAGCGCTTGACCTGACAGAATCAGCCAGCATTCAGGTATCAGAAGCTGTGCAAGCGATACAACATGCCGTTGGCTCTCTGGAACACGACAATGCTCGCCTGAGCTGGCTCGATCAGAAGTTAAGCGCACTGCATCGGTTGACCAAAAAACATCAATGTGACCTCAGTTCATTAGCCGATGTAGAGGCAACACTGCGAGAGGAATACCAGCAGCTACTTGATCCTGCGAACAGCGCAGGTCAGTTGGCGGCAGAGGTTGAAGAGCTTCAAAAGCACTACGATGACCTTGCAGGAAAACTCACACGGCACAGAAAAAAGCACGCAAAAGCCTTATCTAAAACAGTCACCGACGCCATGCAAGGCGTGAACATGCAAGGTGGCGTGTTCACTATTGAAATAAACAGCACAAAAGGTGAACCCACTGAATCTGGTAACGATGAGGTGAGCTTTCTTGTCAGTCCCAACCCTGGCGTTAATCCCGCCCCGCTGGCTAAAGTGGCTTCTGGTGGCGAACTGTCGAGGATCAGTCTGTGCCTGCAGTTAGCGACATTGAATAAATACTCAGTGCCTACGCTTATATTTGATGAAGTAGACTCAGGGGTTGGCGGAGCTGTTGCTGAAACAGTGGGTAGGCTTCTTCGACAAGTAGGACAATCAGCTCAAGTGCTGTGTGTTACCCACTTACCTCAGGTTGCAGCTCAGGCGCACAACCATCTGCAAGTGAGTAAAAGCATTGAAAAAGGCAAAACCCGTACTGCTATCCAAGCTTTAAACAGCAAACAAACTCGTGACGAGATCGCGCGCATGCTAGGTGGAGCAAAACTCACCAAGAAAAGCCAACAGCATGCACAAGAGATGCTCGATGTGGCGGCTGAGCAGTCGTGAAGCTGACGACACTGCATTTCTCTGCTAGCCTATCCCTTCGCTTCGCTTCTATTGTCGTGTAAATCCTTGACCATGCGTGTTCTTGCCGCTTTTTTAGCCATCAGCTTTTTGTCAGCCTGCGGAGGTGATCCTTTTTGGTTGCCGAGGGCGCATAAAATAACCATTCAGCAGGGCAATCTGGTGAGTGAGACGCAAGTTGAACGGGTCAGTATCGGCATGGATCGCGATCTAGTGAGGAACCTGATGGGTTCGCCCGTTGTCAATTCAGCTTTTCATGCCAATCGGTGGGACTACCTCTACACCCGGGGCCCAGCGGGCAGTGCTGTTACAGCACGACGCGTTTCAATCACATTTGAGAACGACTTAGTTGCTAGCATTGACGGAAACCAAGATCTTGAATCTGGCGAACTCCCCCCTCAACGTTATTTCTGGGAAAGAGACCCAGACAGCGTCGAGCAGATAATAGATTTCTAAAATGGCTACCCTGACTCTCTAGCAACATTCCGGCGACGTTCTTTAGGATCTCTCACCAGAGGCCTGTATATCTCCAGCCTGTCTCCACCACACAGCACGTAATCATCAGGCACCCTTTCGGCAAAGACTCCTAAAGGTAGGTCCATAGGATCAAGAGCCGCATCACAAACGCTTAATGTCACCAAACCTTGCTCCAGTGTATGCAGTAAAGCTTGTCTGGCAGTGGTATTTTCAGGAAGATTCAACGCGACCAACTGCTGGTCATGTGCCTGTGCGTAAACAACCTCACAGATGACGTCAGACATGCAGTTCATCAGCACGTTTGACAAACGCTGCAACCATCGTGTCACAAATTTTGGAAAAAGCACCGCCAAGCACCATACCCAGAACACGGCTTTTGAATTCGAAGTCTATTACCAATTCCACCTTGCAGGCGTTATCCTCTATCGCAGAGAAGCGCCAAACGCCGGACAGCTTCTTAAATGGACCATCGACCAGGCCCATGTGGATAGCGCTATCTGGCTCTAGTTGGTTACGAGTGGTGAACTTCAATCCTTGCATGCGTTTATCCATGAATATTGAAGCGAGCTGATGTTCATCACCCTGCTCTAGCACTTTGGCGTTGGCACACCAAGGTAGAAACTGAGGATAGGCCTCGATATCGCGCACCAGAGAATACATACTGTTGGCGGAATGAGTAACCAAGGCTGAGCGTGAGATACTGGTCATAGACGAAACGGGCCTTTAGAGCCAGAGAAGTTAACCCTATAATAGTGGCATGGCGAAGAAAAATAACAAGAAAGGCAACAAAGTTCCTGGCAGCGCAACGATTGCCCGTAACAAGCGGGCTACCTACGACTTCAAGATTGATGAAAAATTTGAAGCGGGCTTGGTGTTACAGGGCTGGGAAGTCAAAAGCCTGCGTGAAGGACGTGTGCAACTAGTGGACGGCTACGTGCAGTTGGTGCGTGGAGAGGCTTATTTGTACGGGGCGAATATTAACCCGCTAAATTCAGCGTCCAGCCATTATGTGGCCGAAAACACCCGTACCCGCAAATTACTGCTAAACCGGCGTGAAATATCCAGACTGGTCGGAGCCGTTGAGCGCAAGGGTTATACCGTTGTTGCTATGTCGATGTACTGGAAAAACGGCAAGGTGAAAATTGAGATCGGTATTGGTAAAGGTAAAAAAGAATTCGACAAGCGCGCCAGTATTAAAGACCGTGACTGGGAGCGGGATAAGGCTCGGGTTGTACGTACTCATTAAAAGTCGCCACCGGCTCTTAGCACGTCATTGCCCTTAGTCCGTTACTCCCCCCGCTCAAGGCACGTCATTCCCGCGAGAATTCGTCACACAATGGATCCCCACCTTCGTGGGGATGACTGTCTCACTTAGTGGGAACGATGAGATGAAGTCGTGGAGATAACGGGCTAAGATCGTGGGAAAGACGGGCTGAATTAGTGAGGCTAACGCGCTAAGCTACCAACCATTCAGGTTAGTGAATGGACTCTGCCTCGCCCTTGCCGTCCAGCTTATCCCAAACGCAGCCTTCGCCGCCTGAGCGCAACGTCTCCAACCATTGCTCGTGAGCGGCTTCATCAGTCGCTCCAGCTCGAATAACAGGTAATCGAGACAGATCAACGCTTGCGCCAATATCCACGGTCACTGAATCCTTCGCGACGTCTTGGTCGAGTAGTAAAGCGGTCTGCCCACCTGTCATAGCCAGATAGACATCCGCTAGAATCTCTGAATCCAGCAGTGCCCCGTGGAGTGTCCGGTGGCCGTTATTCACGCCTAAACGCTTACACAGCGCATCAAGGTTCGCTCTCTGCCCTGGGAATTTCTTACGTGCCATTGGCAATGAATCAGTGACTTTACACAGCTCGCTAAAGTCGAGCGGCATGCCACACATTTTGAACTCACCTTCAAGAAATCCAACATCAAACGGCGCGTTGTGAATGACTAATTCTGCGCCCGCCAGGTACTCT
>JALZWO010000029.1 GCA_023300375.1 Granulosicoccus sp. | reverse complement strand
CTGGGAGGGCTATTCTATGCATCTGGCAATTTTATGCAACTCTTTTCTTACAATTAGTTGCAATCAACTCCGGACAGGCTTGCCGACCAAATGGCACAGGTCTGAAAGTCGTTGTTTTTACTTGTTGGTATCGCCCTTTTCTTTACTTGCTTGCCATGTGCATTGAAGTCTTCTGGTTACACGCCACGCTGGCTAGCAGGTATGGGCTTATAAAAGCCAGCGTTTGAGCTGGCTTCTATGTTAGTACGCAGGCTGCAAGAGAGAACTTGCTGGGACTTCATGTTTCTTAGACGGAATTGTATAAATCGAAACAAAGTAAAAAGCAGCTTGGGCCATACCACCCAACCTCTGCGTTGTTCCAGAAATACCACCACGCTTTTTACCACCAGCTACTTTTATGGAAGCTCGTTGTAAACCTCTTAGACCTTTCATCCAGCGAGGATGATCGATGTCTAGTGTGATGGGAAAAACCTGCTTGGTTATTTCTGACGTTTTTTCAAAAACAGTTTGCCCATACCAATCCGGGTCCACACCTAGTGCCTTATGAAAGAGTGGTCGCTGATGATCTCGCACATACATGGTGGAGTAAACCGCAGTCAGGAAGAACTTTATCCAAAGAACATTGTGCCCACGCGTTAGCTTCGGATCAGAGCGCATGAGCAATGCAAAAGCTTCACCATGCCCAAACTCGTCATTGCACCACTCTTCGAACCACTTGAAGATGGGATGAAAGCGGTATTCGGGATTCTTTTCTAGGTGCCTGAAAATAGTGATGTACCGCGAATACCCGATCTTCTCAGATAAGTAGGTCGCGTAATAGATGAATTTCGGTCGAAAGTAGGTGTACTTTTTCTTGTTAGTTAGAAACCCGAGATTCACGGCTATACCGGCTTCGCGCAGTGCGTCATTAATAAAACCCGCATGACGTGCCTCATCACGGGCCATAAGATGAAACAACTGAACAACATCTGGGTTCGTGCCTCGGCGCTTCATTTCCTTGTAGAGCACACAACCTGAAAATTCGGCGGTACAAGACGATATAAGAAAGTCAATAAACTCCTTCCTGAGCGCTGGCTCCATACCATCCCAATCAACTTTGTCCCAGTCTTCGTTCTTGCGAAAGTGATTCTTGTTGGGGTCACTTTCCATCTGTGCAATGAGCTTATCCCAGTCTTCACGCACTGAAGTGACATCCAGACGGTCCATCTCTTCAAAATCGGTGGTGTAGAACCTTGGTGTTAGCAAGGTATCTTGCATTGCGACAGATGTGGCCTGCTCGCTGTTTAGCGCCTCACCCGTGTCAGTCGCTTGCTGGGCATCTTGATGTGATGTTGGCGCATTCATAACGTAACCTCGTCACTAAAAGAAAACTCACAGAGCTCCATCACCTCGAAATCTCCTGTCAATTTTGTCCATAGACGCTCCAGCGCACTGGCTCGGGTGATCGTTGCGGTGCGCGACTCTATAACAACTTCTCCAAAAGGCGCCATAATTTCACCACCGTGCACCTGCACCTCATCTCCAGGAAATATGACAGCCCCGTTGTCGAGTCGTAGATGTGCATGCAAACTTTCAAAGCAGTGACTTATTTCGACTGTACAGGGCGCTTGCTCCTGTGAACGCAAAAACCAACCCATGATGGTCCTCCTAATCTGCCGCAACGGTACCAAACAATGAAAAAACTGTCCATTATGGTTGTCACTTTAAAGGTGTCAGCTAAAAATGACAAGCATGTCAGCGCAGATTGACGCCACATATCATCCCAATGCCGCTAAAACACTGCCTTGGCGAAGTCCGTGTTTTGCAGACGCACGAGTTCTTGAATGTGAGCATCTTCAATTTCCAACCGATTTAACGCTGAATACAATTCGAGTAGATACTCTAGATTACTACCACTGAGACCGCTACGGGTTGCTATTAGCTGTGCGGTCAGGCCAATGGGTTCATCACCCACCCAAGAGGGATTACCTGCCGGCGCTACCCACGTCAGCACTGAATCCAACACACCATTCAGGGCGACCGTTGAGGGCAGCCAAACACGTTGATAGCCGTCTTGTTCTCGCTTATCGAGCGCGGTCAGTGTTTTTTCTCGATGTTGGTCCGACAACCTGTACGCAAGGCCCTCGCAGACTGCGCCGACCACCGGAACAAGGGTAACGACCCGACCAGGATGCGAATCAGTACCACGGTGATCATGGGAGGCCTGCCAAAATCTGCGTTCATATCCCTGAACACACACCCTGTGCACATCGAGGTATTCAAATCCGGGGCGCCAAAGCAGCGAGCCATAAGCAAAGACATACGTTGAGTTGGCGGTAGACATATGAGTAGCTTAACGAACCTAGAGCTGCTTTTCATGCTAACCGAGCTTTATTAAACCAACAGATTCATGCACGTTTGCCGATGGGTAACGTGGCGAATAAAACAAGTTTTGCTAATCTACATGGATAATCTAATGACAATGGCTAGCGATATCACTAGCCAAGACTGATTTTCAGCGTTTTCATGCTGCCACGTAGCAAACGGACACACCATCAATGATCAACGCCTTCAGAGGCTCTTCGCCAGCCGTACTTTTATCACGAATGCTAATCAGCGCCATTGTGGTGTTTGCCAGCTACAACCCAACTGGCACATCAATATTTCACTGGGTACGTGACAATGACAATCCGACAGATGCGTGGGTCATTCTCGGTGCTATCGTTGCTGTACTTATCAACGTTGCTCTGCTCATTGCCGCATGGAAAGCGCTGGGAAAACTTGGCACCTTCATCGTACTCATTTTCTTTGCAGCACTGGTGTACCTGTCGCTACAAGAAGGCTGGGTCAACGCCGACAACTATGCCTCCGTGCAATGGTTAGGGTTGATCCTGTATAGCGGCTTCCTCGGCATCGGGCTAGCTGGCGCTATCATCTGGCGCCGCGCTACCGGCCAAGTCATCACTGACGAGGCCCCAGACGTCGATTGAATAATCACCGCGGAGCTATCACTTAAGCGCTGAAAGATACTCAACATTCACGATGCGCCAACGGGTTCCGCCACTGGGAGTACGTCTGCTGGTCCTGGCCTTCGTTTGCATTGTCATTGCCATTGATGTGCAAACGAAACAGCTTATTATTCCGATCTTTCTGGGTCTCATTACTTGGGGGAAAGCGTGGTTAAAAACGCTCACCCCCAAAGTCGCTCTTTACTTTCTGAAAAACGGCCTGGTGATCCAACTGCGGCAGCTACTAGTGAAGGTGTCCACACATTTATTGGTGAATTCGCACAAGCCTTGGCGCAAAGCTGCTCATGGCTTCAAAGTGGCGGCCATAGAAAAATGCAAAGACTTACCAGCTGCTTATCTACGCATGCCATTGTGGCTACGATGCGCTGTGGCGATTGGCCTACTTTTGGCAACCGCAGGAAGCTCGCTGGCCGTTTTTGCGTTGCTGATTATCCCTCAACCGGTACTGGACTGGCTGCGTGGTCGAGTAGGGAAGACATTGAACAAGTTGGGGGTAACCCAGCTTTTTGCAGCGCTTTATCGATTCTTGGTGCCTACCTCTTTACGATATCGATGGCACATGCACGTCAAGTGGACTATTGGAAGACGTCAGGTTAGAGCCGCAGTGCAGCTGGCCAAGACTGTACAAAACCTACCAAAACCTAAAATCAATGTTGATAGGTAACGCAATATAAGAATCAACCCTCACAGACTTGCGTAGAGAGTATGGCTTGTGCCATTTTGCAATTATTCACTACCCGTGACCTGGCCCTAGTTCATAGTTAAGTGGCCAATATCAGGGTCTTTAATTGCTATCAATCGATGGCATTCACCACTATGTGACGGCCTGTGACGCGTGCAACAGCAGCACCATTGAACTAAGTACAGTCAAAGACAAACTACATAATAAGTAGTTGAACCTCGTGGTTTACAGGCATTTAACTTATGAATACCCTTACCGGTCAGCCCGAATAGCTGGCTGATTAAGCACGTTGTAGTATTCTTTAAATAACAAAGCTCAAGATCAGGCCCAACAGCACATGAAAATTAGAATGACAATATTGCAAATGCAAAAGAAATCTATCCAGTGTTCTCTACGATTTTTCATACTGACTGGCATGGCCCTAGCGCTTACCGCCTGTGCCGCCACCACCAGAACTCTGGATCCAAGGGCTGAGCAACATTTCGACGCTAGCTACGATTTTTCTGACAAGCAGCAGATAGTCGACGTATTGACCGAAAGCTTGCTAAACGCCGCTTATAGCTCCAATGCAACTGAAAAGCCGAAAGTTATCATTTACGGAATCGACAACGAGACAACAGAGCACATCAGCACCAGTGGCATCAGTGACGATATTCGACTTCAACTAATTCGTTCAGGTGAATACCGCTTCATCAATCGCGAGCAACGCGAGAACATTGCGGAAGAAGCAGACTTTCAATTTGCAGGCTTTGTTGCACCAGAGCAGAGAGTGAATGAAGGACGTCAACTTGGCGCAGATTTCATCCTTTCTGGCACACTGCGCTCTATCAAGAAGAAGGAACCACGCCAAATACGACTCAATAAAAGTGAGACCATCTATTACTCAATGAACCTTGAAATGACCGACCTTGAAACCGGTGAGATTACTTGGGCTGATGCCGTAGAAATTGCACGTGAAGCCTCGCGCCCAATCATAGGTTGGTAGGTCATAAAGGTCATAGACACCAAGACACTGCTAAAGAAAGTTTAGTATGCGATTTCAGAGGCCAGGCAGGCTCTGCGCACTAGTCACTGTCTGTGGCTTGGCGTTGCAAGCGTGCTCAACTCCGGGCGTACTCGTGACCGCCCGTGAACAGTTTAAACAGGGCAGCACGACAGCCGCTGTGCAAACACTATCCGGCGCAGAGGTGTCGGCGCGGGATCAACTGCTCCTGCTCATGGATACTGCTCTGGTGGCGCAAGCGGCCGAGCAGTACAACGAAAGTATCGTAGCCTTCGAACAAGCGTACACACTCATCGATGAACTTGATTTCATCAGTGTGCGTGATCAATCCACAGCGCTGTTCTTAAACGACTGGGCTATCCGCTATGGCGGTGAAATCAGCGAACGATTGTGGATACACACGTTTCAGATGATTAATTATCTGATGCTGAACAGGCCCGATGGAGCTGCTGTTGAGGCGCGCCGTGCAGTTAACTTGTTTGATAAACACGGTGACGTATTGAACGAGGATGTACTCACGCGTTACCTAATGGCTTTAAGCTTTGAATCAGCGGGACAGTTCGACAGCGCAAATGTTGAGTACCGTAAGCTCAACGAACAACTCGGCATCGACCCGCCAGCACGACGCTCAAAAGCCACGCGTGACCTCGTGGTGCTAGTGGCATCAGGATTTATAGAGCCTAAGTTAGCCGGCGATCTGATTTTGGACATAAACGCACGTATTTCATTTCCGTTTTATCCAGAGTCCTATAAAAGGGAACCTGGCATTACCGTTTTTGCCAACGCTCAGGTCCTTGATACACAGCTAGTGCACACTCGGCTTCTGCCTATTGCACGCAGCGCATTGGCAAAACGCGGCAAGTCTGTTGCCGCCAGGCACGCACTTCGCTTAGTGGCAAAAAATCAAATTGCCAATCAACTCGAAGACCAGGATGCACTAGTTGGTGGTATTGCCCGATTATTGTTTCTCGTTCTGGAACAAGCAGACACGCGCAGCTGGGAAACCTTACCTGCATGGCTATCGCTAGTAAGAGCAGAAGTGCCAACGGGAATCGATTCTGTCAACGTGCAAATAAACAGTGCAGATGCGCTAAGTGTTACAGACCATAGTCGCACCATAGTATTGAATTCAAAACCTGGATCGTTAACTGTCGACATGATTAGGCTAGGCGTCGGACGCTTCGACCAGCAAGTTGTCAGCCCATAGGCAAACGCTTAGGTAACAAGCTCAACTATGCTTAACGAATAGGTGACTTTTTATGCTAATCTTTAAATCCCTTGTGGCGGATAAATAGGAGGTGATCAATGTCTAGTGTTTTGATTTTTAACGGGTCAAGCTTGAGTGTAGCGCGATCTAACTAACCTTTTTTTGCGTGAAACTAATGCAGGCTGATTCGTTAGCCAATGCACGGAAGCCGCCCAATGGGCGGCTTTTTTATGTCCACTTTTTATAGGCTCATTAGTGATGCAGTAACTATTTCAGCATTTTTTGCATCGCTGGGAGCTTGCGCGATAAACGTAATCAAACGAGTGTTATTCCAGTTTGAGTCAGTTTATTCGCCTATTTAATGATCTTAGTGGTTCTGAATGAAGAAAATAGGCACAAAAAACTGCTTAGTGAGATGACGTGCAGCCGATTAGCTTCCACCGTACAAACCCCTAAGGCACACTTAATCGCAGTAATCGACCGCCTGCTTTATCCTCGAGCAAATAAACAACCCCGTCGCTATTTTGCTCAACTTCTCGGATCCGCTGCTTGAAGTCATAGCGTTCAATTTCGCTCACAGGATTGTCCAGAGACACACGCACCAAAGCCTCTGATGACAGCCCGCCGATCAGTGCCCTGCCCTGCCAATCAGGGTATCTGTCGCCTGCATAAATGATAAGGCTAGACGGCGATATTACTGGTGACCAGCTGACCTCAGGTGCTAACAGATCGGGACGAGTGTTATGACCGGGAATAGGCAATCCACTGTAGTGCCGACCGTTAGATACTAAGGGATAACCATAATTTCCAGCGCGAGCGATTTTATTCAGCTCATCACCTCCTCGTGGCCCCATCTCATGCACCCACAATTGTCCATCGTCTGCAAAGGCAATACCCAGAGGATTGCGATGCCCGATAGACCAGAATTCAGGTGCCACTCCACTATCTTGAGCCCATGGATTATCAGTGGGTAAGCTTCCATCATCGTTCAGCCTTATCACCTTACCCAGATTCATCTGCATGTCTTGAGCAGGATCAAATTTCTGTCTCTCTCCAGACGTAATAAACAAATGCCCATCTGGGGAGAACGCCAATTTGTGCCCGTAATGCCCTTCGCCTGACACTTTTGGAAATTGCCGCCAAATGATTTGTTGATTAACAAGTTTGGGCATCGATTTATTGCCAAGCTCTAGCGTTGCCCGCATCACAGCGGCTCCACTGACATCACCTTCACGTTCCACAAAGCTTAAATACAGCGTGGAATTGGTATCAAACGACGGATGAACAATCACATCACCCAAGCCACCTTGCCCTCGGGCCTCAACAGTGGGTACACCTGCCACTGGCACCCGCTCTAAGGAATGCGCACCGATTTGCGCCAACGATGTACTAGCCTCGTCAAGCGCAGCGTTAACCCACCACAACTGTCCGCCTTTTTCCGTCACCAGAAGCTCACCACTGGGTAGAAACGTCATTGCCCAAGGCTGGTTGAATTCGCCAAGCACCTCAACAGACAGGGTGTTACCCATAGTGCTTGACACCGTATAAACGGGTTCTGAATTAGACGCGCACGCCGCTGTGGCAAAAAGGCTCAGCAACAGACACATCAACTGGTTAGCAGGTCGCCTGAGACCACTCATGCCAAACGAGAACATATATGACTCCGTGTGTTGTTGTCTCATGATTTTAATTGGCTCTGTATACTTAACCTTTTATACGGTTCAAGAAAAACATCGTGTCTACCGAAGAACAACAAAACGACAAACCGCGTCCATTTGTCGATCTGATTATCAGTATCGCTATTCCTTCGATCATCCTGATGAAATTCAGTGGTGAGGAGGACTTAGGCCCCACCTGGGCCCTTATCGCAGCCTTGGCATTTCCAATCGCATACGGCGTTTATGAACTTGCTTTTAACAAAAAACGTAACTGGATGGCTCTTCTGGGAGTGATAAGCGTACTCCTGACCGGAGGTATCGGCTTGCTGAAAATTGATGCGCAATGGTTAGCGGTTAAAGAGGCGGCAATTCCATTGTGTATAGGCATTGGTGTGCTCGTTGCTAACAAGCTCGGCTACCCTTTGATCAGAAAGCTGCTGTTTAATCCTGCGCTCATGAATGTGGATCGTATTCACGAGGAACTGGACAAAAAAGATAATAGAGAGCACTTCGATACGCGGCTCGATAGAGCGAACACCCTGCTCGCTGGGACATTTCTTTTCAGCGCTGTGATGAACTACTTCTTGGCCAAGCTTATCGTGAAAAGCGAGAGCGGATCTTCGGCGTTCAACGAGGAGCTTGGACGGATGACGTTGCTGAGTTATCCGGTTATAGCCATTCCTTCAATGATTATGATGATGGCTATATTCTGGTTTATTTGGCGCACTGTCAGCAAACTGACAGGATTGAAGCTGGAGGAAATAATGGTTAGCGCTGAGGAAGAGAAAAAATAACTGCATACCGACCGAGAATGGGCAACCTTAAGCTCGGTCAGTCGACCTGCGAGAGAACGTAATAAACGTACACTTCAAACTACGCTTAGGGCTAGAGAGCCTGTGCGGCAGACCATGAATTAGCCGCGCAGTCTCTCAACATAAAACTCTTACAAAAGAACCTTGATCAAGAGGGCAATGTGAGCGCCAAAAATATCGGTGAGCTTCCGCGTTGAATCAATACCGGAATAGCATCATCAGTCGGTGCAGCTTCAACAATCGCTTTAAGACCCTCTACGCTATCAACGTCTTTGCGATTCACAGATAGGATAACGTCGCCCTCGCGAATCCCAGCCACAGCAGCCGCTCCGCCAGATTTCAATTCTGAGACAACGACGCCTCGTGATATGCCCATTTGCTCCTTCTGCTCATCCGGCACCGCTGCCACCTCCACGCCCAAGCGTGATTGTTCGATGGGATCTGCTACTGGGGCTGTGGCAACACGCTCACCTTCATCGAGAGGTTCAATGGTGACCTTCATGGATCGTTGCTCGCCATCCCTTAGTACCAGCATGTCTACGGTGGTACCCGGCGCTATAGCTCCCACTAAAGGTGGTAAAGCGCTGCTGTAGGTCACGGCCCGCCCATTAAACTCCAGAATAATGTCGCCGCTGAGCAAACCCGCTTTTTGTGCTGGACTATCACCGCCTACTTGGGCAACCAACGCTCCCCCCGGCTTACTCAATCCAAAAGAACGAGCCAGTGCCTGATCAACATTCTGGATTGACACACCCAACCAGCCCCTTGTAGCAAAACCCTTATCCTTTAATTGGTCAGCAATAGACATGGCTACATTGATCGGAATGGCAAAAGATAAACCCTGATAACCACCTGAACGAGAGTAGATCTGTGAATTCACACCAACGACCTCACCGTCTGTGTTGTACAGAGGCCCACCAGAATTTCCGGGATTGACCGCGACGTCTGTCTGGATGAAAGGCACATAAGTATCATCGGGAAGGCTTCTCGCCAATGCCGATACAATGCCCTGTGTAGCCGTGTTCTCAAAGCCAAAAGGAGAGCCTATAGCCAAGACCCACTCACCAACTTTCAAATCATCGGAATTGCCCATGCGCGCGACCGGCAGGTCCTCGGCATCAAGCTTCAGCAAAGCAATGTCACTGGCAGGGTCCGTTCCTACCAACGTGGCTTGAAACTCACGTTGATCGTTTAAACCCACGCGAATCTCTGTGGCATTGTCTACAACATGCGCATTGGTCATCACGTAACCATCTTCCGAGATAATAAATCCGCTACCAAAACCGGTACCTTGGCGGGGCTCCTCTTTTGGCGCGTTTGGCAGTTGTTCAAAAAAACGCCGGAATTGCTCAGGGATCTGATCAGGGCTTAAACCGGGTATGCCACCACCTGCAACGGCCTTGCTAGAGGCAAGCACTGAGATCTTGACTACCGCATCACCTTCTTCCTCAACCAGACCACTGAAATTGGGCAAAGTGTCCGCAAAGGATGTCGGTATAGCAATAATGGGAAGGAAAGCAATACCTAGAAGCAGTTTTCGATATATTCTGCCTATCTTGTTAGTTTGAGCTTGCGATGGGGCATGCTGTGAATTTGCAGATACTGCAACATGGTTCACAACACGGGATGCTTTTTGTCCCGCAGCTCGATCTGCCATAGGGTTGTTCTGTATTGATAATGTATCGACTGTAGAGTGCATGATGTGTCCTATTTCTTTATGCCTGTATGAACCATGGCTTTTACAAACGTTCACAATGCGTCAGAGTGGTAGCGTTGCCTTCGATTAAAGCACGCTAGCAATACCGCATTACTTAGTTAATTTAAATTTGAAGTTGTAAGCATGATCTTTCACTGTCACAACTATTTGGGGGCTGTATGCGAATTTTACTAGTCGAAGATGATTTAGAGGCCGCATCCTATCTTGTAAAAGGTTTAACGGAGAGCGGGCATATCGTCGAGCACGCGGCCGATGGTGAGCTGGGACTACAGATGGCCTTATCCAATGCCTACGACTCAATGATCATCGACCGCATGCTGCCAAAACGCGACGGTTTGTCGCTGATAGAGGAATTGCGGCGCGTTGGTAACATGGCGCCAGTACTTATCCTTAGCGCTCTTGATAATGTCGACGAGCGCGTTACTGGGTTAAAAGCGGGTGGCGATGACTACCTCACAAAGCCTTATCAACTTAGCGAGCTAACCGCACGGCTCCAGGCACTTACCAGGCGAGCACACACAGGCGTCCAAGGCACAATACTCAATGTAGGCGATCTGACTCTCGATCTCATAAAGCATAAGGTGACTCGGTCGGGCAAAAACATTAATTTACAACCTCGGGAATTTCGACTTCTTGAATACCTCATGCAACACACCAATCAGGTGGTTACACGCAGCATGTTGCTTGAAAATGTATGGGATTACCACTTCGACCCACAGACCAATGTAATTGATGTACAGATAAGCCGACTTCGAAGCAAAATCGATAAGGATTTCGAAACACCACTCCTGCATACGGTTCGTGGTGCGGGCTACAAGCTACAGGAGATGGGGGCGACGGTGTAAATCGCACCTTGAGCACCCAACCAAGCCTGAACTATGCATGAATCTACCTATAAAAATAGCCAGTGAAAACTGATATGCGTGGAAGACTAATCAGCTGGTTTGACAAACGCCGTATCTTTCGCACATCGGCGTTCAGACTGGCATTGATCTATGCGACTCTCTTTAGCGCTTTATCAGCAGCCACACTCGGGTTTATCTACTGGTCAACACGGGATCAAATTGATTCTCAGGTAGATGCCCGCTTACGACTGGAAACTGACTACCTGACCAATTTGTACCAATCTGGCGCATTGCCAGAACTCCTTGAAGCGATTCAGCGTCGTAATCAGATTGATACTTACGGCAGGTTTTACTACGTAGCAACAAACGAAACCAACTCGGAAGAAACAGAAGCTAGCGAGGAAGACCTACCCATTCGCCTGAAATCTGTGCGCGCGCACACCACGCGAAACATGGGTGATGTAGTAGACCTACCCCCTGGCAGTCCTCGCGCCTTCAATCCAGTCAGAGTCGCTGAAACCACTTTGTCCGATGGCTTAAAACTTACCATCGGCCATGAAATCACTGATGAAAATGCGTTGCTGGATCACACATTTACATTGGTGGTTGGTGCTACAGGCTTAACAATACTGTTCTCTTTATTCGGTGGCCTCTGGATTGGCACAGGCATGCTGCGGCGAATTGATTCGGTCAGTAGCACCGCCAGTGACATTATGAGCGGTGATTTATCGCAAAGACTGTCAGTGACGTCGCGCGACGACGAGTTTGATGAAATCTCTACAAAATTGAATCAGATGCTCAATCGCATTGAAGATTTAATGAACAGCATGCAGCAAGTTACCAATAACGTTGCACATGACTTACGCAGCCCTCTCACGAGATTGCGAAACCGTTTAGAAGTCACATTACTCGAAGAACGGGAAGCTGAGAATTATCGAACAGTCATGGATGAAACCATAGGCGATGTTGACAGCCTGATACACACCTTTAATTCAATGTTGAGTATTGCCAGACTCGAAGCTGGAATTGACTCATCTGAGTGGCAGGACACCAATATTGGCGACTTAACAACCGAGCTGGCAGAGCTGTACGAAGCAGTAGCCGAAGATGAGGAGGGGGATTTAACCTTCAATTACAGTATCCAGAGTAATCCGATATTTAACTGCAACCGCCGTCTCATTGCCCAAGCTATCACCAATTTACTGGACAATGCCATAAAGTACAGCCCTCACCCTGCAAACGTATCGCTCTCAGTGGAAGGTACTGGACAAGAATTCACAATATCAGTTAGCGATAACGGACCAGGCATTCCTGCTCACGAAAGAGAAAGAGTGTTCGAAAGATTTGTCAGACTGGAAAACGAACGAAATTCTCCGGGCAACGGACTTGGCTTAAGCTTGGTAAAAGCGATTACACGATTGCATGCAGCACAACTAACACTTGAGGATAACAACCCGGGTTTGATTGTCTCCATGCACTTTAAAGAGAATAAACAGAAAGAGAGCAGCACCACCAATAAAACGGCAACTAAACCGTTACAGGCATCGAAGGCAGCTTGATCAAGCCATTAGTTTATTTCAACGGTATCACCCAAATTAATGACACCGCCTTTCACCACCTGTGCATAAACACCCATATCCATGTGAGCGTAATGTTCACGCAATAAGCGGGGCAATTTTATATTGCGCCTACCTGTCTCCAAATCAACTTCAGTTGCAGGACACCGTTGTGTACGCTTAACCAGCTTGAGATGCACATCTCCAAAAACCAACGTTTGCCCAATCATCTCCAACTCTGCGAAAGCCGGCAGGTTCGACAAATGAATATTGCCTCGAAATCTTTGCGGATCTACCTCTTTTTCAATAGCCTTTGAAAACGCTCTCACACTATCAAGATTAATAATGGACACCGTGTTCATCATTTCCACTGAATCCACAGACACGTCGGTAAAGCGATGTGGTGCAGCCTCAAACAGTTGTGGTGTTTCAGCCCCTGGTAAACAAAGATACATTTTGAGAAACTGACTCGCTTTATCTCTGCCATCCGCTGTTGTGATATCGAATTTACCACTGTGCGCAGGACTATTTATAACGAGAAAACCCGTGTTTTCATCAAATTCTGTACTAAGTAGAGCCAGACTTGCATCACGCGCAAGCATATAAAATTTTGATTTTGGCAAAGGCTTGGGGGCGTTTTGATCAAAGCCACTATCAGGGCGTGCAAAGCCGAACTGGCGATCACAAGGAAACCCAATACCGGCTTCAAGCTTTACGTTTTCCAACAACTGCCCACTCAGCCCTTTGACCGGAAATCGCGTCAATGCATCAACTGTAGTTACCATGATTACACCGCCTTGAATTGACTAATTAACTGAGCCTTGAATTAACGCTTAAGCTGACACTTACGTTGACAAAAATCGTTAAGGAAGAGGGTTGGGCCTATCCAAGAAAACGCGCCCTGCCTGCTCAACTCTCAATGCCCACAAGGTCGTAGAACCCGTAATACTGGGAGCCATTTGCACAATAACGCTCTCGCCGCGCGTCATCGCCTCTAAGCGTGACACTTGCTGCTCTTTCACTCTAATACCTTTAGAGGCACCGTCTAGTTCCACCCACAAGTAATGCCTGCCACGCGTTTGTGACAAGCCGGCGAAGCTAGCAATTATCTCTCTACTCTCCGCCTCAATAGGCGTGCTATTTGTTTGTGCAGATTCCGCATGATAATAATAATACAAGCCTGCAACTAACATAATAAGTGGCAAAGCAGTAATGAGAGACAATACCGGATGACGGCTTTTTTCCTTGTAGCTTAGATTAGGATCACGCGGTGGTGGCCACTCATAGCGCTTCTCGCCATTTGAAAAAACGTCTGGAGAATCAGTTGTACTCGGCTTGTTACTCGCCGGCTTTTTTGTGTCACTACTCACAGTTAGCGTATCTCAAATCACTCAACATTTTGCACCTGTTCGCGCATTTGCTCTATCAGCACCTTTAATTCTATTGTTGCCGCTGTCGTTGCCGAATCAGACGATTTTGACGCCACCGTATTCACTTCACGATTGAACTCCTGCATCAGAAAATCCAGTCGTCGGCCCACGGGTTCGGTACGCAATAGGGCCTTGTGGAATTCGACCACGTGCACGTCTAACCGGTCTAGCTCCTCATCAATGTCGAGGCGCTGAGCGGTGTACACCAATTCTTGCTCTAAGCGCGAAGTATCATGATCTATCTCTAATTGAGCCAACTTCTCGATCAACCTTGCGCGTTGCCGTTGCACAACACCCAAGCGTCGCTCGCGCAGTTGACTTACCAGCTGTGAGATTGATTGCGCACGCGCACTCAGCATGAGCGCTATTTGTTCACCTTCACGCATCCGGGTATGGTTGAAATCAATCAAGCAAGCATCAAAAGACAACAGGGCCTTAACCGCAATTGATGTGTCAAGCGTCGCTTCTTGCTGAGTCAGCCCTGGCCACTTTAACAAGCTTAACGGGTCGACCACTCCGGTCTCAATGCCTGAATTACGCACGGCATCAATGGCTTCCTTAAGTTGCGACAACAAGGCTTTGTCGACGACGATATCTTCACGTGCTTTTGTGCTGACGCCTAGAGTTAACGAAATGTCGATTTTACCGCGCCCCAGCAACTCGGCGACTTTTGCGCGCACTTCAGTGGCCATAGCGCGAAATCCCACCGGCAAATGAACCGACACATCCAGATACCGGTGATTTACTGATCGCATCTCCCAGTTAAATTCTTCCTGCACAGACTCATTAATCTGGCTAGTCAGTGACTGCCCGTAGGCAGTCATGCTTTGCAGCATTATGCAGCTCCTTGTGTCTGAGTTAATCGTTGACTGGGCTGTAGTGTACCTTCGCTCGAACAATTGCACGGCACTTTGAAACCAACGGGGCCTTGATGAAGCTATACTCTGCACCCCAGCAAACTACCACTATGAACCACCTCCTGTGTTTGAGCAAACGATGTGCAGCTCACAATCTGCCTGCTTGAATTTAATATGGTGACGTTTGCAACACTTTACTTTATCGACCCTACAAGGAAACACCATGCGACCCAGCAATAGAGCGGCTGACGAACTACGAGCCATCAAGCTGACCCGTAAATTCACTAAGCACGCAGCAGGTTCGGTGCTAATCGAGATGGGCGATACGCAGGTTTTGTGTACCGCCAGTGTGGATAATCGCTGCCCACCTTGGCTCAAAGGCACTGGCAGTGGCTGGGTTACCGCTGAGTATGGGATGCTCCCAGGGGCAACACATAGCCGGGCGCGCCGCGAGGCTGCAGCGGGCAAGCAATCCGGACGAACGCAAGAAATTCAGAGACTGATCGGTCGCTCACTTCGCGCAGCTGTGGATCTGGACGCACTGGGTGAACGCACCATCACACTCGATTGTGATGTGCTTCAGGCAGATGGCGGCACACGCACCGCATCCATTACCGGTGCTTATATCGCACTGTGTGATGCCGTTCAGCAGCTAATGGACCAACGAAAAATTAAACGTAACCCCATACATGGGCAAATAGCCGCGATATCGGTCGGCATTTACAAGGGCCAACCGGTTTTGGATCTTGACTACCTAGAGGACTCAAGCGCCGAAACCGACATGAATGTCGTCATGAATGAAGCGGGCGGGTTTATCGAAATTCAGGGCACTGCAGAGGGGCATGCATTTAGAGAAGACGAACTACAAAAAATGCTGTCACTCGCCAAACATGGCATAGGCCAGCTAACAAGCGCGCAGAGCGATGCGCTGAATTCCTGATCATCACGCAGATACTGTTTGATCTGCGAAAACTAGAGTGGACTATGGGCAAAACGACAATCGTATTCGCCAGCGGTAATATGGGTAAGGTCAAGGAACTGCATGATCTCTTGAACCCATTGGGCTTTGATGTGCACGAACAAGGTAGATACGACATAGAGTCAGTGGATGAAACCGCGAGTACTTTTGTCGAGAACGCGTTACTCAAGGCACGCCATGCCACTCGATTATCCGGCTTGCCCGCTATTGCCGACGACTCCGGACTGGAGGTAGATGTGTTGAACGGCGCTCCGGGCTTATACTCTGCACGCCACGCTGAACTGCATAATGCGGGCAGTGGCGACCAGGCGAATAACGAGTTTTTGTTACAGCAACTTGAAGCGTATGAGACGACGAGCCAACGATCCGCTCGGTTTCGAAGTGTTGTTGTGTATTTGCAGCACGAAGCAGACCCGTCGCCACTCATCGCCCAAGGTACCTGGGAGGGACACATTCTCAAGCAGCCTGCGGGTGTTGGTGGCTTTGGCTATGATCCTGTGTTTTGCAACCATGACACAAACACGGCAGCAGCTTTGCTGGACAAGCAAACAAAAAACAAGCTCAGCCACAGAGGCAAGGCCGTTGCGCAACTGCTAGAACTGCTCCGCACGCATTCATGAGCCAACGTTCTTTTACACAACTACCGCCACTGTCGCTTTATATTCATATCCCTTGGTGTATCAAAAAATGCCCCTATTGTGATTTCAACTCACACGAGCAGCGCGGGGAAATTCCTGAGCTCCAGTATGTAGATGCACTGCTAGTCGATCTGGCAAACGAGATGCCATTGGTCTGGGGACGCCAATTCACCAGTGTATTCATTGGCGGCGGTACGCCGAGCTTGTTCAGCGCAAATGCTCTCGATCGCCTACTCAGTGGTGTTCGTGCGTTAACTGCCTTAGCGCCTAATGCTGAGGTTACTCTCGAGGCCAATCCGGGCACATTCGAACAAGCAAAATTTAAAGAATTTCGCAGCTTAGGCATCAATCGACTCTCCATTGGCATACAGAGCTTTAACCCTCAGATGCTAACGGCATTAGGCCGCGTACATTCATCAAGCGACGCATTGAAAGCAGTCGATATCGCCCACAAAGCAGGCTTTGAGCAGATCAACCTCGATATCATGTTTGCATTGCCAGAGCAGACCGAAAAGCAGTTGCTTGATGACATTAACCTAGCCTTAGAGCAATCGACTACGCACTTATCTTTTTATGAGCTTACGCTTGAGCCTAACACCCTGTTTGCACGCTTTCCTCCAACAGTCCCCAGCAATGAGCTACGCGCTGACATGCAAGAGCTGGTTGTGGAAAAACTGGCAACAGCAGGCTTTGAACGCTACGAAGTATCGGCCTACGCAAAGAACTCAAGTGGCGCGAAAAATCGGTGTGCACATAATGTTAACTACTGGCAGTTTGGCGACTATGTGGGCATTGGTTGTGGTGCGCATGGCAAGATCAGTTCCGCTGACTCTGGGCGAATTGTTAGACGCTGCAAGCAAAAACATCCTGCCAGATATTTGGAGGCAAGCAGCGCTGAAGAGCAGCTCGCAGATCAGTCCGACATTGGCATAGAGGAGACGGCGCTGGAATTTCTCATGAATGCACTGCGACTCAAGGAAGGTTTCGCCATCCCCTTATTTGAATTACACACTGGCGTGGCACTTGATGTTTGGCAAAAACCGATAGATCAGGCACTAGAGAGAGGCTTGATTGAACAAGCTGGTCTTAGCCTGCGTTGCACCAAAGAGGGATTCAACTGGTTAAACGACACTCTCGAACTGTTTCTACCTGATGCACGCTTAAACGCTGAAAAGTCCTACCCTGTCATACCGTTAAAGCTCGACACCTCTGGCAACAAGTAACGTGGCCGTAGAATCGTTCATAAGAAATGTGACACCGCTCTCGCTACAGATTGAGTTCAGACAGCAACTTTGAATAGTAAAGGCCTCCCTGATGCAGTCGCCGTGACGCTTTAAATGGGGTTAAAACAACATATCCAAAAAGAGTTACCCACTGAAACACTCCCAACGCTTGCAATTTAGCGCTATCGGAACTAGTATCCCTGACCGAATTTATAACTGGGAGATTGCTATGAAACCGGAAATCCATCCCGAATACAAACAGATCCAAGTCACTTGCAGCTGCGGTACTACCTTCGAGACAGGCTCGACAGCTAACAAAGATTTGAGCATTGAAGTGTGTTCCGCTTGCCACCCTTTCTACACAGGCAAGCAAAAAGTCATGGACACCGCAGGTCAGGTCGACAAGTTCCGTCGTCGCTACGGCGCCAAGTAGTTCATATTTACAGGTGCACGGCACTACCGTGCACCTGAAGACAGAACGAAACGATGCAGAAGGGGCACCTTGCGAGGTGCCCTTCGTACGTTATGAGCACAACCATAGCCAGCAGGCCACACAAGGCGATGTAGTTGGCCTGCCACAAAATCGCACACCCTGTCGCCTGCATGCATCTGACGAGTTTTGCCGTTTTCTAACACCTAGGCAATAGCCAAACATGCTGTTCCTAATAGATACCAGTATTTATATCTTCCGGGCATGGCAGAACTTGCCGAGCACGGTTCGTAATCGATTTGATGAACCAGACAACGCCGTTCAAGGTCTGGCAGAAACACTGTGCGGCATCATCGATAGCTACAATCCTGCGCATATGGTTTGTGCCTTTGACGAGTGCTCACGCCAAGGCACAAGGCACAAAATATACCCAGAGTACAAGGCAGGTCGTCCGCCAGCGCCAGAGGATCTTGCGCCACAGTTTGACCGTTGCAAGCGTTTGGTTAAGGCTCTTGGCATACCGGCCTACGGCAGTGATCGAACTGAAGCTGACGACATCATCGGTCAGTTTGCAGAAATTGCCCACACACAAGAGCAGCAAGTCACCATCGTTTCTGGAGACAAGGATCTGGCTCAGTTTGTTCGTGAACACGACCGCTATTGGGATTTGGGTAGACGCCCCATTGCCAGCTACCAGGAAGTCCATAAGCGATTTAAAGTGCGCCCAGAACAAATGGCTGACTGGCTAGCATTGTGCGGTGACAAGAGTGACAACATACCTGGCGCACCAGGAGTAGGGCCATCGACCGCTGCTCGACTACTGAATAAATGGGACAGTCTTGACAATCTGATGGCCAATCTGGGAGAGGTAGCCATGATGGGATTTCGCGGCGCTCCTCGCGTTAGTCGCATCCTGTACGAGCACAAGGACACCATCTATTTTGCGCGATCTCTAACTGGAATGATTCGTGATGATCGCTTGCCCAACTCGCTCGATGCCATGATACGTACGCCGACAAAACATGAAGATATTCAGCAAGCGTTGTTTGAGCTTGGATTCACCCAAAGCCTCAGCGAATCCTTGGCAGCCAGAGCCTCTGCAACCGCACAAAAGACGACGCCCTAGCCTGTGCGGCCCCCTATCCTGATCTTCAACAAGCCCTTCGGCGTGCTGAGTCAGTTCACCGACGCCGACAAACGCAAAACCCTTGCGCACTTCATCGACTCACCTGGTTACTACCCGGCAGGGCGTTTGGATAAAGACAGCGAAGGCCTGATGGTGCTGACCAATGATGGCGCGCTGCAACAAAAAATCAGCAGTCCAAAATTTAAATTGCTAAAGACTTATCTGATTGAAGTTGAAGGCATAGCCGACACAGCAACAACAGCAAAACTCACCGATGGCGTATTACTCAAGGATGGGGCTGCAAAAGCGGTTTATGCAAAACCTGTGGAGCGGCCTACACAATTGTGGGTGCGCGATCCGCCGGTACGATTTCGTCAGAATATCCCCACGAGTTGGATCGAGATAGGCTTGAAGGAAGGACGCAATAGACAGGTCAGACGCATGAGTGCATCAGTAGGACTGCCCACTCTGCGTCTGGTTCGGACCGCTATTGGCAGATGCACGGTTTGGCCGCTTGCTTTGGGGGAATACGCATACATAGAAGCTTGTGACATTTTTGACAAAGCTTGAATGCACCACAAATCCTTATGCCAGTCGCTCCACCGAATAGCTGGCTAGTCGAACAAGCGCATCCTTGTAGGGAGATGCGGCCAGGGGCTCCAGTGCTGCCACAGCAGCAGCAGCAGACTCTTGAGCACGCTGAAGTGACTTATTCAGAGCATCTGTGGCGTCAATTATTAGCATGAGCTCGTCCAGCTTTTCTATGCTGGCGTCGCGCACGCATTGAGCGATCATCTCGCGTTGCTCAGGCGTGCCATCGCGCATGGCATAGATCAATGGTAGCGTTGTTTTTCCTTCGGCCAGATCATCACCTACGTTTTTGCCGGTGGTATCAGCATCACTTCGGTAATCCAAAACATCATCAGCTATCTGAAATGCCGTACCCAGATGCATTCCATAGCTTGCTAAACCCTGCCTGATTTCAGTTGACTCACCTGCCAACACCGCACCCAGCTCAGTTGCAGCCTGAAAAAGACGAGCTGTTTTGGCTTCGATAACCTGCACGTATTGTTCTTCGGAGAGATCGGGTTCGCGCGCATTGAGCAATTGCATGACCTCCCCTTCAGCGATTCTATTGGTTGTGGAGGCCAGAATACTCATCACTTCCATGCTCTGCACGTCAACCATCATTTCGAATGCGCGTGAGTATAAAAAATCGCCTACGAGCACAGCCGCCTCGTTACCCCAGACGGCGTTAGCCGTATTTTGGCCACGCCGTAACTCCGATGCATCGACAACGTCGTCGTGTAGCAAGGTGGCTGTGTGAATGAATTCAACAATGGCTGCAACGCTTATCGAGTGCTCGAAGTCTGACTCCTTGCTACTGCCATCGATACCACAAGCTCCCGCAGCAAGCAGTACCAACTGCGGCCTCAGTCGCTTGCCACCACTGCCGATGATGTAGGCAGAAAGTTGGTTGATGAGCACGACATCAGATGCTAGACGCCGCGTGATAAGCGCATCGACCTGATCCATGCCCCCCTCAACCAGTGCCCGGCAGTCATTGATACTCAATCGGTTTTCGGTTCTGGCGGTTACATTCATGTTCAGCTGTACGCGAGGTGGTTCCGGTAGGTTCTCTTTCATCACGAGCCGCAGCGATACCGCTCTGGACAACGCTACTGCGAACTTATTCATCCTGCTTACCCAAGGATAACACCGGCAGTTGACTTATTGAGCAATTGATTGATATGCTGTTGGGCTTTTCGTGGTTACGTATCACTCTCGAGCGCTCAAAACATGACACGGTCGATCATCGGCATGTTAGCAGCGAAAAATGTATTCAGGCAGAGGCGAATCGCAGCTGTCATTTTTAGGATTATTCTGCATGTACGCGGTAGTCAAAACTGGTAGCAAACAGTTCCGAGTAAGCCAAGGCGACAAATTAAAAGTTGAGTCGCTTTCAGCTGAAGCTGGAGAAGAAGTCAGCCTCACTGAAGTCCTCATGTTAGGCAACGGAGAGTCTTTCACTGTCGGTGCTCCCACTGTTGCAAACGCTTCAGTGAGCGCACGAGTACTCTCTCACGGACGTGGTCCAAAAGTAAAAATCGTCAAATTTCGCCGCCGTAAGCATCATCGCAAGCAGGCTGGGCATCGCCAGAATTTCACTGAACTTGAAATTACTGCGATCAACGCGGGCTGAGTCTGACGGTTCAACAGATGGGTTTAGTACACCTCATGCAGGTGACACTAAGCATGCAAATTCCTTACTTTACACAGTAGTTTTTAGGTAACTCTTTAGTCATGGCACATAAAAAAGCAGGTGGTAGTACTAGGAACGGTCGCGATTCGGAGTCCAAACGACTCGGCGTCAAGCGCTACGGTGGCGAATTAGTCAAAGCAGGCAACATCATTGTTCGTCAGCGCGGCACACGTTTTCACGCTGGCGTGAACTCAGGTGTTGGCAAAGACCACACTATATTCGCGAAAACTGACGGCGTTGTTGCATTTGCTGTTCGCGGTGCTAACAGCCGTAAGTTTGTCGATATCGTTCCTGTCAGCGCCGACGCTTAATTTAGCGTTTTCAGTAGTTTCGAAGCCGC
>JALZWO010000028.1 GCA_023300375.1 Granulosicoccus sp. | reverse complement strand
TAACTAATTCACGTAACTAATTCACGTAACTAATTCCCATAACTAATTTACGTAACTAATTCTTGCCATTAACACAGCACTTGCTGGGCAGAAAAATTGGCCGCTTTAACGGTTTGCGTTTGTTCCTCGACAAGCGTACGAGGGTCGCTGATACCGTATTCCAGTGCTAACCGAAACCCAAAGGCTTGAAGAAACTTCTCATACTGATCAGGGCCATGGCTACCTGTGGCGGATAACTCGCCGCGCTCATTCACATCCAGCGAAATCGCTGCTAGAGGCACGGGTGCCGGTCCACTGAGTACAGCTGCACCCAACGCTGGGTCGTACACGCTGCGTTCAGAGCAGCAGCTAATAACCCCTGCACGGGTTTGTTTCTCACCCTCTTTTGTGTACCAACTGACGGGCGTGTCGCGATAGGATATGTGGGTGATGGGTTTTGCAGGGTGCGACATTTTGTGGCTGCAAATGGCGGAGAACGCCACCACTGATTGATCGTCATCCACCCCGCCAGGCCAAGCCCCTTGCTTAGGCGCACTGGTGCTTAGCCGAACCAGAAAGCATGGCGTGGTTTTATAGGGGTAACTAAAAATCCAGGCCTCGCCTTCGCTTAAAGCGCCAAGCGTGACCGGTGCACCGTCGTCAAAGTGCAGCGCCGATGTTCGATACGGCGATTGCGCCATTGCGCGTGCGTGCAAGGCCGCGGCTCCTGTGAGTAAGCCGCCACAGATGCGGGTAAATCGACGTCTGTCCATGGGCTTTGTCACTCCACTGAAGTCGTTAATCTAGTATTACTTAACTTGCGTTTCGGGTCTAGGGTAAACTTCACCCTATCTGAGACTCAGCGTAAAAAAGCGGTTCACTATGACAAATCAAACCAAACAAGCTCAATTGTTCAAAGCGCTCCACCAAGCTGGGAATCCGGTTGTTTTGTTCAATGTTTGGGATGCGGGCAGTGCGAAAGCGGTGGCCAGCTCGGGCGCCAAAGCGATTGCCACCGGCAGTGCCCCTGTTGCGATGGCCAATGGATTCCCAGACGGTGAACAATTCCCACTTGACGATGCGCTGATCGTGGCGTCTCGCATCCTCAACGTCATTGACCTACCATTGTCGATGGATTTGGAAGGCGGCTACGGTGAATCCGCAGATGAAGTGGCCAACACGGTTCGTCGTGCCATGCGGGTGGGTGCGGTTGGATTTAATGTTGAAGATCAGATCGTTGGTGGCTCAGGTTTGTATTCTGTTGATGAGCAATCCAAGCGTATTCAGGCAGCTCGGGCTGCGGCGGATGAGAACGGTGTGCATGGATTTTTAAACGCACGTACAGACATCTTTTTAAAAACTAAGCCTGACGAGCATACCGACGCTATGGTTAATAATGCGATCGAACGCGCCAAAGCGTATGAGCAAGCGGGTGCTGATGGTTTTTTCGCACCTGGCATGGTGAATGAGGCGCAAATAGAAACCCTATGTAAAGCTGTTGCTCTACCAATAAACATGATTGTGTTACCTCATACCCCGACGCTTGCGACATTTACAGAGCTTGGCGCTGCACGCATCAGTTACGGCCCCACACCTTATCGAAGCATGATTTCGTGGTTGCAAGGTGAGGCGGCAACAATTTACGGGCAGGCTTAATATCCAGTCTACCTATTGTTAATTACCGCGTTCGCCGTTCGACTGCATCCTATCAAAGGCTCAATTCTCAAGGACATTGTCACTAATGCTGGGAGCACTAGTGACAATTTATTTCCCAACCTTTGCTGGCACCGATACAAACATTGTGGAACCAATGCCTATCTGTTTTAATTCTTGCCCACAATCAATGTGGTTCTTGCAATTGCTACAGAAGCCTTTACAGATCAACAATGTCGCAAAAAAAGTGATCGTTCTCTGAAACCTGTTTTTGGTAGCCGAATCGAATCATGTGCATGCTGAGCTCGCGCGCTAAATATTCGCCAGAAGAGATAACACCCTCTCTATCGGTTACATCTTCCACCCGCCAAAGATCATCAACTGATTCTCTCGTGATGGTGAGCGTGGTCGTGCTTATACCATCCTGATTTGTGGTGTAGGTTTCGGTAATTGTTCCACTATGTACCTCGCAGTAATCAGATCCTTCGATCAACTGTCCCGTTACGTCCACTACAGTGTTCCAACGATGTGAGAATGTACCGGTCCAAGAACCACTGCCTTCTTCCACTAATCTACGCGTGTCTCCATCTGCACTGACTTCGCTGGTGAACCTTTGATTTAGATGAAAATCGTCGGAGAAACTCCATGAACCATTCCATTGGACTGAGTTTTCCAAGACAGCTCTTTCACCATTGCGGTTATTGTTCCGCACAAACGGCAGTGTAAAAGCAAACAGGCTGCCATTACCATTTGCATCAATATCCGCCCTAGCGGACGTTCCTGCAAATTCGGACAGATTAGTGTTGTCCGTACCCATGTACGGTCTTTCATTGGATAAAAGACTCTCAAAGTAGTTGGCAACAAACACAAGGCTCATTGGTTGATTGTCGATAACGGTAAGCAAACTATCTTCATCCACCCGAGGGTCGGTGCCGGCAATAAGCTCATCCAGATTGCTCTGGCCATCACCATCAAAATCCAATTGGTTGGTGTCAAATTGATCAGCAGTAACTTGAAACACTTCGGCGGCATTGATACCGGTCCTGTATTGTTGATCAAAACTACCCAGTTCGATATCCCCGTTTTCATCAACAAAGACAATGGACAAGAGTTGCTCGGTGTTGGTCGGTAGTTCGGCTTCGACAGACCATAATTCATCGCCGACCCAATTGAGCGAAGTACTGAACTCTCCCCAACTTAGTAGCAGCTGCAATTCATTGGATTGATAAGCAGGGACAGTAATTTCAAAACTGACGTCCGTGTTGTTTTGTACCATCGGATCTGGCACATCAGCAGTTGCATCAGTTGACGGCTCATTGGTAGTTGCACCAGATGACGGAGCATCAGTAGTTGCACCAGTTGACGGCTCATCAGTAACCACACCAGGTGACGGCTCATCAGTAACCACACCAGGTGACGGCTCATCGTTGGTTAAACTATTTGACGGCAGATCACTGGATCCAGTATCGACATCCTGCACGGGAGTATTTGAACCAGAACAGCCACTGATGGCAAGTGCAAAACAAAGCGCTACAGCTCGGCGAATGGGCCATTGGTAGCATTGTTCAAATAAATTCATGTTGGTTTCTCTTCAAACTATCCCACTTCGATTTCCGATCATACAGCGAAATTTAAGAGGGACCATAGGTAATTTTACACTCACAACCGAGTTGCATCAGACGACTACTTGACGCCTTCTGACTTTCGATAAAAACACCTAGAACATCACTATTTGGATGTGCGCAAGGTCGTTTTTTAGGAATTTATAGACCTGACACAAGCCTAATTACAAGCATCACGAGTATTCAACGGAGATCAGCTTAACAACACAGCTAATTACTCAGGCACGGTTTATATGTTTGAAAGCTGCAATGGAAACTGGAGGTACGAGGCCTACATCAAAGCCAGCAATACTAATGAAGCTGACAATTTTGGTGGCGCTTTTTTGGTGAAAGCGTCAGTCTAAGCGCAGATGGAGAAACGCTGGCTGTTGGCGCAGCCTTTGAGAGCAGTGCTGCCATAGGCATTGACGGCAGTCAGAATAATGAATTTGCTGGAGGCGCTAGCACTGTTTATCTTTACTAATAACATTTAAAAAGTGATTGGGAAGCCCCGATCACTTCAAACAACAATCGATTTTAGCCTTCAGCTTTCATTTCAGAAACGATATCGATAGTGATCGCACCAGTAGAATATCCACCTACATCGAAGGCTTGGTGATCAATAGTAGTGCTTGCTTTGATCGCAATCCACTCGCCTTTGTAGTAGTCGAACGAACTTCCAAGCGGATGTGGCCCTTGGTGTGTAATTTCGGCTTTTAATACTACTTCTTTTGTCACACCGTGCATGGTGAGATCGCCTGTTACGTCCATAGCGGTATCACCGGTTTTTACAACCCCAGTACTTTTGAATGTAATCTCAGGGTATGTCTCAACCTCAAAGAAATCAGCACTTTTTAGTTCGTCGTCTAATGCGACGATACCAGTGGATACACTCGCAGGATTAACAGTCACTTCTACGCTTGAATTTCCAAAGTCGTCAGCCAACGTCACTGTACCTGAGGCCTCTTGGAACTCACCGCTCTGAATAGATACGCCAGCATGACTCCAGCTAAAATTAACCTCGGTGTGTCCTTGGTCAGTGCGATACGTCGTATCAGCAAATGCTGAACCCGCGAAAAGCACTGAGGCTAAGGTTGCCAGTTTAATAGTAGTTGACGAGTTGAAATGCATGAAAATTCTCCTTGGATATAAAGATGTGGATATTAAGATAGGCCGAGCAGTGGCAATGTAATATTCAACTCCGACCCTATAGCTCCGTTCGGCGCTATAAAAATAGTCTGCCATAACTAAATGCGAGACCGACACTTTGACAGCACCACAACAAAAAAATTCACACATAAAGAACAAATTACACATCGTCACAGTTGACAATAGCGGAACCAAGATCACGATGACTACAAAGATCAGCAAGCGCCAAAAAATCAGGGTTTCTCCAGCTCATCGATACCACGATTAGCCAAGTCATCAACACGTTCATTCTCAGCATGGCCGCTATGCCCTTTAACCCATCGCCAGTCAATGGTGTGCACGGCAGCCAGCGCATCAATTTCGCGCCACAAATCCGCATTCTTAACTGGCTTACGCGCCGCGGTTTGCCAGTTCTTGCGCTTCCAGCCTTCAATCCATTCTGTGATGCCCTTGCGAACATATTGGGAATCGGTGGTTAGCACGATTTCACTGGGTTTTTTTACTGTCTTTAGAGATTCAATGACCGCTGTCATTTCCATACGATTATTGGTCGTGTGCTCGTGCCCGCCCCACAGCTCTTTCTCATGTTTGCCCGATCGCATCAAGGCTCCCCAACCACCTGGACCGGGGTTACCACGGCAAGCGCCGTCAGTGAAAATTTCAATCATTGCTGTTGTCACACGCTCTGCTCAGAGCAAAAGAAAAATAAAACGAATGTGTGATCCGTCTTAGCGGAATAGAAGTGAAATAGATTCGCACACAGTGTACTAAGAGAAACCTTCTGGCTCACGAGCTTTTACACCGATACGTGCAACCGTGGCAGAGGACTTTGCCGCGCAGTTCTCACCAGTTCTGGCAAAACTGTTGGCTGCCAAGGGTTTTCGCACACGTGATGTTCTTTGCCTAATCATCGACATGGGTATCGTTTGTTTTCTTGCATGCATGATGTACATACCTCCAATGCCTCCGAACCAGCGATGCAGCTTTTCAAGCCTCTCCAAACGATGCATCATGCCTTCACTGTTTATTGGCGGTCGCATAAAGAAGGCATTGCTGCCAAGCACACGATAGTCGAGAACCGACAGCCAATCGCTCACACGATGCCTGGCGTAAAAACAACCATTCCAAGGTTCACGCCGCCGCCATGCCGTCAGGCTATGCCTTGCCCCAAATACACTGTATGGATTAAAGCCAATGATGATCAGCTCGCCGTCGTCTGTCAGAACTCTGTTCGCTTCGCGCAGAGCCTGGTGCGGGTGATCGCAAAAATCCAGCGTGTGAAAGAAGGCAACGGCCTTCATTGTCCCAGAGGCGATGGGCAAGGACAGCACATCGGCATGTATATGTGCGCAGGCACCGTTCAGTTTATCCTCGCGGGCCGGCTCCTGTTGTTTGGATCCCGTATAGGGCGCATCTACTACAAATTGGCGTTGCAGCCCTGCTCCGGAAAAAAGCTGCATTCCGGGCACGAGATTGCCCACTTGAAGGCCCTGATAGCCGAATACATTACGAAGTCTATGGTTTAGCTCAATTTCTAGTCGATCGGCTATGGACTGACCGAGGCTGGTTGAGTACCATTGACGAAGAGGCGCTTGTGCGTCAAGCCATACTGGCCGAGATCGTTTTCCTTTGAGTTTTTTTGTCATCATTACAACGCTTACCCTCGTATTCAGAAACCGTCGCTGCGGACTAATACCGTTAAGGCCAGCAAAGCCCGAAAAAAATCCTAGCCCAGTGAAAGATCACAACACGTTTTCTGCAATCTGCCAAGCCTTAGGCAGTATACATTTGCCAACAGCTCTAACACCATCGCAGTTCGTGGCTGCTGTTTGCGTCATTAGCATCTTCTGGGCCCCAATCGCCGTTAGTGTTGAGTCCAAACCCACAGAGGTGCCGCCCACAGCACTGCCTAACCTAGGTAACTCCGCCAGCGTTGACCGTTTGATGCTGCGCGAGATCGACAACGGTCACGTGTACGACTCATCTGCCGCCACCGGACACAGCCCAAAAGGTGTACAAACTGGCGCTCAGCCAAAGAACAACAAAGCGCTATCAGTGTGGGAGCTAGTCCGTGACTCGCAGCGTCTGAGCATTCCCAAGCACCCTAAAATCACCGGTTACCGGCAACAATACGCTCAAGAAGCCATTTGGGTAACACGCATTTTTCAACGAGCCACGCCATACATTGGTTTTATCGTGGATGAACTTGATAAGCGTTATTTGCCCATCGAGCTTGCTCTACTGCCAGCAGTCGAAAGCGGCTTTCAACCTGATGTCCATAGCCCTCAACACGCACTAGGCATCTGGCAAATCGTGCCAGCAACCGCAAATGATATAGGCCTCAGTTCGAACAACTGGTTTGATGGCCGCTCTGATATCGTTGCATCAACGCGCGCAGCAGCTGACTATTTAAGCATTTTGAACGCCGAATTTCACGGCGATTGGGCACTTACACTTGCCGCCTACAATGCAGGCCTTGGACGCGTTCGCACAGCCGTTAAACGCAACCACGACAACGGTAAGCCCACCGATTTCTGGTCATTAGATCTACCTACAGAAACACGCGAGTACGTCCCAAAATTCCTAGCCTTAGTGGCACTGCTTCGCTACGACAGGCCCACAAACTTTCGGATACCCGTTATCTCGCAGGGCAGCGCATTTACAGCACTGGATGCACCATCTCGAGTTAGCATGGACAAACTGGCAGGTCTCACCGGCTTGCCAGAACAACAATTGCGAAATCTAAATGCCGGTTTTACACGAGGTATTAGCCCGCCTGATGGCCCGCATAGAGTGTATGTACCTAGTGAATATGCCGCAGCGCTGGTTGAGCGCATGTCGAGCCTCAGCGCTAGCGAGTTATTTAATGCTCCCGAATTTCATACGGTTGTCACTGGCGACAACCTTGGTACCTTGTCACTGCGCTACAACGTCTCTAAAAAACGACTAAGGCAACTTAATTCACTCGAATCAGATCTTATAAAAATCGGTTATCGCTTACGTATATTTGATCCACAAATAAACGACGGGCGCATAGATTATGTGGTAACTATTGGTGACACGCTTTCGCATATAGCTCAGAAATATTCAGTACCCGTCAACAAAATTCGCAATGAACGTGGACAAATCCTCACAAATGATGTCATACACCCCGGTGAGCGATTGTCTTTGCTTCTTGGGGAGTGACGTGGCGCACAACTCTTGGTCAAGTTACTGACTATGCATGTTTGCGGTTGACTGCCACTGTGTGATCGCCAATAATATGGGTGAAGGGCTATGAGGACGGTATAGACTATAAATAAATAATTAAGTCATTGTTAATAAACTACTTTTTTATTTAAAAGCGCTCTGAACTGTTATCAACACTAACCACACAGCTTGTGTTTCTATGAGTTCCACGCTGGGTTTTTTGCAGGAAGTTAAATGACCACAATTATTGTTACAAACGAAGCAAATGATATCGACGAATTTACATTCGAAGATGAGCTTCGTACTATCTCTCTGGGCCGTCGTACCACCAACGACGTGTGCATACCAGAATTGTCGGTCAGCGGGACTCACGCTACCATCAGTATCGTTGGAGGCATTGCAACTCTCACTGACTTAAACAGCACCAACGGATCCTACGTTAACGGGCAAGTAGTGCAATCTGCCCAGATCCGCGAAAGCGACGAAATCATTCTGGGCAAGGTAGAACTGAAATTCAGCTCAGCTCTTCTGTCAGATTCGGCACACGGATCTCAATCTGACCATACTGACTCGCAAATAGAGCCAGAGCAAACTGCTGAATCTGAAGAGGTGGTAGAGACACACTCTGCCAGTGCCGAGCAACCTGCTGAAGAGGAGCGTGTGCCGGCGAAGGCAAATACCGCCAGACACTCCGAGACCAACACGAACAACATCTCACCCATGGGTGCGATCAAATCAGGGCACAAAGACCGACAAAACGCGGAACCTCCTCACCCACTCGACGGGTTAGAGAATGTGGTAATTCCAAATATTTCTGCTGATGAACTTCCAATGCACGATCTGGACTCGCCAGCGAGTTTATCGAAAGGCGCAGTCATAGAAATAAAGAACGGCGCCAAATCAGGTCAAATTCTACCCATAGATAAGCCAGTAACCACACTGGGGCGTCCAGGCATTCAAATCGCAGCCATTATGCGTAAACCCGATGGCTACTTTTTAATGCACATCGAGAGTGATGATAACGTCAATCTTCCCACTCTCAACAAAGACGCCATTGGCGATGAGCCGGTCATGCTACACAGTGGCGACGAGCTAACCGTCGCTGGCATCGATGTGGAGTTCATGCTCTCTTAGTTTTTAGCCGCCCGGTGAGCCACTCAAAGAGGTCATAGCTTTCTACTAGGACTAGGGCAAGCTATCCACACAAAGCAGAGAGGAGAGGAAGCACTGTATCGATCAGCCTCCTCTACTTTAACTTCAAGCAGGAAATAACCCACTGCTCAGATAACGATCACCTCGGTCGCACACAATCGTAACAATCACAGCGTCTTGCAAATCGGGTAACAGGCTCAAGGCGGCGATCAATGCCCCTCCTGAAGATACGCCAGACAATATTCCTTCTTCCTTGGCAAGCCTGCGCGCCATGTCTTCAGAGTCGTCTTGGCGAACATCAATGATACGATCAACTCTCGCCGGTTCATAAATTTTGGGCAAATACGCTTGCGGCCATCGACGAATCCCGGGAATGCTAGAGCCATCTTCTGGCTGCACACCAATAATCTGTATGTCAGGATTTTTTTCTTTTAAATAGCGCGATACGCCCATGATCGTGCCCGTGGTGCCCATTGAACTCACAAAGTGCGTAATTTGCCCTTTCGTGGCCTCCCAGAGCTCCGGCCCTGTTGACGCATAGTGCGCTCCCCAGTTATCAGGATTGGCAAACTGATCAAGCACCAGCCCCTCTCCCCGATCAGCCATCGCTGCAGCCGTATCACGCGCATACTCCATACCTTGATCTTCAGTGACCAATATCAACTCGGCGCCATACGCTCGCATGAGCGACTTACGTTCATCGGTCATATTGTCGGGCATGAGTAGTTTGAGTTTATAACCCAAAGTAGCTGCCACCATGGCTAGGGCAATACCAGTATTGCCACTGGTTGCTTCGAGCAAGGTATCACCGGGCTTGATATCGCCTCGTTCCTGCGCTTTTAGGATCATGTTCGCTGCAGGACGATCCTTGACTGAACCTGCAGGATTGTCACCTTCAAGTTTGCCAAATATCTGGTTACCGTTGTCATTGTGTGCAATGCGCTGAATAGGCACTAGGCGAGTATTGCCTATTTGCCTAACCATAGAGGGTATGTTTATAGCTGTTGTCATACTTGTCATCAAAGATTCTTATTCAATGTATTCAGGATACGCTCGACTTGCTCGCTCATGGGTTGAGTATCACATTCTATTGAGGTGATGTTATGCATGGACCGAAGCCAAGTCAATTGACGCTTTGCCAATTGTCGGGTAGCGACCACCGCCTTGTCTTGCCACTCGTTATCGGCAGGTGGGGTTTCGTTATTTGCCACACAAGCGGCGCGGCTGTCCAGAAATTCCCAGCCTTGACGGTACCCAACACTGCGTACTGACGGTAGATCTCTATGTAATCGTTTGTCAGCACGCAACTGTTTAAGTTCGTCCATAAATCCGGCTAACATCATCGCTTTAAAACGTTCTTCGATACGTTGATGCAACCATGCCCGGTTACTCGGTAGCAAAGCAAATTTCACGGGCGCAACAACAAGATCACTACTTGTTTGAGCTTGCAACTCGCCCATGGGAACACCGGTTAATCGATACACCTCCAACGCTCGCTGTATACGTTGAGGATCGTTAGGGTGAATGCGGGCTCCAGCAATCGGATCAATCGTTGTGAGCTGATGATGCAGCTCATGCCATCCGTGCACTCGTGCCTCTTCAACCAAGCCAGCTCTGGTTTTTGCGTCAGCTTTTGGCAAAGTTGCCAAGCCCTCCTCTAACGCTTTGAAATACAGCATGGTGCCGCCAACCAGTAGTGCACGTTTTCCACGACTGTGGATCTGGCTAATCAGATGATTGGCATCAGTACAAAATTGCGCCGCCGAGTACGCTTGCCATGGATCGCAGATGTCTATTAAATGATGGACCACACCAGCTCGCTCATCGTGATCAGGCTTAGCCGTTCCGATATTCATATCACGGTACACGAGCGCTGAATCAACGCTGATAACTTCAGCATTTAACTGCTTGGCAATCTCAATCGAAACTGCTGTTTTTCCGCAAGCTGTAGCACCCATTAAAAAAATTGAAGGGGTGTCGGATGCCAATGGTGCAATCTGTTCATTCATTATAGCTACAGCTCGCCTGTTAGCGTCCACGCATAAAGAGCTTGTCCAGATCGTGCATGCTCAAGGTCGTCCAAGTAGGTCGACCATGGTTGCATTGTCCGCTGTTGGGCGTACTTTCAATCTGTCGCAACAAGGCATTCATTTCGGTCATACTCAATGCCCGATTAGCTCGCACCGACCCATGGCAGGCCATGGACGAGAGCACTTGGTCAACAGCTGCGCGTAGCCTTTCACTGGTATCCATGCTCATCAAATCGGAGAGGACATCGCGCAGCAAAGTGGCAACATCTGTTCGGCCTAAAATGGCTGGCACTTCACGAATGACCAACTGCTCTGGGGCCATGCGATCAACGTGTAAACCCAACTGCAGCAACCACTGCGATTCAGCTTCGCAACGATCAGCCTCGCTTTCGCTCACATCGAGACTCACGGGAACCAATAAGGCTTGAGTTTTCAAGCTCCCACCGCTGTAGTCTGCCTTGAGTCGCTCGTAGGTGATGCGCTCGTGTGCTGCATGGGCGTCGACCAGTATCAAACCATGCTCGTTTTGTGCGAGCACATACACACCGTGCAAATGCGCCAACGCAAAACCCAAAGGGGGAATTTCGTGTTCAGCCTCTCCTATATTGCTGTGTTGATGGTCAGTGCTTAAGTTAGGCCTAGAATAAGGGCTTATAGGCGCAAGAGCGCCGTTGCCGCCACCACTAGAACTTGAATCAGCACCCAGTCGCTGCATACCTGCGAGCTGTTCGCGCACTTGTAACGGCATAGGACGTTGCATGGGCTGCCGAAATGAGGTGTCGCCAAACGCGGCATTAGGTGACATTGAATGACTAGTATTTTGCTGCGTGGCACTACCTTGTTCGGCACCACTAAGGCCTTGCGCAGCACTATCCTGATTGATGGTATCGGCAGGACGAATCGCTGCCAGTAATTGTTTAATTGAATGCCGGATAAATCCGTGAACATTCTGGCTATCCCTGAACCGCACCTCTTGTTTTCCAGGATGTACATTGACATCCACAGTGGATGCATCAATAGTCAAGAACAGCACAAAGGCTGGAAATCGTTGGTGATAGATAAGATCGCTATAGGCTTGTTTTACAGCATGAGAAATGACCTTATCTCTTACCATGCGCTGGTTAACGTAAAAATATTGCATGTCCGCTTGCGAGCGTGAAAATGCTGGATCTGCAAGCCAGCCTGTTAAGCCAAGCCCAGCACCATCAATCGCTACATGATGAGCAGACTCACCAAATCCCTTGCCAAGTATTTTGGCAACGCGGATACCTTGTTCTTCAATTGTTTGCGCAGCCTTGCATTCGAAAACACTCTTACCATTGTGATTAACGGTAAACGAGGTACCTGCGTAGGCCATGGCAAGCGTTTTTACGATGGTCTCGCAGCGCGAAAATTCAGTGCGTGGCGTACGCATAAATTTTCTTCTGGCTGGTACATTGTAAAACAAGCTCTTCACATCTACAGCTGTGCCTAAAGGATGAGAAGCCGGCTCTACCGTTAGCTCACCGTTTGCACGGTATTGAATGCTGGCAGCATGCTCAGAGTCTGCCGTAGCCGAGGTAATGCTCAGTCTTGAGACAGAGGCAATACTGGGCAAAGCCTCGCCCCGAAATCCCATACTAGCCACGCTCTGTAAATCATCAATACTGCTGATTTTGCTTGTAGCATGGCGACTCAAAGCCAGCGGTAACTGCTCTGCATGTATACCGCTTCCGTTGTCCCGAATGCGTATGCGCTCAAGCCCACCTTGTTCAAGATCGACAGTGATTTTAGTTGAGCCAGCATCAAGGGAATTTTCAAGTAGCTCTTTTACAATGGATGCAGGGCGCTCAACGACTTCGCCGGCAGCAATCTGGTTAATCAGATGATCTGGTAGCTGTTGGATGGATGCCATGAAATGATCAGAAGGTGGGCGTTGCAGCAAAGGCTCATTATGACATCACCCATTACTTCTCGCGAATTTTTGCAGCGCATAGCTCTAACTTGGCTTATCTGCAGTTCTAGCTCAGGCAGATTGACAACCCGCGTTAGCAGGAAAAAATAGGACTATTGCCGCAGAAACGGGCCGCAGAAATGGGCTACAACAACGTGACTCAACACCGTGGGCACCTACAGGCGTGCCTGCTGCACTATCGATCTGCTGGCAAGCTCACAGGCACTGTTTCTCGTCGTTGAGCGGCGAGCAGGGTACCCTCGGGGGCACGCCTTAGCAAGTAAGTATGGAGACCTCGCCCAATGGCCGCAGCCAACGTCTCTTGGTAATCAGCGCTGTTGAGCTTTTGCTCATCGGTTCGATTTGAAATAAAGGCAGTTTCTATCAACAGGGAGGGCATGTCAGGAGATTTCAGCACCGCAAACGCCGCCTGCTCTACTCGGCTTTTGTGAACATGCCCAATGCTTTGAAGCTCGGTTAACACATCTTCACCAGCTTCAATGCTACGTTCCATCGTATTGCCTTGCGTCAGATTCAGCAGTGTTTGCGCTAGGCCGTCTTCCATACCGCTCAACAAAACATCACCATATAACGCAGCTGAATCGTTCTCCCTCTTGGCAAGCCAAGCTGCAGCTTCTGAAGTAGCGCCGTCCATAGACAACGCGTACACCGAACTACCATGTGCAGTAGATTCTCCCTCAAAAGCATCTGCATGAATAGACACAAAGATATCAGCATTTGCATCACGCGCCGTATCCATACGCTTACGCAGATCAATGTAAGTATCAGTCTCGCGGATAAGCACGGGGATTATCCCTTGTATAGGGACGAGGTAGTTGTGCAGCCTAATCGCTATGGCTAAAACCACGTCTTTCTCGTGCGTATTTCCACGCCCGATCGCCCCAGGATCTTTGCCTCCATGGCCTGCGTCTATGGCTATGACCACATCACGAAGTATGGTTTGCGGTGGAGGCGCTGATGCCACAGCACGCTCACGCAGTGCTGCATCGGAGGGCACACCCATACTGACAATTAGGCGCTGCCCACCTTGTCTTGGAACAATCTGAGATGTGGGAGAAACGGCTTGACGCAAATCCAGCACAATTCGCAACTTATTGCTGCCTTGCTGGGCATTACCATGCTGGGCGGAGCGGATACTCTTGACAGTGCCGTTGGCGAACACCTCGGTTGGCAGCTCGGTGCCCAAAGTGGCACCCGGTAAATCAATGACCAATCTGTGAGGATTTTCGAGCACAAACATATCAGCACTTGCTTCCGCCGAATCAAGATCGAAGTGCAACATCAGAGTGTCTTGCTCAACTATCTTGAAATCGTAGAGATTTGGCGATGCAAAAGCTGCCAGACAATAACCAGATAGCAGTGCTACCACAAGCAACTGCGACAGCACTCGCAACGACAAACCCCGCACCAATGCCTTATAGATTGATCTGCCCGATCTTTTCACTACAATCCTCACATATAGAATTGAACCAGATAGCTGCGCTCAATTAAAGATTAGTAGGGAATTCAGAAAATACCAGCCTGTGTTTGTGCGCACTGGCAATTTGATGCCAAAGCCGATTGGATGAACTGCGCCGTAACATGACGCAGGCACATCTGTTCTGTCAGATAACTTCAACTATGGGCGTATCTGAGCGTTCAAACACATCATCAGGAATGAAAAAATCCGCCATTAACTGTTTGGCATCTTCATGTTGATACATCGAAAAATCGCTAACGCCCTCTTGCTTGAGAACTTCCTCATCGATAAAGAAATTTCCTGTGCAGCTAGCCGGGTCACGGGTCAGGATGGCAAGAGCAGCATCAGCCATGATCGAAGGCTTGCGACACATCAATGCCATTTTATCGTCACCAATGACATTTCTGATTGCTGCCGTATCGATAGCCGTTATCGGCCATAGGGCGTTGACCCCAATCGCTTGCTCACGAAATTCTTCAGCCATACCCAGAACGCACAGCGACATCCCATATTTGGCTATGGTGTACGCCACATGATTCTTGAACCACTTGGAGTTTAAATCCAGGGGCGGTGACAAATTGAGGATATGCGCGTGATCAGATTTTTTAAGAAAAGGTAAGGCTTTTTGCGACACCATGTACGTTCCGCGAGTATTCACCTCGTTCATGAGGTCGTATCGCTTCATCGGCGTCTCTTGCGTGCCGGTTAGTGATATCGCACTCGCATTATTTACACAGATGTCAATGCCACCGAATTCTTCCACCGTCTTGGCGATGGCAGCATCTACCTGAGCTTCGTCACGTATGTCGCAGACCAAACCCAATGCACGACCACCGCCAGCGGCATTGATTTCTGCTGCAGCCGTAAAGACCGTCCCTGGCAATTTAGGATGGGCCTGGGCAGTCTTTGCAGCAATGACCACGTTTGCACCTTCAGTGGCTGCACGTGCAGCAATGGCAAGACCAATGCCTCGGCTACCGCCAGACATGAAGAGTGTTTTTCCTTGTAGAGACATAACGATCTTTTAGTAGGGCTTGGCGCTGGAGTATATTCGCCCAAGTTCCATTAAACAGCATCCTTCAAATTGTCACAGCTTAAAAACACAAGGAAATATAATTTGTCGAACACCCATTGTCCTGTTATGTTGAACCCTAAACCGGAATTTGAAACTTGATATCTTATGAGCAATTACGTCTATGAGAGTCCACTTTCTGCAGTCGATATTCCTGACGTTTCAATCACTGATCACTCCCTTCGATTGTGCAATTCACGCGCACAACAGCCAGCCATCATTGATGGCACAAACGGAGTCTCGCTAAGCTTCGCTCAATTGCGCACGCGCATTCGGAGTCTTGCAGGAGGACTGCAGGAACGAGGCTTCAAAACAGGGGATGTACTTGCTCTTATTGCCCCCAATTGCCCCGACTATGCCTGCGTTTTTCATGCTGTAGCTTTGTGCGGGGGCACAGTGACCACGACCAATCCGGTTTACGGCATTGCTGAAATTCGTCAACAGCTACTAGACTCCAAAGCTCTCTGGCTGGTTGCTGACCAAGCGTGCATGGCTGTCGCTAAACAGGCGCTGCGTGGAACTGAGGTCAGCCATGTTTTTTGCTTACAAACCGGCTCAGATTACGATGACATAGACAAGCTGCTAGGCCCTGAAATTGATCAGGTGCCAGTAGATTTTGCCAAGCACCCTGTCGTTCTGCCCTACTCATCTGGAACAACGGGATTGCCCAAAGGTGTGATGCTAAGCCACCGTAATCTGGTTGCAAACATTCAACAAATGAATGCTACCTTTGAGTACGACGAGCATGAAGTTGCTCTCGCTGTACTACCGTTTTTTCACATCTTTGGTATGCAGGCTCTCATGGGCAGCATGCTATGCGGTGGGCACACCCTGATTACCCTGCCACGCTTCGACATGGCACAGGCTCTATCGCTCATTGAACAGCATTCGGTAACACAATTTTTTGTCGTGCCACCCATCGTGCTTGGCTTTGCCAAATCTCCCTTGGTCGACAAGTACAACTTGGGTAGCCTGAAAAAACTGTTTTCTGGAGCAGCTCCTCTGGGCGGAGAACTCGCCAATGAGGCGGAAAACAGAGTTGGCTGCAAAGTCGTTCAAGGCTATGGAATGACAGAGCTCAGTCCTGTGAGCCACGCCGTTCCAGGCTTCAGGAGCAAACCCGGCTCAAGTGGCATCACCGTACCTAATACCCAAACACGAATCATTGATCACAACGGTAAAAACCTACCACCCAACAGCGAGGGAGAGGTTCTAGTCAAGGGGCCACAAGTCATGCTTGGCTACCTTGGAAATCCAATAGCAACACAAGAGATGCTAGACAGCGAAGGCTGGCTTCATACAGGCGACCTAGGCTCAATTGATGACGATGGATACCTGACTCTGATCGATCGGGTTAAGGAGTTGATCAAATACAAAGGCTTTCAGATCGCACCCGCAGAGCTTGAAGCGTTGATCATCACCATTCCAGACGTATTAGACGTTGCAGTAATCGGGATCGCAGACGAGCAAGCCGGTGAATTACCCAAAGCCTTCGTGGTTTTACAAGGAGGTAGCAATACCTTCAGTGAGTCGCAGCTGGAAGACAAGGCTGCCAACATCAAAGCTGTGGTTGCCGATAACCTCGCCACCTACAAAGCCGTTCACCACGTTCAGTGGATTGATGTCATTCCGAAATCCGCAAGCGGTAAAATTTTGCGACGTGAGCTTCGCCAGACGCAACTCGCGTAGTTGAACCCTCTAGGCTAAAAGTGGGCTGTGAACGATGGTGCGTGGGACTGACACGTCACTGAACGCGCCTGCCCCACAACACAGCCCTAATTTGCTTGGCTCATCAGCTCACTATTTCGCAACTACTTGCTCAGCAGCGATCTGTCGTAATGCCTGCTCAAACACCTCTACCGGCTGCCCACCAGAAATCAAATGCTGGTCATTAATAACAACCGCAGGTACTGAAGATATGCCTTGGCTTGAGTAGAACTTCATCTGCTCTCGAACTTCAGTGGTGAATTCATCGCTATCGAGCACGGCTTTGACACGTTCGGCAGACAAGCCACTTTCATTGGCACATGCGCTCAGCACAGCGTGATCCCCCATGCGCTCCGAACGCGTGTGACAAGCTGCCAACAACGCCTTTTTCAATGTAGCTTGCTGATCTTCATCACCTTCCACTTGTGCCAAATGCAAGAGCCGGTGAGCATCAAAGGTGTTCCAGATTCGCCCACGCCCATCCGGACTGAAGGTAAAGCCAACCTGCTCTCCCCGCTGAGCAATGTTCTGCCGCATTTCAACCTGCTGAGCTTCTGTAGACCCGTATTTCTGAGTTAGGTGCTCCACAATGTCTTGACCTTCAGGCCCCATTTGCGGATTAAGCTCAAACGGTTGAAAACTCATGTCGACACTTATTTCATCTTTCACATTCTCAAGTGCTTGCTCCAGTGCGCCAAGCCCCACCGCACACCAAGGGCAAGAGACATCAGAGACAAAATCGATTTTCAAGTTTTTAATCATGTTAGCTCCAAATAGTTATCATCATGAGTTCCAAACACTGACACGGTAACGCGTCGCCCACCCTGCGCCAAGTAGTCGATAGCAATATCGACTTGAGCACCCGGTAACAGACCAACAGCGCGCTCTGGCCATTCAACCAGCACCAGATCGTTGGTGAGAAAAACATCGTCAAAGCCTAAGTAGTGCAGCTCTTCCGGGTCGTTTAATCGATAAAGATCAAGGTGTGCAATGGTGGCAATCGACGTTAGAGCATCGGGTATTTGATACGATTCTATAAGAGTATAGGTAGGGCTCTTAACACGCCCTTTAAAGCCCGCAGCGTGAATTATTGCCCGAGCCAAAAAACTTTTACCAGCACCCAGCTCACCCCGCAATGTGATCAAACTGTTGGGCTTAATTTGTTGACACAGCTTCGCACCCAATTCCAGCATAGCTGCCTCGTCGACGCAATCTACAGACTGCCGAGTGCTGGTTTCTGTATTACCTTTGGTTTTGGAATAATGACGATCTTGAGCAATAGGATCAGTTTGGGTCATGATTTGTCAGCATCAAGGCTCTTATGTTTGGCAATTTCAAGTGAGTTAATCGCGAAGTCCCACTGTTTGTCTGTGGGGACCTGCACGCATACTTTACTGCCCTTCCAATCAAAAGCTAACTCGCTGGAATGCAAATAAAGGCGAGCAAGACCCTGTTTCTTAAAAGAGGCGTTGCGCTTGTTGTCACCGTAGCGTGCGTCCCCCACTATGGCGTGTCCAGCATGTCGCGAATGCACACGAATCTGATGGGTTCGCCCTGTATCTAGGGTCACATCAAGCAATGTGGCGTTGCTGAGTCGTGAGCGCACCTTGAATCGGGTCTTTGCCACCTGTCCCTGGGGATCTACCACCACGCGACGTTCACCGGCATGTTCAACATTCTTCAACAACGGAACATCTATTTTGTGCAAATGCGCTGGCCACTGACCATCCACTAACGCAAGATATCGCTTCTCTATACTTCTTTGCCTGAACAGATCCTGTAACAGACGAGTGGCTTTCATACCTCGTCCAACGAGGAGCGCTCCACTGGTGGCCCTATCTAGCCTATGTGCCAACTCTAGATTTTTTTCATCGCGTTGCTGCCGAAGCGCATCGATCAGACCAAACGCCAATCCACTGCCACCGTGCACCGCTAGGCCTTGAGGCTTGTTAATAATCAGAAAATCGTCTGTTTCGTAGATCACAGAGCTGCCAACAGCGGCCGCTAAAGATTCCGGCACCTTGATATCAGATTCTGGTTTTAGAGAAACGGCGGGAATGCGCACCTGCTCTCCAGCTACCAGCTTTCGGGTTTGCTTGACGCGCCGGCCGTTAACCAAAACAGCTCCTTGCCGAATCAAACGGTAAATATGACTCCGGGGAACACCGTGACAATGCCTGATCAGAAAATTATCAACACGTTGCCCGTCTTGATCGTCGCTCACAGGAACATGCCGAGGTCTGGACAAAATTTCGTCCGCAGGCGGTGCAGACGATTTGTTTATTCTCGAGTCAGACATCAGATTTGCATGATAATTGCTGTATTCGTTCAAAACTAACAGGTAATGTCAAGGAAAAGGTTAGCTCTGTGCGAACAGCAACACACTGAGGATTGCTGAAATTCGCTACCACTGCTATATTATCGAGGCGTCGAGCGAAAGGAACAACGCGCTTCGTTAACTATTCTTTACTTACGGGCATTATCCTCTATTCATACAGATGGTGCTGGTTACAGAATAATCCACACCACCAAACGTGGATGCATCTCATACATTTAGACCTCTAGCCCATCTATACAGTTGCTTGCAACAGATTATTGTTGGTGCAGGGGGATCACGACAGGCCGGAAGCTTTTCGTGATTACGATCTCAACAAATTCATGGCTGCAGTACTACTCGGAATTTTAACAATCCGCTCAAGTGCATGCGCCACCCAGACAACGATATGGATACCGCCTTCTCGGCCAACTCTATGCTGAGCGTTATATTTCAAATTCGCCTACTACTGAAGGCCTGGCTTACAACCTGGCTATGTGGATTGGCGCGCGCAGCAAAACATAAGAGCTTGTCCAGAGCCGTGTCCGCACAGGACCCCACACATAATGAAAAGAATGCTAATCAACGCGACTCACTCAGAAGAGTTGCGGGTCGCAATAGTTGATGGTCAACGGCTAGTCGACCTAGATATAGAGCACAAATCTCGAGAACAAAAAAAATCAAATATTTACAAAGCAAAGATTACGCGTGTAGAGCCTAGCCTCGAAGCCGTCTTTGTAGACTATGGTGCAGAGCGCCACGGTTTCCTACCCTTTAAGGAAATTGCACGCGAATACCACAAGGACAACGGGAAAAAAGCAGAGAGCGGTCGTCCCAACATCCGTGATGTGATCAAGGAAGGTCAGGAAATTGTTGTACAAATAGAAAAGGAAGAGCGAAGCACAAAAGGTGCTGCCCTCACTACCTTTATCAGCTTGGCCGGACGTTTCCTCGTCCTGATGCCCAACAATCCGCGTGCTGGTGGCGTCTCCCGTCGGATTGAAGGCGAAGAGCGTTCCGAACTCAAAGCCGCCATGTCGGATGTGGAAGTCCCCGACGGTATGGGAACCATCGTACGTACAGCAGGCATTGGGCGAACCACAGAAGAACTGCAATGGGATCTAGACTATCAAGCGGCGATCTGGAAAGCCATTCAAGACGCCGCAGGTGAGCGCAAGGCCCCTTTTCTGGTTTATCAGGAAAGCAACATCATCGTGCGCGGGTTACGCGACTACTTTCGTGGAGACATTGGCGAAATTATCGCAGACGAGGCAGTCACTCACGGCCAAGCGGCAGAATTCATCAAGTTGTACATGCCGCAGAACGAACGCAAACTCAAGCTGTACCAGGATGATGTTCCCTTGTTCAACCGCTATCAGGTTGAGTCACAAATTGAGACAGCCTTTCGTCGCGAGGTTCGACTACCATCAGGCGGCGCACTCGTCATTGACCATACTGAAGCGTTGATTTCGATTGATATCAACTCCGCCAGAGCGACCAAAGGCCATGATATTGAAGAAACGGCCACTAACACCAATCTGGAAGCTGCTGATGAAGTAGCCAGACAGCTTCGCCTGCGAGATTTAGGCGGCCTGGTGGTCATCGATTTCATCGATATGATGGCCTCCAAGCATCAACGTGCAGTAGAAAATCGCTTACGTGATGCCCTCAAGCAGGACCGCGCGAGAGTACAGGTAGGCAAAATCTCCAAATTCGGCCTTTTAGAGATGTCGCGCCAACGACTGCGCCCATCATTAGGTGAATCCTCAGAGAACGTCTGCCCTCGCTGTCAGGGACATGGCACCATTAGAGGCATTGAATCAACTGCGCTGTCCATTTTGCGCCTAGTTGAAGAAGAAGCCATGAAGGACAATACAGACAGAGTTTTGGCCGATGTGCCTGTCGATGTTGCCACCTACTTGCTCAACGAAAAACGTCAGAGCATCAATGAAATTGAATCTCGTAATCAATGCACGCTGTTAATTGTTGCCAACCCCTCCATAGATACGCCCAATTACACCATCGAGCGAATTCGATCAAATGATGAAGATCACGAGAGTGACGGCAAGAAAAGTTATCAGTTAGCGGTTGATAACACTGAAACTCACACTGCGGCAACAAGTGCTGCTGAACAAAAACAACCAGAAGCAGCAGCGGTAAGCACCGTAGCTCCTCTGGCCCCAGCACCCACGCCTGCCAAGCGAGTTACCGCTGCGCAAGCCGCCCCACCACCAAAAACATCGGGTGGATTTTTCAAGATTTTTGGCGCTGTGACCTCATTATTTGGTACCGGTGCTGCGGCAAACGCACAAACTGCTGATGACGAACTAGCTGCGGCTAAACCCAATAAAGGCAGCAACCGAAACCGCTCGGGTGCCAATGCAAACAACAACGATACTCGCCGACGTAATAACCCGAAGCGTGGTGGGAGTCGCAACAAAGGACGAAACAAGCAGGAAGGCGACAACACCGATAATAACGCTGAAGCTCGTAGCCCGAATCAATCTGGACAACGCAACAACCCACGCCGTGGGAAATCCGATGCCAAATCGGAAACCAAAAAAGATGCGCATGATAAGGAGCAAAATAATTCTGGTAACCGCAACAACACCGCAAACGAGGCACAAGGTAATGCCTCGGAAGGAAAAGCATCTTCAAACCGCAATTCCCGTTCACGCGGGCGAGGACGTGGCCGTCGAAATGACAAGACCGAAACAAGCGAAGTTACTGAAAACCTGACGGCCAATTTGTCTGCCAACGTGCAAACCGGTAGCGTGGCGGCCAACGATACGCAATCTGATGGTGTTCAAGAGAACGTCCAGACAGCGAATCACAATACAGACGAGAGCATTACAAATTCTGTAACTCAAGAAGACCTGTCATCCACGAATGAAAACAAGTCAGGTGACGGCGACGGCACAAACCCACGCACTCGTGGCAGACGCGGTGGACGTCGACGTGGTGGACGAGGTAGAAATCGTGCCGCTGCTGACGGTGTAGCAACGCAAGACGATACCAATACAGATAGCGGCAATGATGATACGCAAGCCACTTCATCACGCTCAGCAAAACCCTCAGCGAACGACACAGAGACCACTGCAAACGCTAGCGATCAGAAAAAAACTGAGCCACAGCAAGACGGCGCGACCCAGCCGACAGATGATGCGAGTACTGACTCCAGAAAGCAAACTAAGGTAAGCGAAAAAGTAGCCCGTACTGAATCCTCGGACATCGAGGAACAGGCTAATCCGAGTACAAACAGACGAACTAGTCGCGTTAAATCAAACAAGCCATCAGATTCTGCAGAGTCGAGTCCAACTGCTGAAAAATCGATCTCTTCTGCGTCTGCAGCGGTGTCGCCAACAGCAGCTGAAGTCAGCAATAGTGGTCCGTCTGACGCGGCTGTAACCGATGTTCGTGCCGATAAAGATGTTGTTGCTAAAACTAAAAGCACCCCATCGGTCAACGGTGAAGCTTCTGCGGATTTAAAACCTCAGGCTAGCACTGTGGACTCTGCATCTTCAGAGAAGAAAGCAAGACCTCCTCGCAAAGCACGCTTAGCGAAAAAGGTCGAGTCAGCCAACGCCAAGGCGGCTGACCAGGCAACTCCAGAACATAACCCAGTGGCCAAAGAAGGCAAAAAACCGGACACTGCCTCATCGACAACAGCAGCCAAAATGGTGGACAATACTCCATCAAACACGCCTGCTGTAAAATCCGACAATGCGCCCTCGACAGCGCCTGCCGAAAAACCAGGCAGCTCTACATCGACTGCGCCCTCGGTGAAATCGGACGATACCTCGCCTAAAGTAGCTGCTGTAGCAAAGCCCAAAATTGCAGCTGACCAAAGCAAATCTGCTTCTGACGCTGTCGCAACCAAACCAGACTCTGGTACAACGTCGGGTGACACGGCCAATAAAGCAGTAACTGAGCCCTCGAAGCCAGCAAGCGCTCCAAGTCAGACTGCTTCTAACGCTGAAGCAGTCGAGTCAAAGGTATCGCAACGCCAGCCCAGCCAGCTGAAGAGCAGCGTTCGTTCATTGGCGAACAAAGACGCCGCTAAGCCCGCAAACCGCTCGTCCTTCGCTTCGAGAAAAGTGGCGGATGTTGATGCAAAGCCTAAGAACGAAACGAGTAGCTCAGACGACTAAACCACTCGTAAAGCTTGCGCCTGCCTCTCCACAAGTTGAGGCAGGATACGCAAAAGCTTATGAAAATATAAACCAACTCATCAGAAGCTTTTTGGTGCGCTTTGTTTTAAAACCTGACGTCTTTGCAACAACACAAGTCATCGCGGTACAGAAGACCGTAGGGTTGACGCAGCGTGACCGCACAGCGTTTCTCGCCCAAAGACTATTTGCCCGATGGATTAGTAAACTGATCGTTCAGGGCTTCGACGAAGTCTGAGGCGTGTTCAATGACATCATTCACAGCTCGCTGTGATCGACCGCCCCACCCAGCTGGATTTTTGCTGAATACGCTTCTGAAAAATGCCGTGTTTTTCGAAAAAGCCTTTGTGTAGGGCTCATCAGGACTGTCTTTCATTTTCCTGATCATAAATTGGGCGACCGCTTTGCGAACCATGAAATGAATGATGATCGCAAGCAGTGCCAAAGCAACAATTACGGCCAGCATAGACATAGGGTTTGTAAAAAGACTCAGTACCAGCGCAGATAACGCGCCGATAGTGCCTGTAACAATGGAGACACCAAGAACTACAACTGCCAGCAAGGCCAATATCGCGGCATCGATCTGCAGTACTCTTTTACCCCACAGTTGCTTTAATCTCGAAATAGCTGGGATGGCTTGATCTCTTATAGAGTATGCCTGCTTCTCCATAGCGCCGACTATGCGATAAGCACGCTCCACTTCGACCTGCTCGATACGCGTTTCGATATCAGCCATGTCGGCGTCGCGCTTAGCTTCGAATCGCTTCTTACGCGCCTCGTCGTCGATCGGTAGCGACACATCTTTATTGTATATGGTGAAGAAACGACCAGCAGTGAGTCCTTTCTGCGACAAAGCACGCTGCCAGGCTCCAACAATCTCTTCGGTGTTGTCTTCTCGCGCCGCTGAATCAATTTGATTCAAAATGAACAGAAACTTGTTGCTATCGTTGCGATTGATAGTTTCTTCGACCAGATGCGTCAGCGTATCCTGCATCGAACCCGGTTCTGGGTGCCGTGCATCAAAGAAAACCAACACCAAATCCGAGATATCCATAATGTGTTTGGTTAATTTGAGTGTCGATGTGCGCTGCTCATCTGCGTCAAAACCAGGAGAATCGATTAAGATCTTGCCACGAAGAACCTCTGAATTAGTCACCTTCAGCTGCAGGTACGCATCAATCCGACGGCCTTCGCCCTCAGTGACCTTTTCTATCTCATCGCTAATTCGATAAAATGGGAACCGCATATCGGCATCCAATGCCAAGCCAGGCAGCACCTGCCCCGAATTTTCTTCACCAAAACACATTACTGTGAATTTATCGTCAACCGCCTGATTACCCGTTTTTTGCAAACCCTGGCCAAGATAACTGTTGATAAATGAGGACTTACCCGCTGAAAACACACCAAGGATAGACACCAGAGGCCACCATGAGATCTGCATGGCGTATGAATCATCAGTTTCTAACAAGCCGCTCTTGTAGCCAATGTCATCCAGCTTTCGAAAACCAGAAATGGCGTCAATCAGAATAGGATTTTCGCGTTCCAGATGCGTTTTGAGGCTGTCAAAACGCTTCACAATTGATTTATCGGCTCGTTCCATCGTAATGGGGGGCTCCACGTTGTATTATATTGGGAATGTCAGGACGTCTTGCATACATTTTATACGATACGAAGCCGCAATCAGTGTGCGCTGCTATCCATATCTAGCGACTGACGACTCTACCAGTCTTTACCCACAACGCATTGTTCGGGGTATGCTTAGAGATTCACAAGTCAGTGTCCAAAATGGAGAAAGATTCGCATGTGGTGGTTAATCACTCTACTCTTGATAGCAGGAGTCGCTTTTTTTGTTGTAAAGATGTTGATGTCACAAACCCAACGTCAACAGGCACAGCATAAGGAGGAGCAGGACGAGCGCCTAGCGCAGTCTAGCTGTCTGGGGCAACAGCCAACTCAAGATGCTGAAACTGAACAATTAAATCGCTCGGACCAAACCTCTTCACCAGCAAAAAACGCAGCAACTGACAGTGTGGATGTGACCGGCGATCCGTCGGCTAATGAGGCGCACAACTCGAGTAAAGGCCCTGCTGTTGTTGATGTAAGCACGGAAACAAGCGCAAGCACTGCCCCAAGATCGGAGCCAACTCTGAATACGAACCAAGGCATAGCGGGTGCAGCGGGTGCAGTGGGTGCAGCAGGTGCAGTGGGTGCAGCCGTCGCTGCAGGTGCGGCTCTCTCGCAGGCATCCTCCACATCGCACACTGCAACTGAGCAAAGTTCGGCAGAAACAGATGCTGCTTTCCATCCAGAGAGTCAACATACTGGAGGCTTGGAAACCGTTAACACTGGAGATACAGCGAAAGACGTACACGAGATGGTAAAGATACTGAATCTAGATGGAGCTGACTCCACAAGACTCGGCATTAGTGCAGACCAACTGATGGCTATTCGTAAGGGGGAGACAGACACGTCGTTTGACGAGCAGACCCTATCAAAACTCGCTTCACGCCTACGTAGAATGCTAGGTTGAGCTACTCCTCTTTATTTGCTGGAAATTCAACCAAGTCGCTGGTCGACCCTCGCAATGTACACACCATAAAACGTGATATCGCCAGCGTAGCGTTGTTGATCTCGGTCATCTGGGTGGTCTTTGCACTGGATAGTTTCCTGCCTCTTGAACAATTGGGTGTTGTGCCTAGAAGTCTGCGCGGTTTGACGGGGATCGTGGCAATGCCCTTCTTACATGTTGACTTCAGACACTTATTGGGTAACACAGTCCCACTAGCCGTGACTATGCTGCTGCTAGCTGGCTCGCGAGCTAACAGCTTCGGCATCGTTATTCTCATCACCGCCATGTGTGGTTCGGGCCTTTGGCTATTCGGTCGAGAAGCACTGCACATCGGCGCCAGTGGCGTGGTATTCGGCCTCATAGCGTTTCATGTGTTCGCCGGTGTGTTTGAAAGGCGCGTACAGTCTGTGGTTATCGCCATCGTGGTTGGATTGTTCTATGCATCCACTTTTCTTCAAGGAATTATGCCTTTTCAGCAAGGTGTATCTTGGGAAGGCCATCTTATCGGCGGAATATCAGGTGCTTTTGCGGCATTGATAACCGCTAGAATGCTGCGCAGCGACATTTAACCGGGTATAACCATGGAACACTCCCGGATGCGCATTTTTGAGGGCAATTTCACTCAGCAAGAAGCCATTCCCCAAGACGCAATTGATGCAGCTGTTGCGGTCCTCAAAGGTGGCAGACTACACCGCTACAATGTCGCTAGCGTGGACGAGATGTCAGAAACAGCGGCCTTGGAGGTTGAGTTTGCTCGCTATCAGGAACAGCGATTCTGCCTTGCCTGTGCCTCTGGCGGCTATGCACTTCAATTAGCGATGCGAGCTTTTGGCATTGAATCTGGCGAAGCTGTGCTCACAAATGCCTTCACATTGTCGCCCGTTCCTGGCGCAATCGCGGCTGTTAGTGCGCGTAGTGTGTTGGTAGAGTGCACTGAAGATCTCGTGCTAGATCTTGAACACTTGAAACAACAAATAATCACCAGCAAAGCACGACTTCTTTTGTTATCGCACATGCGCGGTCACATTGTTGACATGGAGAAACTCTGTGCATTACTCCAAGAGCACAATGTTGCACTTATAGAGGACTGCGCACACACTATGGGCGCTACGTTCAATGCACGCAAAAGCGGATCGCATGGCGTTATGAGTTGCTTCAGCACCCAAACGTATAAACATATCAACTCGGGTGAAGGTGGCTTTCTGACGTCTGACAACGATGAGATGATGGCTAGAGCCATTGTTCTCTCGGGCTCGTATATGCTGTACGAGAGGCATCTAGCAGCACCCACACCAGAGCACTTCAAAGAGATAAAACTACACACCCCAAACTGCAGTGGCCGAATGGACAACTTGCGTGCTGCGATCCTAAGACCACAGCTTAGGCTTCTTGATATCAACGCGCGACATTGGAACGAGCGTTACAACGCACTTGCAGGCCAATTAGCTCACGCGGGCAACACGATCATTCTGCCCAAAAGGCACCCGCTGGCCTATGAAGTTCCCAGCTCCATACAATTCTCAATTCCGCGTTTTACCGATGAGCAAAATCAGCACTTTTTACAGCAGTGCAGCGACAGAGGCATAGAACTTAAATGGTTCGGAGCTGATCAGCCCAAGGCTTATACAAGCCGATACGACAGCTGGCAATACCTCGAACATACGCCGTTACCGCAAACAGATGCCGTACTGCGTCGTTTGTACGATTGCCGGTTACCACTGACATTTTCGGTTGCAGATTGCTCACTGATCGGTGAGATCATTGTTGAAATTGAAACTAATATTACTTAGCCTATCAATGACTCGGAAAGGCGTGACAACATTATCGTTTTGTTTGCCTTGTTCCTTGCCAAATCTTGACGGTTAGTGGGTCTCCTTCCAACGCGTAAATGTCACCCAGAACAAGGCCAGCTTGCTGCATGTATTGCTTTATCTCATTATCAGTAAAGCCCAAGCGTTGATGTTGATGCTCAGTTCGCAGCTGCTCTTCTTGATGGGCAGCAAAATCTATAATAAGCAGGCGCGCTGAAGGTTTAAGCGTTCGAGCGGCCTCTGACATGACAGCGACAGGCTCCAGACTGTAATGCAGCACAAGATGCAGTGTCGCTATATCTACGCTTTGATCGTCGATTGGCATGTTGTACATATCACCCTTGCGAATCTGCAGATGATTGTATTTTTCATCAGCCAACTGCGTTCTGGCGATAGAGAGCATATCGGCGCTGGTATCTATACCAATACCGCGCTCTATCTGGTCAGCAAAGAGTTCCAGCATACGACCTGTGCCGGTTCCGATATCAAGGAACTGTCCTATTTGATCAGAACCAGCAACCTTTAACAGAAGTTCCTCCACTTCAGCCTCAGCCACATGTAAAGCTCTGATTTTGCTCCAATTACTGGCATTTTCGCGAAAATATGTCTCGGCGATTTTTGCCCTTTTCTGCCTGGTAGTCTCAAGTCGAGCCAGATCGCGCGAGATTTCCGTATCGTCGCTTGGTAGAAGATCAACTAATGTTTTCGCCAAGTGCCCTTCACGATTTTTTTCGGTTAGGCGATAAAATACCAATGAGCCTTCGCGAAATCGCGACAACAGCCCTGCGTCAACAAGCAGCTTCAAGTGGCGAGACACTCTGGGTTGGCTTTGCCCGAGTATCTGGGTTAATTCAGTGACGCTAAGCTCAGCGTGAGCACATAGACTTAGCAATCGTAACCTTGTAGGTTCTCCGGCAGCACGTAGACCTGCAAGTAAGTCATCCATCAAACATATACATATGCTTATGAGAAGGTGGAGTATGCCCTACCTAAGAGCTTGCGCGGTAAAAATAAAATGGGATCAGGAACGAAAATATTTCGCGAACGATGGCAAGGTAAACAACGCCGCCGCCCCCAATGCCAAGATACTCTGGGCAACGGTGAGTATTGAAGCACCTGTAATTTGATGAAAAACAGCATCTAGAAAGAACAACAGCAAAAGTAGCAAAGCAGGAATGTACATTCCAGGTGATGTCGACTCTTTACTTTTTTCTTCATGTTCGTTCAAACCGAAGCCATCTTCGATATCCACCACAGGGGCCGAGATATTCATAGCTTCGGGTACAGGCTTAACTGACACGTCCAACATCAGCATCCGTGCGACTCGCAAGGCATCCAGATCGGGAAATGTTTTGCTAGATAGTTGTCTTAATGTGCTGTTGGGCCAAATTTTGTAAAATTGCACCTGCTCCGCATCTGTTTGCCCATGGACATCAACTCTCACGACAAAGCCTTGTATGTGCTTGCCCGCTAGCTCACTGGCGTAGGCCCCCGTCTCTATCGCAGCAGCTTTTAAGTCCTCAGCATCTACTGCTGGCAGCACATCGATTACTGCAAGAGGATCAGCTGTAAATGGATCGACAATAATTAGTGCAGGAACTGTCAATCTTTGATCGCTTGCGCCTATCTTTAGAAGATCCACATCGTAAACAATGGACGCGCGTGGAAAATCAGATTGCAACAAAAAGCTGTAAATAAGTTCTATCACGTACTCCTACCTCAGCCATTAATCAAAGTTGGTGAAAGGGTACGCGGTGCGCACATAAACGTCAATCCATTGTCGTACATTGCGTGCTGATCCACAAAATCCAGAGAGCAATTGAGTCGACTATTTACTTCAGTGCAACAGCGCTAGCTATTGAAAACTGCTCCACACTACTTCGATCAAACTCGTGCCCGTAAACAGCACTATGATGCGTCGTTTTAGAATCGTGAAGGTTGGCAAGTAAATTTCAAACTCGCACCAATATAGCATCTTTATATTGGCATGGAACGACGATGCGATTTTGATGGATAATGCAAGGTCATCGCACAAGCGACTGTTTATTCCATAGGAATACAAATAGAACAGCCGCGCATGGGTGACATTTTTATCACTTACCAAAGCAGCTGAATAGCAATAAAATACGGTATTTACAGTTAGTGTTCACGAATATTTACAGCGCATAGATGCACTGATGCGCTTACACTTGCCCCACGACGAAAGTATTGTTCCTCGATGGACTTGCGCAAATAGTCAGACTTAAGCAGGCTACTCAGAGTTCAATAACAAGTCGAACATAGTTTGAATTTTTTCAAACCATGCGTAAATTTTAGTTTCAAACCGTGTAAATGTCGGATCCACCGATATACAACGGACATTTGATTGATATGGAGACATGACCTTGATGTGGAAAAAAATTCTTCCGATAGCGGCAGTGCTGGTGTTGGGCTGGATCGTTCTGAATCTGTTCGGGAGCAAAGAAGGTGATCAAGCTAGCAATGAAGTGGCAGGAGCCTCGTCTGAAGCTACCGATGCCGTTGCAGGCGCAGCTGATGCTGCTTCCGATGTAGCAGCTGACGCTACTGACGCAGCAACCGATGCCGTTGAAGGTGCAGCTGATGCTGCTTCCGATGTAGCAGCTGACGCCACTGATGCAGCAACTGATGCCGTTGAAGGCGCAGCTGAT
>JALZWO010000027.1 GCA_023300375.1 Granulosicoccus sp. | reverse complement strand
ACAACGTATGCGTGAACTTGCAGTACAGTCACGAAACGGCACAAACTCTGATGACGATCGTGGCAACCTGGATGCGGAATTCCAAGCTCTCAACGAAGAAATTGGCCGTATCGCAGAAACAACCATGTTCAACGGCGAAACTGTATTGGACAACGGCGGTTCATCTGTAACGTTTCAAGTAGGTGCAAACGTTGGCTCTACTAACCGTCTTGATATCGAACTAGTCTCGGTAGAATCAATCGCAGGTGCAACTATTTCAACTACAGCTGCATCTGACACAGCGATTAGTTCAATCGACACGATGATTCAGGATGTCACATCTGCACGTGCTGACTTCGGTGCGATTCAAAGTCGATTTGAAAGTGCCATTAACAACCTTCAGGTTGGTATGGAAAATCAGTCTGCGGCTCGTGGCCGAATCATGGATGCTGACTTCGCAGTTGAATCATCCAACATGACACGATCACAGATACTTCAACAAGCAGGTACTGCCATGGTCTCTCAGGCCAATTCAGCACCACAAAGTGTATTGCAGCTACTGGGATAATTTCAACTAGCTGAAAGATCGGGGATGAGCGCTTCACTATTTTGGAGCGCTCAACCCCTTTTTCCATTTATTAAAAAGCGAGGGTTGCAAATATGGCATTGACAGCTGCCGGAGTTGGTTCAGGGATTGACGTTGAGAGTATTCTCAGTGGACTCGGTGAAATCAATAGGCTACCCATAGTTAGCTTAGAAACGAAAATTGAAGAGCTTGATGTAGAGCTGAGCGCTTTTGGAACGATAAAAAGTGCGCTGGACACCTTCCAATCAGCTGTAGATGCTCTAGGATCAAATGCCGACTTTGGCGAATTCGTGGCAAATAGTAGCGATGAAGACGTTTTTACTGCAAGCCCCAACAACGGCGACGTTGCAGTTAATGTTGAAGTCGACGTAATTGCCCTTGCAACCAATCACCGACTATCTACCCCGGCCTACGATTCAGAAGACTCTTTAGTAGACAGTGGAACGCATACTTATTCTGCTGGGGATAAGAGCTTCGATATAAACATGACAGGAGGAAACAATACTCTTAAAGACATGATGGATGCTATTAACGATAGTGAAGATAATGACTTTGTTTCAGCCAGCATCATCAACGTTGACAGCGGTAGCCGTCTGATACTCACAGCAATTGAGCCAGGTACCGAGAGCAAAATAACCACTTCGCGCCCAGCTGGCGGTTCATCTTTGGGGGCTACCTCACCTGATTTCGTCGAAATAACTGAGGCATCCGATGCGCTCCTATCTGTACATGGATTTGAAGTAACACGCTCAAGCAACACCATTAGCGATGTCATTGACGGCGTGACACTTGAACTCACTGGAGTGGGTACTGCATCAGTTGATACACGTCGTGATCTGGAAAGCTTGAACGCTGCGATGGAAGAATTTTCTACGCAGTACAATACACTAACGTCAACACTTAGCGGTTTATCAAACGGCGACTTGTCAGGTGACAGCCTACCTCGCAGTATTGAAACACGTTTAAGAGCAGCCTTTTTCGACACCGTTGATCTAGGTGGCGGAGACAGTCCAAATGCTCTAGACATGGGATTCACTTTTGACAGAAATGGCGGACTGAGCATAGATACAGCACGCTTCGATTCAGCGGTGGATCTAGGTGTCAATCGTTATGTGGAAGCATTCTCAAGACCAGACACTGGGTTGTCTTCACTGTTTTCTGATTTGATTGATGAATACTCTGAAGCCGGCGGCGTAATAACAGGGCGTGAAAACGGAATAGGTACACGCAAATCTTCAATCGATTCTCAAATTGAGCGCATGGAATATCGCTTAGAGAAGACAAGCACACGCCTCAGAACTCAGTTTACAGCGATGGATCTTGCCATCACAGAATTGAATGCCACAAGTGGCTTTCTCAACAATCTCATTGTATAAAATTCCGTCAAAATATGACAATTAATGCGTACCAATCAGTTCGAAAAGCGACTCTAGTTGAAGGTGCTACGCCGCATCAACTTATAGCGATGCTTTACGATGGGGCTTTAAGTAATATTGCTATAGCTCGCGAGCATTTAATGCACGGCAGACGGCCTGATCTACATAGAAATGTGGATAAGGCTCTCGCCATTGTGCAGGAATTGCAAGCAAGCTTGGCGGATATTGAAAGCAACGAAATTTCAGCCAATTTATACGAGCTGTATAGTTACATTTGCACCACGTTAATCGCATCAGAGAGAAACATGGATGACGAAGGTCTTGGCGTCTGTGCGCACCTTCTTGATGTGTTGCGAGATGCTTGGCAGGCAATTTCACCTGAAGTAGCAGCTGCGGCCTGATGCTCAATATTAGTACAGCTTCGCTTCAATCGCTCCATGTGCTTATGACAAGGATGTCTACAGCCATTGCAAATTCTGATTGGGACGAGCTAATGAGTTTGGATCGTGAGCGCCGTGAGACACTTGAACGCTTTATCGCATCGAAATCTACGGGCCATGAGAATCTGCAAAGTGATCTATCAGAGTCCACAGATTCGAGTTCCGAGCGTCAACAGCTGTCATCTCAGATTATTGAACTAGACAAGGAAATGCTCCAGACACTTAAACACGCCAGACAACAGCTGATAAAGGAGAATCATGAGAATTCAGCCCAACATAATGCTGCAGCCAGTTATGCTCAAGCCAGCGCATTCATATAGCCCCCCGTATGCAAACTATTTGTTGCATGTGGTGTTGTTAAAAAACAATGAAAACAAATAAAGCCTCTCCTCTGGTTGAGTCGAGCAATGAAATTGACTCAACAAGTATCTTCGCTGGTATGCAGCCAGCGTTCCAGCACGCGGTAACGGGGGAATCACACTTGGCCCAGTTGGCAGATGGCAGCATTGCCAATGAATACAGCTTTGCTGCATTGCCTGAAGAGTGGGTGGCACAAAGAGATGTAAACGGTATCGCTATAGCACTTCACGCAGACGTTATACCCGGCTACTGGATTGATAACCGGTTTTATTCTTTTTCACAGCTTAGTGAAATTCCGCTGGCAGCCTGATACACGCTGTAAGTGATACGACGCTAAGCTGTTTCGCTTGGCAAACTTTATCAAGGCTCTTGACATTCTGAAATTGCTAGCGCTAACTGGCCTTTAACTACTGGCTACAGCTCCTCTTCTGGCCTGTAAGACAATTTGCTGCAGTCTGGCCATATGGCGGACTAAGGCTTCAGTATCATCTGAATGGATATGCGTGTAAGCTACGCTAACAGTAAACCTGTCATCTTCCTGGGCCTCCACACGCAATACTTCTCCCAACATCACCACTTGCGTGTTAGAAGTACTGAGTTCCATTGAAATTTCTAAGTGCTGGCCCTGCAATGGAGGGTGATCTGAAACAAACTGGATACCCTCACTTGAAAGATTCGCACAGCACGTAATTGTAGTACACCCACCCGACACATCGCTAGATTGATCCAACCTTTCAGCTAGCTGTGTAAACTGCAACTCTAAGCCTTCCAAATATTCTGCTACATCAGGATGTGTTTTTCTAATTCGAATGAGTTGGGGCTTACGGACATTTCTTTGATTTTGCATATGCGATTTGAGGCCATAACGCAATCTGAACGCATCGAAATCAGCTGAAATATTTTGTAATGATTCCTCATCCAACACACGAATTTTAAGCTCTACCGTGTCATCAATTCGAAAAGATTCTCTTCGATTATTGCTGTCATCACTATCGATTGGTTTTATGGCAGACATCTGCTTAGGGCTCCAAGGATACTAAGTTAATCTCTATACGCCGGTTTTTAGCTCTATTAGCAATACTATCGTTTGGCGCTATTGGCTGCGTATCGGCAAAAGCTCGTATCTCGATACGCCCCGGATCTGTAAATCTGGTTTCAGCCAGGTAGTGAACAACCGAGGCGGCGCGAGCTGCTGAAAGAACCCAATTCGATGGGTAGGTAAGAGTTTTAATGGGCACGTTATCTGTGTGCCCAGCAACAATAATCCGGCCCTCGGTATCACTTAGTAGTTCCTGCAGCTTTTTCAGTACAGGAATAAATCCCGATTGCAGCTCAGCACTTCCCGACGGAAACGCATCCGATTCACGGACCCTGATCATAACTCCTTCGGAGTACGCGATAACTTCAAGAACCTCAGCTTCAATCTCATCTTCTAAGGTTCTACTGATGAGTTCTTCCAACTCACTAACATCCACAGGAAGTGGGTCCATAGTACGCAGCTCTGGTCGCGAATCATCTTCCGATTTTTGATTCACAATTTTCATCACTGTAGGGTCAGGCGTACCCGGACTAAACTCTTGCTTGATGACCGATGTTCCTCGTGGAATAGCGTCTGCTTCTACCTGTTTTTGAATTCCAAATGCCGATTTCATTGAACCTGCTACTTGCTTGTATTTCTGGAGATCCATCTCCGAAAACGACAGGAGCAATACGAAAAAGCACATGAGAAGCGACATGAGATCCGCGAAGGTGGCAAGCCATTCCGGCAGGCCCTCTTCGCATTCTTCGCATTCTGTTTCTTCGCTCATGCTCTACTTTCCTGCATTAAGTGCTTCTTCGCGCATACTTTCAGGTAAGTAAGTAGTTAGTATTTGTTGCAAGACCCTTGGATTAACTCCATCCTGAATACCAGAGATGGATTCAAGAATAAGCAACTTATTCAACCGCTCAGTGTTACTGATAGCCTTGAGCTTGGCTGCAATGGGCAGGGCAACGGCGTTGGCAATGACAGCACCGTAGAGTGTTGTTAAAAGCGCCACAGCCATGGCCGGACCAATTGACTTAGGGTCGTCCATGTTTGCCAACATCTGTACCAAACCAATAAGGGTACCAATCATGCCCATCGCTGGTGCTGCCTGACCAATAGATTTGAACATTGTGATGCCCGTGTTCTGACGTTCCAGCTCTAGGTTAATATCCTTGGATAGCATCTTTTGCACGATCTCTGCAGCATGGCCATCTATGCACAGTTTAATTCCACTCTCAAGAAAAGGATCAACGATCTCTTTACCTTCGAGCGCCAATATTCCTTCCCGTCTGGCTGTGTTCGCTAGAGCAACTGCCTCTTCGATCAATTCCGCTGGCGGAACAGATTTGTGCTTAAACGCCCGCCCTGCCACCTTGAACGAACCAAGGAATTCGGCGAGGGAAATCTGCGCTAACGTCACCATGAAAGTTCCACCCACCACAACCGCAATACTGGGCACGTTGAGAAACGTGCCCATACTCCCGCCGAGTACGATAGACGATCCAATAACGGCAATACCGCCTATTAGTCCTAAAAGAGTCGCAATATCCATAGTTTTAAACCATTGTCGCTTCGGAGATTTTCTCCGAAACTACATTTGAGCTAGCGTTGTGTTTAAAGCGACCATCTGGAGAGTGCAAAGACATTATGAGTGTTGCCTCATCAGATGTTAATCCATGAAGCTGAACTAGCTCGAATAGGTCCATACCCTGTTTTGCACTATTTATAGCAAGTTGATGCCTATCATCAGTGGTTTGGTAAAGATCACGTTGTAGGATGTCTGTTGACAAGTGCTCAAGCTTTACCGACATGCTTCGTTGGTTCGCACTTAGTTTTTTTGAAATGTGTTCTATTTCTGCCACCACCGCCCCAATGCCAAGTACTAGCTCTCGTTGTTCATCAACGATTTTTAGTAGCTGACACTGTTTGCCAAAACTTTCTACTTGCTGTCGATAGACCAAGACACAAAGCGCCCCTACCAACACGGTTAGAGCAATGGAAATTAGAATAAGGCCGCTCATGTTCTTGTTACCTCTGGTAGTTCATGACTTTGGGCCGAAGGCAACTTCATGCTATCTGTCGGCTGTATGAGCCTTATCAGGCAGTCTTCATCTGCTGTGCGAGCCAATCGCCGACTCATGGCAACAGCTGTAGCAATAAGAATTGAAGCGTCAGCCTTTTGTAAGGGTTTTTGTATGCTCGCAGCATCAGACCAATAGGCAATGGGCAGGTGATGACTGATAATCGGGTTAAACAATTCGCCTAACCGCGCATTGGCATCCAGATGAGTCAGCACACATTGCATTCTTCTGTTTTTGCAATGATGCTCAATCAGAGAGTCAACCATCGCAGATTGTGAGATCGCTGAAAGAACCAACAGATGCCTGACAGCATCTTCATGCGCTGACTCTAAAAGACTGTGTGGTATTTCTATAGCGTCTGAATCCATGGGCAGGGTATGATCCACAAGTACCAATTGCTTATGGTTAAACGCAGTTATCAGGCTTTCAAACTCAGTGGTATCGTGTGCATGCACGGTGGGAACACCCAACAGGCGACCATAAGCCTGCACTTCTTCAAAGGCACCAATTCGCCGCGTATCCGCGCAGATCACAACAATTGAATCAGAGCCATATTCTTTCACGTGCTGTGTGGCTAACTTCATTAGCACTGTGGTTTTTCCCGCACCTGGGGAGCCAGAGACTATAGTGACTCCAGGCACAGTACTACTCTTATCTGAACCTATTGGTAAAGTGGATTTAAGTAACGCTAGGGAGTGTCTTAATGCTTCATCAACCGAATACTCAGGTGGAGCACGCTCTACTAATTGCACGGCTAAGTTAGCACCTAAACCAAGGCTTAGTAGCTGTTGCAAGTGTTGTTTTCGGCTTGGTACTTTGTTTCCCCACAAATTGACTTCTAATCCTTTGAAGTGCTGATTGATCAGCTTGTTTTGTGATTCTATGATTTGTACAAGTTGACTATTATGAGCACCAACTACATCGCCAACGGCCACAGCAAGCTTCTTCATCTCTTGACCAAGCGCACTCTCGTTACCTAGTTCTTGAGGCGCTCTTAATTCATTGACAACAGATTCAAACCGTTCACCCAAAGCCGTATGACTTTCACGCAGCTTATTGCTTTTACTACTTTTGACTCTGCTCTCAACTGTTGACGGACTATTCCGACTGTGATTAGGAACATCAGGTGTTGATTCAACACGCTTTTCAACTTCTTCAATAGCAGATTTCAACTGCTCTATAGTTAATAAATCATTGGCTCTATTGCCTAACGACGTAGATGTATCACCCAATAAATCTGCAGTGCCTGCGCCACGCGAGGCACGTCCTTGCTCAAAGTGGGTAGATTGCTGTGCCTTAGAGCCCTCAGATGCATGATTTGATTTCCTTACCGGTGCGACCTGATGCGGCACACTGGCGTTTGCCAGAGCCTGAGCATCTTCCATGTGGGCGGTTGCGATTATTTCCACCTGGTCGCCAATCTTACGATTAGCAAGAATGATGGCTTCATCACCCAAGGCTAGTCTTACAGCGGCTAAGGCTTCTGGTGTGGATTCAGCTGTGAATCTTCGGAGTTGCATAAACTGTTATTTTTATTGTCGTCAATCGTATGTCGCTACACGCCTTACGCGGTAGCTTCACCACCAATATTGGCGATAACTTTCAATCGCTTGGTTTCTGAAATTTCGTTATAAGCTAAAACCTTCAATAGCGGAATAGTGTGCCGAACCATGCCTGCTAACCAAGGTCGCAGCTTGGGGTTCACCAAAAGCACTGCTGGTTCGCCATTAATTTCCTGTCGCTGCACACTGTCCGCCAGTGACTGATACAAACGCTCTGCCAGTCCAGGTTCTATGCCAAGCCCGCCACTAGTTTCAGCATTTACAGAATTGAGACACAGTGATTCCAGTTCAGAGTCAAGCGTAATGACCGGTAACGTGTCTTCAAACGATGCCAGTTGCCCCGTTATCTGCCGACGTAACGCGACTCTGACGGCGGCTGTGAGCTCTTCAGCATTCTGAGTATGGGTGCCCTGCTCTGCAAGCGTCTCGGCAATTGAGCGCATGTCGCGAATAGGAATGCCTTCATCTAGTAGGTTCTGTAACACTTTAACCACCGTGGGTAGCGGCAACATTTTAGGCACTAGATCTTCCACGAGTCGAGGAGCACTCTTACTGAGAGAATCGAGTAATGCTTGAACCTCTTCATGCCCAAGCAAGCTGCCCGCATGTTGCGTGAGTAACTTGCTCATGTGTGTCGCTATAACCGTGCCCGGATCGACTACTGTGTAACCTAAAGATTGTGCATAATCGCGCTGATCAACACGAATCCAGACCGCGTCCATACCGTACGCTGGATCTTTGGTTACTGTTCCTTGCAGCGCACTACTCTCCACCCCAGTGCCTATCGCCATTTCTTTATCGGGGTACAGATCGGCTTCGCCTTCGGTAACACCTAATATAGAAATGCGATAACGAGTGGGCGGTAAATCAAGGTTGTCTCGGATATGTACAGAATGAATTAGAAAACCTAAATCTTCAGTGAGTTTACGACGGACAGCTTTTATTCGATCTGGGAGTTTGCCGCCTTGGCGTACGTCAACCAGAGGTATTAGCCCAAAGCCAACTTCCAAACCCAGAATGTCGGCAGTCTGCACATCATCCCAACTAAGTTCTTTCTTCTTTTCAGGTGCAGGGGCCACTTCTTCAACTGTTTCAAGGTTCTGCTCAAACGAGTTACGCGAGTAATAGGCATAAACTCCAAGCATCAAGGCTAGGCTTAAAAACACTAGATTAGGCATACCTGGAACAATACCTAACAGACCAATCAACGCTGCCGTAATGATGATGGCGCGAGGATCTTTAAACAGTTGAATAGAAATTTGCTCGCCCATATCTTCAGCTGAAGACACTCGAGTAACGATAACTGCGGTGCCCATAGACAGCAAAAGCGACGGTATTTGCGCCACCAGACCATCACCGATAGTAAGCAATGTGTAGTTAGTACCCGCCTCAGCAAAACTAAGGTCGTGTTGTCCTACACCGACCGCAAGGCCACCAATAATATTAATAAATAGAATAAGCAGACCAGCAATCGCATCGCCTTTTACGAATTTACTAGCACCATCCATTGATCCATAGAAGTCTGCCTCCTTGGCGATGTCTTCACGGCGAGTACGTGCCTCGTCCTGGTCAACTAGGCCAGCATTAAGATCAGCATCGATTGCCATTTGCTTACCTGGCATAGCATCTAGAACAAATCGAGCACTTACCTCAGATACACGACCAGCACCTTTTGTCACTACCACGAAATTAATGATGACTAATATGGCAAAGACCACAAAACCAACCGCATAATTACCACCAATTACAAAGCTACCAAATGACTCAATAACCTGACCAGCAGATGCAGTGCCGGTATGGCCTTCCAGCAATACAACACGTGTTGAGGCAATGTTCAACGACAATCGCAGCATAGTCGCAACCAGCAGTACGGTCGGAAATGATGAAAACTCCAAAGGTCGCGTTGAATAAACGGTAACCAAAAGAACAATCAAAGAAAGTGCGATATTAAATGTAAACAGCAAATCCAATCCTAACGTAGGAATGGGTAATACCATCATGACGAGCATGAGTAGAACCAAAAACGGAGCGCCAAGCCCCGTCATGTGTAGATTATTAATAATGCCTTTAAGGTTGAGAATATTCATCGATACCTGCGTTAATCAACATCTGGGTCATCAAGTGTTTTAGGCACCGCAATGTTTCTAGGTGCCACCAGCTGGCGTCTTTCGCTGAAGCTAGCTTCTTTCACTTGCAGCACATAGGCCAATATCTGGGCAACGGCAAGATAAAGTTCTGACGGGATGGTTTCACCCACATCGCTATGTCGGTATAAGGCGCGTGCAAGTGGTGGAGCACTGAATACCTGAATTTTGTTGTGTTTTGCGATTTCTCGTATTTTTAGCGCCATATGATCAACACCCTTGGCTACAACAACTGGTGCCACGAGATCATCATCGTACCGAAGAGCCACAGAGTAGTGCGTTGGGTTAACCACAATCACGTCAGCGTCTGGAACATCAAGTAACATTTTTCTGTTCGCCTGCTCGCGCTGCATCTGTCTGATTTTGCCCTTTACTTCCGGGTTACCGTTCTGCTCCTTTTGTTCTTCTTTTACTTCCTGAAATGTCATGCGCAGTTTTTTGGCGTATGACCATTGCTGATAGGGAACATCCACCACAGCAACAATTGACAGACTCAACACCAGTGAAAGCATGATCACGAACATTGTGACAAACATGCTGTTTATTGCCTGCGTAACTGGCATAGACCCAAGAATGAGAAAATTATCAACATTTATCCTAAAAAGAAAGACGGCTAAAAAACCAAGAACAACCACTTTTAAAATAGATTTAAGTAACTCAGCCACGCTCTCTACGCCCATCAAACGCTTCATGCCTGCGAATGGATCAAGCTTTTTCAGGCTGAATTTTAGAGAACCAAAAACCCAGCCCCCCATAACCATTGGACCAATGAAAACAGCCACAAACATTAATGCAAGGAACGGCATTGCTATCCATATTGCATCAACAAACGGCACTAGTAGGCTGTTCAGTAAACCTGTGTCTGTGAAGATGTACTCCCGCTCAATACGCCATTGATTACGCGCTAGTTGTTTGTAGGCATTAACACCAGTACTTCCTAGCAAAGCAAAGCCAACCAGAGAGGCGAGTAGCATTAGTACAGTATTGAGCTCTTTGGAGCGTGCAACATCCCCTTTCTTACGTGCATCTTGAATGCGTTTCGGGGTGGCATCTTCTGTGCGTTCAGCACCTGTGTCTTCACCGGCCATCAGTTACTCAGAAATTCGTTGATAGTGTCTTGTGAGAGTCTCAGCAAATTTTCAAAGGAAAACTGATACGTTGGTAGCGACAACATAATGGCAAAAAATCCCACCGTCATAGTTATGGGAAAACCAACAGAAAAAAGGTTCAGTTGCGGTGCCGCGCGGGTGATAATTCCCATAGTGATATTGACGGTCAGCATGGCGGCCAGAGCAGGTAAAGCGATAGCCAAAGCCCCATACCAAATACTCGCCCCCCAGCTAACCAATATCCAAAGGCTATCGTTAGTCAATGACTCACCTATGGGCAACAATATAAAGCTAGCATTGAGTAACATCAATATCGCATGGTGCCCGTCAAACGCAAGAAACAGCAGAGTTCCCATAATTAAGTAAAACTGGGATACCACAGGAACTTGCGCACCATTTTGTGGATCGTTCATTAGTGCAAAACCAAGGCCCATCGTGATAGCTATGGATTCACCCGCCATAGTTGCTGCATTGAAAGCAATAAGTACTAAAAGGCCCATCGCCACACCAATCAGTAGTTGCTGAACTGAGATCAAGATACTGTCTACTGACAGTGGATCTACCAGCGGCATGGCACCTAATGATGGAATGATCATGAGCGTAATGAGCAGCGATAGCGCGACCCGGACGCGAACAGGCACCTCTCCTCCACCGAGCACTGGCATGATAGAAAAGAGACCGGCAATACGGAACATTGGCCACATGACCAATCCAACCCAACCGTTGATTTGCTCCGCCGTTAGAGTAAGAGCAGACACTTCACGAACCTAGAATGCGTGGAATCGTGCTAACAATGAGGTCGTTAGTGTAGTCAAGAATGGTTTGTAACAACCAAGGCCCTGTAGCAACCAACGCGACCACCATTGCAAGCAATTTTGGTATGAAACTTAAAGTTTGTTCTTGAATTTGTGTCGCAGCTTGAAATAACCCAATGAACAGTCCGGTTAGCAATGCTGCTATTAACAACGGAGCAGCCAACAAAACCGTTACAGTCAGCGCACTCTGACCCAGATCAATCACGGTATCTGGAGTCACAAGAAGAAACTCCCTGCCAAGGTACCAAGCACCAAATTCCAACCATCAACGAGAACAAACAACATGAGTTTAAAGGGTAAAGAAATAATCAAAGGGGATAACATCATCATACCCATCGACATAAGAACACTAGCTACCACCAAGTCAATAATTAGAAAAGGGATAAACAACATAAAGCCAATCTGGAATGCGGTTTTTAACTCACTAGTGACAAATGCAGGTAGCAACACCCAATAAGACACAGCGTTTACATCCAGAGGTGGTGGAGAGTTCGACATATTTAAAAACAGATTCAGATCGTTATCACGAGTTTGCCGCAACATGAATGCCCTGAAAGGCTCGGCGGCCACCTCAATAGCGGTTTGAGCATCAATCTGTTCCGCTAAAAATGGTTGAACTGCAGTATCATATATTTCAGTGAATACCGGACGCATGATAAACAACGTCAGAAACAGGGCCAAGCCAATTAATACTTGGTTTGAGGGTGTCGACTGGGTGCCCAATGCGGTGCGCAATATCCCAAGCACAATGGTTATGCGAGTAAACGATGTCATTAACAGTAACATCGCAGGGAGCAGAGTCAGCGTTGTCATTAACACCAGCGCTTGAAGACTCAAACTCCAGGTTTGTCCCCCATCACCAGTGCTATCTATAAGAATGGCTGGTAGTCCAGCTTGGGCAAAGGCCATCTCGGGTGCAAATAACAACGCGAACAGCAACAAAGCTAAAATGCCCGGAGCTTTCATTTCGTGTCTATCCGATTGTTGAGAGCTGCAGTCAATTTTTGTCGAAAATCAGTTTGATCTCCTACAGCACGGCCTTCTGTTAAAGGTGTGTTCAGAACATGCAATGTATTGATTTGGGTTGCAGTAACACCCAATACCAACTGCTCATCCCCAACCTCTACGACAATCACGCGCTCGCGTTGACCAACCGATAGGGTACTGATCACTTTTAATCCGTGTTGCAGTCCACCAGCCTGATGGCCCTGAAGCTGCCGCATGACTCGCGCAAACACCCAGAAGACGCAGAGCACGACTAACAGCGCGGCAGCTAGCTTGCCCAAGGTCGCAAGGGGACTAATAACAGTCCTTGCGGATTCTTGCGCATGAATATTATGAAACGGAAATACCCACAAAAGGCAGGTGCCCAGCAGGTAGTTTCCTGCTTGACGAGGAAACATTGACTTCTCCTTAAGGGTATACCTGCCGACTCTGCGGTCAGGTTTACATCAGTCACGGATTATTTGGAATTGGATATAACAGGGTTACTGCTAGATTCGTTCCAAAATATCAACTGAACTTACGTAATCGCTCTTGTGGGCTTATAACGTCTGTTAATCTGATTCCGAATCGATCACCAACAACAACTGCCTCACCATGCGCCACTAAAGTGCCGTTTACCAACACATCCAGAGGCTCGTGCGCTAAACGCTGTAGCTCAATGACCGAATCCTTACCCAGCTTGAGTAATTCACTAATAGAAATTTTTGTTTGCCCAATTTCCATTGATAAAGTGACAGGAATATCCAACAACATGGATATATCAGCAATAGGTTCGAGAATTTCGCTGCCATCCGCAGCACTTACGCGAGTGGACTGCGTTACAGATACCTCATCGCCAAGAGTCGGCTCATTTGCTGATTCACTGGTAGAGGGAGTTGCAACAGGCGAAGCAGCTTCCTCGTCCACCGGAGCTTCGGAGGGCTCAGCAGCAGCACTATCTTGATCGTCTATATCGGTCTCAGACGGCTCAACTGGCTCCACATCTTCAGATTCCTTTTCGGCGTTTTCTTCACTCATGACATTAAGAACTCACCGGTAGATGCCAACGAGAAACGCTGGCTGAAACTTTACCTTTTGAATTTCCTACACGAGCATCAAAAAGTGGCATATTCTGCGTTAAAAAAGAAACTGTCTGAACATCTCGCAATGCAATAAAGTCGCCAGACTTCAATTCCAGCAGCTTACCAAGCGTGATATGTGACTCAGCGAGAACGCCTCTAATTTCTAACTCACAATTCAATAATTCACGTTGCATGGCTCTACCGAACTGCTCATCTTGCTTTACAACAGGTGTGGTCTTCTCTTTTTGTAGCTGTGAACTAATCGGGCTGAGCATTTCGTAGGGATAAACGACTTGGCACGGCAAGTCAACATCACCCACGCTCAAGGTCATGCTGCTAGTTACCATGATTTGTTCCTGAGCTACGTTTGCGAGTCTTTCAACATCTACCTGGCCCACCAGCAAAGTATTGACGCTTGATATCGTTGACCAGCCTGCAGTAATCGCTCTAACAGTTGCTTCGGTTATGTGTTGTAGCACCCTCGATTCGGTACGCGACAACTTACGCGGTTGCTCGACAGGAACCAGTTCCGCTGTACCGCCAAAATAACTGTTAACAATGGACGAAACAACACTGATATCCATACAAAACCATGCCTCACCGGTCAACGGTAACAGGGAGATTTCGTGCACCGTACCTGTCTTGCCCAAGGTCAATACACACTGCGAATATTTGCTGCGCGTTGTGACTTGAGCAGACCCACGGATAGGAATTTGCAGACGCTCTGTTAAAGCGGCACCCAGTTCGTTTGCAATACGCTCACTGATAAGGTCCAACACGGGCCATTGGCTATTAAGCTTGTGTCCCGGATGTACAAAATCGTACGCAACTGCTTCGCGTTTATCGTTCTCCATGTTTTAGTTTAACCTTGTTTATTTTTACTGCATAACCAGTCGGGTTATAAAAATATCGTGCACCTTCTCAGGTTCATAGTGCCGCTCAACGATTTCATTTATCAAACTCAATGCTGATTCACGTAAAACTTGCTTACCCTCAGCTGTTGCCAACTGAGTAGCCTCTTGCTCTGATAGCAAATCAAGTACCACATTCCTCAATTCAGGATCATGATCACTCAATACAACGAGTACCTCCTCATCATGTGTAGCCGCTGTCATTTCAATCATCAGAAACTTCGTACGCGATTTCCCTTGAAAATTAACGACAAATTCTGGCTGCATACTGTAGTAATAAGTATTCTCTGGCAACATCTCTTCCATCGATTCAGCAGCTGCCATATCCGGATCGTCATTAAGCGCTCCTGTGAAATACAGGGCTGCGAATACACTGCCGCCTACGATAATCGCTAGGCCAAAAAATGCTACAACACCAATGATAATTTTTTGCTTCATGCCCAATTACCAATGATGCGTTGATAAACACACGAAAAAAATAGTTTACACATAGACATCGTAGCCACTCTGTATCTGTCCGCTTTTGTCAAGCATCAAAAAACCTTCCATGTTGTTAGTTGCAGCAGTCTCAATTGCGCTACTTTCGTTCTTTTGAGCCTGCTCCACTGATGCTGATGGATTTGCATTCTTCTGGTCTGAACCCTCCCCTTGCTCGGAGTCGGCTGCATGTCGAGCGTTTTCATTGCCAGAATTTTCACTACGCCCATCTGAGATATCAACTTTCACACCATCATGTCCTTGCGCTAGTATCTGTTCTCTTAACCTGGGCAACATTGAGTCAAGCGCCTCTCTGGTTGAGCCTTGAACCGCAACTATCGAGATATTCATCTGTTCGTTCTCGATCCCGATAGACACAGAAATGGGGCCCATTCCACTAGGAGTTACATTGACCACAGCCTGTTTCACGTTTTCATTAACCATCCAGCGAATGTTTCCCGCCATGGCTTTGTCAGCATCGTTATGTAAAATCGGAATGTTCATTGGAGCAGTGGCGAGTTGAGCGTTGCTACCGTCGGTACGTTGCATGACAGGTGCAGTAACAATGCCGCCAACAATCGAATGAGACATGTTATCCGGCAAGGAATCTCCCGTTTCTTGAACGATGGTGTTGGTGCTCGCTGAAGCAAGTGTTTGTTGTTGGGCCAACTGTCTTATGCGAGCTTGATCAACTTCAAGCACCTGCTTTTGCTCAGCAGCTTGTTGTGCTTGAAGTTTAGCGTCAGTCAATGTGTCACTTAGGTTTAAACGACGTTGCGCAGATAATGAGTTAATCGAATTAGCTTCTTCAAGCTCTAGCGAATTTGATTCCGGATCACCTTGAGGCGTCGTTGCAGTGACTACCGATTGTGCTTCAATCTGCGTCTTTGACGCGCCCGCTAGCAACGCCGCTGATGAGATCTGAGCCGCAACAGCAATTGGCGGAGTTGCCGTAGGTTTGACTTTTTGAGTATCAACCAGAGTGATGTCGCTAGCAATAGTTTCTGCTTGCAAAGCCTCTGCTTTGTTGGCTTGTTGCAACTGACGGGCATGTAATTGCGCTGGCATTAGCTCTGTGCCAGTTTCAAGCCCCTTCACTTTCACTTTCACTTTCACTTCTACTTTCACTGTAGACAATACAGCAGGTTTATCACTATCTGCTTGCAAACTGTTCACCACCGAGCTTGCCACCTCTGGTGTATCGACCAATGCGCCGATAGCAACCATATCAGTGGGGACACTTGTTTCAAGCTCAGCTTCATCAGAATCAACAGCAGCATCAGATGTTGTACTGTCGGGTTCAGCAGATTTTTTAACCTTCTTATCATCCACATTCTCGCTCGTTGATTGATCAAGTTGCGATGCTGATGTGTCTTCCGCACTTTCGGATTCAGAACTCGTCCCTGTTTGTTTTTGTGAAGAATCTCTGACGCTTGTAGCTGCTAGGTCTGAATTTTCTGACCGGCCATTTGATGATGCGGCACGATCTTGACGCGGCGCTGAAGTCGTATCACGTGCTGGCTGACGCTGCCCAGTTGCCCGTGAGAGCTCCTGAGAAAACGAATTATCACTGTTGGCTCCACTGTTTCGATCGCCAATCAATCCTGAATTGTACGAGACGCCTTTCGGCTGCGGAGTAAATACCGATGAAAGTAATGTTGGGCTTTTCTCAGTCATTGGCTTGACCTTGTTTCAAACTGGTTGATGTAATAAATTGTTGTCTTGCAGCGTCATCCATTTGTTGTTGTTCATAACGCGCAAGTTCGGATTCAATCTCGTCGAGTTTTTGTTTACTAACAATCTCTATAGCAGCGTGTTGAGCTGTTCTAAATACATACTCTTCAGTAATTGCCTGTACCAATTTGGCTTTCTCATCTCGAGCGCCAATAATTTGATCTATCTTGACTGACAACTTTTGAACAAACCCACGTTGTAACGACAGGTACTGAGGGGCAATGCGGGTACCAACAAGGCTTCGCTGATATTCTTTATTGACGAGCGTTAATTCGGCACAATGATTATCGAGTTGCATCAACTTGGCCGATTCAGAATCTAGCTGTCGACGTGTTTGATCCACACGCTTACTCGTGAGAACTTCAAGTTTTTCTAGTTGTGCCGATTTCATTTCTACATCCGAATTATCCCTTCCATAGTGGGTATCGGCGAGAAACGTGATGTATTCAGCAAATTAACAGGTTTGCAGAGTTAGTTGGCGTTACACGAGGGGCAAATGATTCTTGAGACCAGTTTCACACTGATAAATACAAGCATCGATTACACAACTTATAAGCTATCAGTTCTTACCCGCTATTGACGTGTCCAACATGGCCGCAAGTTGCCCTCTGCATGCCTGCAAATCGACATTCTCTTCCATCGACTGTTGTAAAAAGCGCTGTAATTTAGGCCAGAAAGCAACGGCCTCGTCAAGAACCGGATCACTGCCTCGTTTATACAGTCCTACACGCAGCATCTCTTCTTGTGCGCGATAGGCGGCGGCAAGTTTCAAAACCCGCCTAATAACCAATTCGTGTTCAGTCGAGTTAACCGATGAGCGTATACGACTAACAGACGCGCCAATATCAATTGCTGGGTAATGCGCAGCGTCTGACAACTCTCGAGTAAGAACAATATGCCCATCGAGAACAGCTCGAGCTGAATCTACCACTGGATCGTTCTGATCATCGCCCTCGGCCAACACCGTATAAATAGCTGTTACGGAGCCACCCGATGCCATGTTACCAGCGCGCTCAACAAGCTGTGGCAACATAGCAAAAGCCGATGGCGGGTAGCCTTTACTAGTTGGAGGCTCTCCGGTAGCTAGGCCAATTTCACGTTGTGCTTGCGCAAAACGCGTCAGTGAATCAATAAGCAGCAACACCTGTTTGCCCCGATCCCGAAAGCTTTCAGCTATCGCTGTTGCTAACATAGCCCCTTGCAATCGCAGAAGCGGTGGCTGATCCGCTGGCACGGCAACGACAATGGCGTTTGCCATTCCTTCTCGACCCAAGGTCTCACGAACAAAATCATTCACTTCACGACCACGTTCACCGATCAGTCCAATAACAGTTACCTGCGCCTCGCTGTGTTTTGTCATCATGCCCAACAAGGCACTCTTACCCACTCCAGAACCCGCAAACAAGCCCACGCGCTGTCCACGCCCAAGTGTCATTAAGCCATTGATAGCTCGCACTCCAACATCAAAAGGTATGTTTACAGCAGCGCGACTCAAAGGATTGACTGGTTGGCCCATCAGTGGAACTCGATGACTCACCGTCAGTGGTCCCAGGCTATCGATCGGCTCACCTCGTGCATCAATAACACGACCCAATAGACCATCACCGGCAGGCGCTGTAGCTTGACCTGGTATGGGTCGAACTCGTGCTTGAGAGCGCAGACCATCAATGGGGCCTGCCGGCATGAGCAGTGTTCTATCACGATTAAAACCGACAACTTGCGCTTCGAGAGGCTGAACAGAGTCAGTGTCAATCAAGCAACGTGAACCAATAGCCGCCTGACAGCCTACCGCCTCCAGCGTTAGCCCGCGAAGCGTGCTAAGACGCCCCTCTACAGGTAATTCGGGTAATTCATTACTAGCAAGCCTAGCGCGCCGTTCACTCAGCTTATCTTTCAGTGCTGACATGTCATTTATTCTTCGGCGTTTATGGAATCCAACGAATCTGAACTTTCACGTTTGCGATTGTCTTCTGCGATGTAGCCAGTGAACCCAAGTTCAGCGGCAACACCTTGCAACCAGTCTTCCACTCCCACTCCGACGATACTGGCGCCTGATTCAATTCGACAGCTACCACGCTCAAGCGATGGATCATCAGACAGAGTAAAGTCTGATTGCAATGACACTTGTCGACGAATACACTCAGCATCGTCGGGATGTAAGTAAACACAACTTGTTTCAGCCTTATGAGTGTGTAATTGTTGTAGGCCCGCCTTTACAAGTTGAGCAATCAATGCAGGCTCTATGCTGAGTTCCTGCCTGATTACTAGCTTGGCAATATCCATGGATAATCCAATAATTTCTTGTTCAAGCTCAGTATCTTCTGCAGTGTATACAGCATTTTTCAACGCTAGAAAGATATCACCCAACTCCTTCACATGCTTTTGTTGTTTAGTACTGCTACCGTCGGCAAGGCCTTTTTCATAACCCTCATCATAGCTAGTTTGAAGCATGTCGGCTGAAGCGGTTGCGATAGGCGTATTCTCGTTCATAACCTTGCCAGCCGCCAACAGATCAAGCCTTGGCGAAGCGCTAGCGCCACTGCTGGCAAAGCGCTTTAGTGATGCGCTGCCAAGCAATGGCGTAACCGTTGTGCTTTGCGAAATGGCACCTGATGCAACACTTGGAATTTCGGGAGGTTTCCATCTAACCACTTTGCTAGATTCTTCTTCACTGAGCACTCTAAACAAAATCGTCCCCCTTTCCACCCAGTGAAATTTTGCCCTCTTCGGCAGCTTCCTTCGCTGCAGTCAAAATGGTACGTTGCGCTGTTTCTACTTCAGTCAAACGTACAGGGCCCTTTGCCTCCAGATCGTCTTTAAGCAGCTCCGCAGCACGCGAAGACATATTGCGAAAGATTTTATCCTGCATCTCTTCTGAAGCCCCCTTCAGCGCAAGAATGAGATCTTCATTACTTAACTCACGCATCAAGGTCTGCGTATCTCTATCCGTGACAGCCAAGAGATTTTCAAAGATAAACATACCTTCTTTGATTTGCGCAACGATATCAGCATCAGCTTCTTCGATAGCACCTAGTATCGCCTCTTCTGCATCTTTGGATACGCTATTGAGAATATCAGCCACTGTACTGACACCACCGAGACCCGATATTTCTATCGTTGCATTATTCTCAAAAAGCTCTTGGATGATTTCATTGAGATCAGACAAAGCTGCCGGATGAATTTTATCAAGCTTCACAATTCGCATCATGATGTCAGGGCGAATATCAACTTCCAGTAAATCCAGTACAGCGCCTGCTTGCTGCGATTTCAATTGACTGAGTACAGTAGCAATAATCTGTGGATGTTCTTTAGCAATGATCTTTGCTACGACTCGCGGATCCATCCACTGCAAAGAACTCAAACCCGAGTCATCTTCCATAGGGCTCATTTTGGCAAGGACACTTGTTGCCTTGTCTTTGCCTAGAGCACGCGTGAGCGTTGATTTAAAATACTTGGCAGATTCAAGCCCCAACGAGGATTCATTGCGAACACGATTGATAAACTGATCTAGCGTGCTACCGATCTGACTTTGCGTGACGCCATTTATTTCAGCCATGGCTTCGCCCACAGCTTGAACCTCTTCAGGCTTCATGTGTTTGAGAACAGTTGCCGCTTCTTCTTCACCCAAAGCCATTAACAAAATAGCTGCTTGCGAGGAGCCGCTGAGCTCTATTTGTTCACTAGCTGAATCTTTCGAAGCATCAGATTTTGCAGCTCCTTCAGCCATTATGCTTCAGACACCCAGTCCTTGACCACTTTAGCAACGCGTTTAGGATCTTCAGCTGCCATAGCTCTCGCCATATTCAAAATGTCGCCATAAACCACTGGTGGAGGGTCTAATGAGGCTGTTGAACCAGGAAGCATATCGGCTCTTTTATCCGTGCCTTGTTCCGAGACATTGTCTCCGTCAGCGGCCAGAGCTAGATTTGCAGGAGCTGGCATTAATCGCTTTGCTGCAGGACGAACCACCATAAGCACCAGTAACAGCACAGCTAGTCCAACTAAAGACTGACGCACCATATTCCATACCCACGTCTCTTTCCAGATAGGCAGTGGCTCAACAGGCACTAACTCCTCCGCAGGCTGAAACGAACGGTTAAACACGACCACACTGTCGCCGCGTGCTTCATCAAACCCAACAGCTTCTCTTGCCAGAGCCGTGTACTCTGCCAGCTCTTCTTCACTGAGCGGTGTTCGTACCGGCACACCGTCCTCACCTACTTCAAACTTATCATCAATAATAACGGCTGCTGATAAGCGCCGAATAGAACCTTGCGATTGTCTAGTGTGAACAATGGTTTTGTCCAATTCGTAGTTCCTAACTTCTGAGGCACTCTCATTGGTTATCCCCTGTTCTGCCTCGTTACCCTGACCTGGCACTTCAGGATCAACCACACCGTTACCCGGCGGTTGATTAGTCAATGCACCAGGCACACCCACGGCGCCTCCCCCACGATTTAGTTGCGTATCAACTTGCTCACTTCGTAGCTGGGTGGCATCAGGTTCAAAAAGTTCTTGCGTTTGCTCGTTGGTGCTGAAATCCACATCAGCGGTTACGATGGCCCGAATGCTACCCGCACCGACAATAGGCGTAAGCAACTTTTCTATTCGATCGGAATAGAGCTTTTCAAGCTTACGTGAATAATCGAATTGATCGCGAGTTGCTCCACCACTGGAGTCGTCGCCGGTTGATAGTAAACGTCCCCATTGATCCACCACAGTGACTTGGGCACTATCTAGGTAGGCGATACTTGAAGCAACTAAATTGACAACAGCATTGACTTGTTCACTTTCAACACTTCGACCAGATTGCGCTTTGATCATGACAGAGGCTGAAGCCTGTTCACGGTCACGTACAAAAACTGATTGTTTTGGTATGGCTAGATGAACACGAGCTGACTCAACATTTCTCATGCTACTGATGGTTCGAGACAATTCGGTTTCAAGTGCATGCTGATACCGCGCATTTTCATTAAAATGACTGGTACCCAAAGCCGGTTGTTCTTGTAGTAATTCTAGTCCCATTGATTGGGTAGCCGCACTGAATCCAGCCGCGGCCATACTCATTTGAACCTGGGAGGCCTGATCACTAGGCACAAGAACCAGACCAGTAGTTGGGTCAAGCTTGTATTCAATTTGTTGGGCAGTGAGCATTTCTATAATTTGTAATGCATCCTCTCGACCGCCTTGCTCACCAACAGGTACAAAATTAGGCTTCATTCCCCATAGAATTAGTCCGACACCTAAGGTCAATGCAGCGGCAACAATCAGCAAAGCGCTTAATTGCGGTGCCACTAAACCGCGCCCTATGGCGGCAATGACAGGACTCACTTGCGCCTGTTGATTAGCTACTTGAATATCACTCATTAGTGATTATTAGTCCGGATAAATCTATTAGGGGTGGCGAATGACATTTACAACGGCATCCTCATAATTTCCTGATACGCGTTGACCATTTTGTTACGAACTTGAGTCAAGGCTTCAAAGGAGATGCGTGCCTTCTGAGCGGCGATCATGACATCAGCAAGTTCCACGTTTGGGTTGCCTGCTTCAAACGATGCACGCAACTCACGCGATTCAACACTACGAGTATTGACCGCCTGCAAGGAGTTTTGCAGCATGTTGGAAAAGTCGATCTGATCTGTCATCGGCTGTTCATTAGAGCCAACGGCCTCAGAAGGCGGGATACCCGCACTCTGCGCCATGTCGCGCAACTGAACCAGCAGTTTATTTGTGTCTATAGCGTTGTTCATCTCGGCTCCTACCGTGACCTCATACCCAGTGGAGCAAAGCGTGTGCCCTTAATTCGAAATCGAGCACGACAAATGAAAAGCTTAACGTTACATGGCTGTGACCCAGTTGCCGTTTTGCTTAATTAGTGTTTCAAAATTAGTGCAGATAGACGCCGCTGACAACTAAAACAAAGCTTTAGAGCAAAAAAAAACCCTCATAAAGAGGGCTTTCCTTTTGGCTTTACGTGACGTGTCACTTAAGCCGATAGCACGGGTGAATAATCACCTAACTGTTAT
>JALZWO010000026.1 GCA_023300375.1 Granulosicoccus sp. | reverse complement strand
ACATGAGTGCACACAAAAATCATCCGTCCACGTTGGTTGCGAAAGCTGACGATTTTCTAGACATGGCAACTGGGGCCATTGTCCCACCCATTCATCCATCCACAACGTTTGCACGTGACGATCGGTACCAACCGATTAATTCTGCCAACATCTATACCCGAGATTGTAATCCCACTTTCTTAACCGCTGAGCGCGTAATTGCAGAGTTGGAACACGGTGAAGAATGTGCGTTGTTCGCTTCAGGGATGGCAGCGGTTGCTAGCGTTTTTTATACGCTGCCTACAGGGGCCCATGTAGTTATTCCCGATTCAATGTATTGGGGAGTGCTGTCTTGGGCTCGAACCTACTGCGAACGAGTAGGTATCCTCATCAGTGAATACGATCCAGCCAGCATAAGCAGCTTAGAAGATGCATTAGTCGATCACGCAAAAACCTCATTGATTTGGGTGGAAACACCGTCCAACCCCATGATGAGCGTGACCGACATTTCGGCTGCGGCTGATGTGGCCAACAAAGCGGGTGCGTTATTGGTAGTTGATAACACAACCGCCACCCCTGTATTCACACGCCCATTGGAATTGGGCGCACACATCGTGATGCATTCAGCCACCAAATCATTAAACGGACACAGTGACGTTTTGGCAGGTGCACTGATTACCGCCGATGCCAATTCGGCAGCGTGGAAACTGATTAAACAAGAGCGCCAAGGCGCGGGGGCCTTGCCCGGATCTTTTGAAGCCTGGTTATTGCAGCGTGGTTTACGCACCCTTTATTTACGCGTTGAACGTGCTGCGAACACCGCTGGGCGCATAGCTGAACAACTGGAAGCGCATCCTGCTGTGTCTCGTGTGTTGTATCCTGGGTTAGCATCTCACCCTGCACATGAACTCAGTAAGCAACAGATGCACGGAGGCTTTGGTAGCTTGCTGTCATTTGAAGTAGTGGGAGGCAAAAAGAAAGCGCTGGCAGTAGCTGGCGCCTTGCGTCTGATTGTGAGTGGAACCTCACTTGGCGGTGTTGAAACCCTGATTGAACATCGCCACAGCGTAGAACCTCCCGAAACACAATTGCCTGAAAATTTATTACGACTGGCCGTTGGTATAGAAGACCCAGATGATTTGTGGTTTGACTTAAACCAAGCGCTTTCAGCGTTGTAGGGGCGGCATGTAGTTTTCAAATCTCGTATCAAACGTAAACTTTGATATATATCCTGGCGATTCGTTTTTTTTATTCGGATAACACACGCAATGAAAACTTACGATCTGATCGTTATCGGTGGTGGGTGAGCCTCCAACTTAGCGGTTGCAGTGGCAGCAACCGGAAAATCGGTGGCTCTCCTTGAACATGACAAACTGGGCGGCTCCTGCCCAAACCGCGGCTGCGTTCCGTCAAAACTGCTGATTGGTTTTGCAGAGGTGGCTCGTAGGGTTCGTGAGTCCTTCACACATTTTATCGATGCTGAGATCAAATCCGTGGATGTCGCCCGTATGATCCGCGACACAAACGACTGGTCTGCGCTTGTGGATGCCTGTTACGAGTCTAGGCACACCCGATATGCTTACGTTGTATCGTGGCCATGGTGCCTTTGTGTCTGATCACGTGGTTCAGGTCAATGGCGAACAACTGACTGCACCTGAGATCGTCATTGCTACCGGTAGCCGACCTCGCACAGGCCCTTTCCTGAACTTGCCTATTTAGACCAGTGACGATTTGTTCCCGTTGAAAGGCGAGGTACCAAAGTCCATCACTGTGGTAGGCGGTGGTTTTATTGCAGTGGAGCTAGCCAATTTTTTTGATGCTGTAGGCGTGCAGACCACCGTTATGGTGATCGACGATCGACTGCTGCCAGCAGAGGCCAAAGCGCCGATACTGGCCGCCCCCACGTGGCAGTCATAGAGGATTGGACCCTTAGCGCTCGAGCGCTGTCTACCCGCCTAACATACCCTCGTACTAAGCTGATCGTCGACGCATCAACTTACGAGGCGCTAGGGTGCCATCTTATTGGTCCTGAAGCATCCACGATGATCCATCAAATCATGATCCTGATGCATTTAGATAATGACATTCGCAAAATCACCCAGTTGATTCATATTCACTCAGCGCTGCCTGAAGCTCTGGTGGTCGCGGCGCGTTCTGCCATCGCAGCTATTGAAAAAAGTCAGCAGTTATAGCTGTTGGCTAGGCTAATAAGTAGTTACTGGGTTGAGTCAATTTATTCATCAACGGGCAGTCCACTAGGTACAGTCTCGGGTATACCCAGCGGCGTGTTTTCAGCTCCTTGCCCTGTTAGCGTTTGCAGAAATGCAACTAGTGAATCTACTTGTTGATCACTAAGCGCCCGTATTTGCACATCGCTGTAGTGTCGGTAGCGTGCCATTTCGCGCTTATCCTGCGTGATGATAAAGTCAGTAGGGTTTATCCAGTCTATATCTGGAAGTTTGGCATCGGAGAGTCTCCAGCTAGCGTTGGCTGCGTCAGGATCTACATGGTGCTTAATCATCTTTGCAAGCGAACGGTAGGCCCCGTTATGTCCATAAGGCGAGGTGAGTTCCACGTTGCGTAACGACGGTGTGCGAAACCGATAACTATCTTCTATCGCATCGCTTTCAGAGAGCCTACCTGTGTCTCTGGGCATAGGGTCATGTGAACGAGTACGCCCAGGGCCAAATACAGGTAGCTGCAGTGCATGGAATTTCTGGTCGGTTAATAGCTTGCCGGAGTGACATTCACCGCAACTCGCTTCACCGTAAAACAGTTGCATGCCGCGTGCTTCATGTTCGTCTAAAGCGTCACGTTTACCGGCAAGATATTGATCAAACCTGGAATCATACGATTGCCATTCAACAGCCTGGAAGGCTGCCAGTGCGTTAGCAATATCGACAATACTGATATCTCCAGCTTTACTGACGTGCTCGAATGCCTCCACAAAGTGTTTTTCATAGCCTTGTATTGCTTGAACACGCTGGGTAATAATGGGCCAGACATGATCAATGCGATCAAATGCTGCGCGTGCCACCGAGTTCTCCTCAGGGTCACCCGCCATCTCAAAGCGTGACGCTAGTGGAAATAGAGCTTGTGCTGCTAACAACCCCGATAAGCCAGAGGGTAGACGCTCCGCTGCGGGTGAGTTAAAACCATTGCCATAGTCATCTGAGAGACTTAAACGTCCATCATGAAACAGGATGTTCACCTCTTTAGCCCCTAAATTCCACAGTGATGGGGCGTGTCTTGGAATACGCCGTTTTATACGCGAAGCGCCTTCACCAGCTAAACGCTCAGGGCCTATGCCAGTTCCACCTTCACCAATTCCTAGCGATAAGCCATCTCCACCAAAGTGTTTAGGATGATGGCAAGTAGCGCAGGAAATATTTTTATTTCCAGATAGAATCTTGTCATAGAACAGCAATTGACCTAACTTAACCTGTTGTTCGCTTTGGACAACGAAATCGTCTTCACCTAGGCGATCAGGTAATTCGATTGCGTAAGCGACATTGACAATCGGCAGGCTTGCAAAAGCACCAAGCAGCCACACGCTGATGGATAATTTAGGTCGAACAACTTTAGGGTGGATAGCAGATTGAAGAAATTCAAACAACTTGTGGTTGTTATTGCAATAGTGATTGGTAGTTCGCCTGTTTGGGCTGACCTTGAAGTGGCTCGAGATTTGATGGAGGCGGGAGATTTTGAATCTGCTATGCAAGCGTTGCAACCGGCAGCTCGCTCTGGTAACGCCGAGGCTGAAGAGTTGATTGGTGTGATGTACGCAATGGGTCTGGGTGTAAAGCGAGATGATGTGCGTGCTTTTGAGTGGTATCAAAGGGCAGCACTTAAAGGGCATCCGGGTGCGCAGTCGGGAATTGGCTGGTACTTTGAAGTGGGGCGCGGCATAGAGGCGCCCGACTTGGTGCGTGCCTACACGTGGTATGTGCTGTCCGCTATTGGTGGTGATCCTGATGCGGCGATAAGCCAAGAGGAGGTGGTTAAAAAAATGACCGAATCGCAAATTGAGCATGCGCATAGTTTAATCGATGACTATAAATCCTGGATTTATCCACTGGAGTGAGGCGGTCGATGACGGGCATGAATGCTGACAACTCATGCCCGTTACCCACAGTTTGCTAAGACGCTAAATTATTGAAGATCTTTGGCGTTAGCGTCCATCAATGCTTTTTCAGTGTCTGCAACAGCACTGGTCAGGGCATCAAAAATTTCTGGTCCGCCCTCTACGTTTTCTTTAAACCAATCGTATACCGGTGCAGCCGCTTCTTTGAACGCTGCCTTCTCGTCTGGAGTGGGTACATACAAATCTCCACCACCGGCAACAAACTCTTCATAGGCTGCAATAGACTTGCGCTTGGGAGATGCAAAAGTTGCTTGTTGCAAAGCTGCAAAACCATCAACAACTACTTGTCGTAGCTCTTCGTCCATACCCATGAACTGATCGTTATTCATCCACCAAAGGGCACCCATGTAAGCATGGCCATCGAGAGTAACGTACTGTAAGCCAGCATCAGGAAACTTCATGCCCATAATGTCTGTGATACCGTTTTTAGAACCTTCAACAACGCCTGTTTGGAAAGAGGTGAATAGCTCAGGCCAAGGAATAGGTGTTGGTGATGCACCTAGAGCTTTAACAAGCTCCTGTGGCAGATCAGCAACTACTGTTCTTATCTTCAAGCCTTCCATGTCAGCTGGGCTTGCAACACGACGCTTGGTGTTAGCAAAATTTCTCCAACCACCGGTGTTGCCAATAGTCATTAGACGAATCTGGTCACTAGAGCTCTCTAATGCCATTGAGCGCATGGTGCGTGTGAAATCGCCAGACAACACACTTTCAGCAACACGGTCGTTTGCCATCAGGTAGGGAAGGTCTAGTACCTGTACGTAAGGGAAGATACCGGCAGCACCGCCAGATGTTGATATGTAGATATCAATGGAACCATCAGCCACGCCTTGTAAACATTCGGCACCTTTTGAGCACAGCTGGGTTCCGATGAACAACTCAACTTCGATTGCGCCATTTGACGCAGCTTCTACGTGGTTTTTGAAAACGACTAAACCGTCGTAATCTTCATCATTTTCGTTGGAGTTAGCAGTGGCTCGCAGCGTGATGTCTGCAGCACTGGCTACAAATGATGTTGCCGCCAGAAGGGCTGCTGAAAACAGCAGTACTGGTTTGATTACTTTCATAAGATGCCTCTCTTTTGATGATTTTTATTTCGAACTATGCGTATAGCATTTTTTACACTATTGAACAAACCCGGTAAGCCTAGGAATGGTCATTGAAATGGCAGGGAAATAAGTAATCAGGAAAATAACCACTATCTCAACTGCCAGAAAAGGCAAAATAGCTTTGGCGATTGTTTGCACTTTTTCGCCAGAAACTGATGATGCGACAAACAGAACCAACCCCATGGGTGGTGTGGCCAAACCCACCGTTAAATTCACCGACATGATGATGGCGAAATGCACGGGATGAACGCCTAGGTCAGTGAATATCGGGCCCAAAATAGGACCGAGTATGATGATGGCTGGCCCAGCATCTAAAAACATACCCACAATAAACAACAGTATGTTGATCAGAAATAACAAGATGTAAGCGTTGTCGCTAAGGCCCAGTATAAAAGCTGCCAGAATTTCGGGCGTGTGGCTCAAGCTGACTACGGTTTTGAACGCCATGGCTGAACCCACCAACAACAAAACTACGCTTGAGCTTAACGCCGCTTTGGAGAGAATGGTCGGTAAATCGCTAAATTTGAGCGTTCTGAGCACAAACAATCCAATGAAAAGCGCATAAGCAACGGCTATTGCAGCAGCTTCTGTGGGGGTGAATACACCGAGTAGTATTCCACCTAGAATGATGACAGGTGTCAGAAGCGGAAAGAAGGCGTTACCAGCCGCGCGCCCTTTTTCACCCCATGTCGCTTTCTTGGTAGCAGCTGGCATGTTGTAACGGTTGGCCAACAATGCCACTACGCCCATCAAGCCTAGACCCACCAGAATACCGGGAACAATACCTGCGAGGAACAGAGCGGCAACACTTTCGCCCATAACATAGGCGTAGATAATCATGATTCCTGAAGGTGGAATAATGGGCCCGATTACTGAGCTGGCAGCGGTTATGGCTGCAGCAAAGCGACGTGTATACCCTTGTTTTTCCATTGCAGGTATGAGCATAGAACCCAGAGCCGATGTATCTGCAACCGCCGAACCGGATAGGCCAGCAAACAACATAGACGAAAGTATATTCACATGCGCTAGTCCACCTCGCAAATGTCCCATCATTGTTTGTGAGAATGCAACCAGGCGCATAGTAATGCCGCCTTTGTTCATCAGCTCACCCGCCAACATGAAAAACGGCACTGCCATTAATGGAAAGCTATCCATACCGTTGTAAACATTTCTATACAACAAGGCGAGATCACGCTCCTGACCATTGATAAATAGCATGATGCCAGGTGCTGCGAGCATGCCAAAAAAAACAGGTAAGCCGAGAAAAAGAAACAGTAAAAATAATGGAAGAAACCACACCAGCATCAGTCGGCTCCTGACGGTGTAGGGTCTGCAGATGGTGATGCAGAAGTGGGGTATTCGTTACCTGTAAAAAGCGTGTCGAGTGATTTTAGAAGCAGCTCGATGTTAACGCTTACCAACAAAATCAGTCCTATCCAGAGCGATGCATACATGTAGATAAGCTTTAGCTTAACCGTCTCCATGCCTATCAGGCTAAGAGGAATTTTCAGCGTTGCTGAAGAGAAGAGCAACCCGCTTTTGATATGCTTGAA
>JALZWO010000025.1 GCA_023300375.1 Granulosicoccus sp. | reverse complement strand
TTGCCAGAAGTTGCAGAAAATGGCTTTAGCGTGCCTGTCAGCTTTTTTGTTGAAAGCCCAATGAACGAGAATGATTTTGTTGAGGCGGTGATGATATTTACCACTGACAATCCTGACCCAGAAGTTGTCTCTATGAAATTCAGCCCGATTAGCGGCAAAGCTTCAGGAGCAACACGCATGCGCTTGGCCAGAAGTCAGGATGTGGTTGCGATTGCAAAAATGAGCGATGGTAGCTTGTACAAAGACACCAAAGCTGTAATGGTCACCATTGGTGGTTGTGGTAGTTAAGGCGCCAGCGGCGGCCCAGCATTTGGTGCCTGCCCGATCAGCAAACGGTAGAAGGCCGCTTGCCTGTTAATCACAGATTTAGTGGTTAGAGGTAGTCCACTTTTTTTGATAACTGACAGACTGAAATATTGCCAAACAGTACCTTCAAACCGTTGAAGAAACAATACAGTTTGCGCATCGCCCGGATTAAATAGAGTGACGGGCCCTAAGCGCAAACGTGACGTGTTGCTGCTCTCTAAAATGAGGTGATCAGGTGACGAGTCCACTATCTTTAGGCTAAACCGATTGAGCCCCCATGTGCTCGTGTCGTTTTGCGCAAAAAACCACGTATTTCCACCTAGCAATTCCTGTGCGGTGAAGTCTGTTCTCGCTGATTTCGTGTTAGCAGATTCTAGTGCGTATGCGTTAGAGATTAGCCGCCGCCATTTTTCATTGGAAACTGACCAATAGCGCAGATTTTTTGTCTTTGATATCGCACCAAGACGCTGTGCAAGATCCTCGATAGTGCCTTCATGTTCGAAAAGGCTGGATAAAGCCACTGTCAATTTCGCCGGATACTGAATATCGATCTGACAACTCGTTGGGAGTTGTGAAAGCTTCTTCCACGTCGATACGTTTGGTGGTTCTCCAACGTCTGCGAACGGCGGGTTAGCGACCTCAAAGTCTTCAGGGCAAGAAGGTGTCTGTTGAGACATCGCTAAGCTTGATAGCCCTAAGACAAGAGCTACGCCAGCTAGAATAAGTCGCGTTAGTCGCCGTATTGGAAGCGACGCTTTAGTCTTCGTTGAAAGCCATATTTCCATTGGCAGTTTGCCTTGCTTATAAAGCGGACTCACCGAATCTTGAGTAGCTATACATTTAATTAGGTCAACTTCGGTTCAGTTTACAGCGTCATTCACACTAGCTTACGAGCAATATACCAATTTTTTGAGACACAACCGACAAAAAATTTATATAACTATTGAGTGAATTTTCCTTATTTAGGAGCGTTTCCCTTATTACCACTTTTACCAAAATTATCCAGAATAGGACAATCAGGCCTTCCATCACCAGCGCATTCATTAATCAAATGTGACAGGGTATCGCTCATGGTGTTGAGCTTGGCAATTTTTGCCTGAATCTGTGTTAGGTGTTGTTTGGCAATACGCTTTACATCGGCACTCTCGCGAGCATCATCTTCATACAGTGCCAGCAAGGTTCGGCAGTCCTCTATCGTAAAGCCCAATGAGCGGGCCTGGGCAACGAAGGTCAGTTTGTGTAAATCAGAATCTTGGAAATCCCGATACCCGTTGTGATCTCTAGCCGGGTTAATAAGGCCTATTTCGTCATAGTAGCGAATTGTTTTAACCGGTAAGCCTGAGTCGAGAGCGGCGTGTTTTATATTCATTGTGTTGCTCCCTATCAGGTTGCCTTGGAGATGCGTGATTGACTCGTACCCTCACTATGAGGCGCGCCTATCTGAGATTTCATCCATCGCAATCTCAGGGCATTTGATAATACAAAGACACTGGATAATGACATAGCGATTGCGGCCAACATGGGTGATAAAACAGTGCCGTTTACGGGGTACAGTACACCAGCCGCTATCGGTATTAGCAGGATGTTATACGCAAACGCCCAAAACAGATTCTGCCGGATATTGCGCATCGTTTGCTGGCTGACCTGAAACGCACTGACCACACCGGTAACATCTCCTGACATTAGCACGACATCAGCGGCCTCAATGGCGACATCTGTGCCAGTACCAATGGCTATACCCACATCAGCAGATGCCAGTGCTGGCGCATCGTTAATGCCATCACCGACAAAAGCCACCAGACTGTTTTCTGTTTGTAGGCTCTGTATTGCACTAACTTTCCCATCAGGTAGTACGCCAGCTATGACTTGATCTATGCCTAGCTGATCTGCAACCCTGCGAGCCGTGAGCGGGTTATCACCTGAAATCATAACAGGTGACAATCGTAAATTTCGTAGGGTTTTTATTGCTGCATACGAGCTCTCTTTTATCGGATCTGTAACACCGATTACGGCAGCGATCTGACCATCAATAGCAGCATAGAGCGGCGTTATTCCCTTTGTTGCAAGAGCTTCACCTTGTTCCTTGAATTTTTCAATGGTGATGTTTTCACGAATCATTAATCGATCAGAACCGATGAGCACGCTACGATCGTCTACAAGCGCCTGTACGCCATAGCCGGTATGCGATAAGAAACTATCTGCCCTCAGTGTTCGCAGATCTCTTAGGGTGGCTGCACGCACAATAGCATCGCTAATCGGATGCTCAGATAAAGCCTCTACAGCCGCAATTATGGGTAATACTTCTTCCTCTTTGAATCCATTGGTCAATTCCAAGTGAGTGAGTTCTGGACGTCCTTGTGTCAGCGTACCTGTCTTGTCGATAGCGACAATGCTAACCCCTTGTAATCGTTGCAAAGCATCTCCCTGACGAAACAATACACCCAGCTCTGCGGCCTTACCTGTACCTACCATAATTGATGTTGGTGTCGCTAAACCCATGGCGCAAGGGCACGCAATGATCAGTACGGATACACCTGCCACGAGCGCGTAGCTCAGCGACGGATCGGGTCCAACGAAAAACCAGACAGCCATGGTGATAATGGCCAGAACAATGACCATTGGAACAAACCAGGCGCTAATTCGATTAACCAGATCCTGGATAGGCAGCTTTGTACCCTGAGCCTGTTCAACCATTGACACAATTTGCGCCAGGAGCGTCTCGCCACCTACAGCAGTAGCACGATAGATCAATGCGCCCGTACCGTTAATCGTGCCACCAATGACACGGGCATCAATTAGCTTTTCCACAGGAATGGGTTCGCCTGTCATCATGCTTTCATCAACATGGGATCGTCCATCAAACACGATACCGTCTACTGGGAATTTCTCACCAGGGCGCACATGCACCTTGTCTCCATGAATAATCTGATCGATATCCACATCAACGATAGCTGTACCACGCTCTACGCGGCCTGTCTTTGCGCTTAAGCCAATCAGTTTTTGAATGGCAGCACCAGTGCGACCCTTAGCGCGTGCTTCCAGATAGCGGCCAAACAGTATGAGTACCACAATGACTGCTGCTGCTTCAAAATAGACGTTCGTTGTACCTGTTGGTAACAGGGTTGGTGCAAACGTTGAGACCACAGAGAAAATATAGGCGGCCGATGTTCCCAAAGCAACTAACGAATTCATCGTGGGAGCGCCTCGGAACAGGGCAGGGAACCCTGTGCGATAAAACTGCAACCCTGGTCCTGAAAGAACCAACGATGTGAAAAAAAATTGTATGTAGTGGCTGTTTTTCAGCCCCATCGTTTCGCTGATAAAATCGCGAAAAGCCGGGAATAGGTGCGAACTCATCTCAAGTAAAAAGACCGGTAGTGCTAGTGCTGCGGCCACCATAGTGGAACGTCGTAGATACGCTATTTGATTGGCACGGTGATCAGTATCCGTATCGCCGTGGTCACTATGGACGCTTGATGCATAGCCTGCCTGAGTTAGCTCTTTGGCAATCGCATTTGCACTAACTTTGGTATCGATAAAACGAATACTGGCAGATTCTGTGGCCATATTTGCGCTTGCGTCGATCACACCATTGAGATTGAGTAACGTCTTTTCAATTCTACCTATACACGATGCACAACTTATACCTTGGACATCAAGCACAGCGGTTTGCGTTCTAGCCGGATAGCCGGCCTTAGACAGCGCTGTAACCAACGTTGATATCACTGGCTGCCGTTCACCAAAGGTGATCAAGGCAGTTTCCTGTGCCAGATTGATAGACGCGCTTGTGACTCCCTCCACCCCGAGCAATGTCTTCTCCACACGAGAAACACAGGATGCGCAGCTCATACCCTCTATCGCTAGGGTTAGTGATTCGTTTACTTGCATGGTCGATATCTACCCGATGATCACAACATGTTTGGTCATCATGAGGGTTCCAGTGACTGGAATGTCAATCACTCTGTTTCTTCCCTTACATTTCGCAAGGTGTAACGCTCTTTGTTGCCCGTAGTTTCCGGCATTTTGTCCAAGTTGGCCGGTGTGCCGCCTATCTCACAAGTTCATATCCAAAGTGGGTTGTCGACGATGCTGGGTCGCTGTGTGTTTGAGAATCGCCAGAGTTGCTTGTAAGCGTCTGTTGATTTTTGGCGGATATTGGCAGTGTCATGCCGATACGGGTAATCTGAGAAGCTGATTCAGCGAAAGCCTGACCTGAATGCATTTGAGCGATGCCGGCAACGATCGACAAACCCAGCCCATGATGCATATCAGCGCCGCTTCGGGCGGAATCCGCTCGATAAAAGCGTTCGAAAATACGGCCAAGCTTGTCCTCAGGGATACCGTCGCCCTTGTTGGATACCGCAATCACCACCAGTTTATCGCCAATCTTCGCGATGCTGATCTCGATGGAGGTGCCACTCGTGGCGTGGGTGATGGCATTGCCAAGCAAGTTTGACAACGCACGTTTGAGTAGCTGCGTATCGAACTCGCCAGTAGCATCGCCTGTAATTCCAACGAGCAGACTGGCCTCTTCCAAAGGAGCTTCATGATACTCGGCGACCTCTGCTGCTAGCGAGGCGAGACTGGTCACGGGCACACAGCGAGCTCGACTTCCGCGTTCTGCCTGCGAGAGAAAGAGCATGTCACGCACAATACCTGATAAGCGGTGAAGCTCTTCCAAGTTGGAGCCCAAAAGGTCGATCAGCCCTTCTGATTGATGAGGCTTTCGTAGGGCTAATTCTGTACTGGTAATTAGAGTAGTTAACGGTGTGTTGAGTTCGTGCGCAACATCGGCATTGAAACTTTCCAAACGTCGGTAGGATTCGGCTAGACGCTGCAAGAGCGCGTTGAACTGTTCAACAAGTGGTTGCAGTTCAGAAGATTGTGCGGTGCCATCAAGCTGGTCGTTGAGCGAACGTACGCTTAAGGAGGCCGCCTGGGTTGCTAGATCATCAACAGGTTTCAACTCTCTGCGTACTAAGCAATAGACTCCGCCTGACACTACCAGAGTGCCTAGCAACGTCACGGCAATTAAAGTGATGCCTAAATGTTGTAGCAACTCGTTGTCCGCATGACCGTCGTGTGTAAGCGTCGCCGTTGTGACTAACGCCGAATCGTTAAGCGAGCGGATAGTAAACGCCAGTGTTTTCTTTATTGCATCGGCAGGCATGGGGGGATCACTCTCATAGAACGTAGTTCCCGCTTCATCAATGATCGTCAATGCCAGCTCATGGTGGCCTGTGAGGAAATCATCCAGACTGTGTTTTAACACATCAAGATCACTGTTCGTTTGCGTTTCAGAAACCAGATGGTGTACCAAGGCTTGTTTCTCGGCAATCGAATCGTCTCGTCTATCCGACAGATGCGAGCTGATAACATAGTAGACAATGATGGTGACTATGGACAGTCCAAAAAGGGTCTGCAGTGCCAGCAACATCGACAAGCGGCGGCCCAAAGAACCTGGTGCTTTATTGTGTGGCACTAGGTGCGTTGCTCCAGCACATAACCCATGCCACGTTCGGTATGAAGCAGTGCAGTATCAAACGGGACATCCATTTTTGTTCGTAGTCTACGGATAGCTACCTCCACTACATTCGTACCACTATCAAAATTCATGTCCCAGACCTGTTCAGCGATAGTGGTTCTGGATAAAATTTGTCCTTGGCGGCGCAGTAGTAGTGTTAGCAGATTGAATTCCTTAACCGTCAGGCTCAGTGCTTGTCCGCAGCGCGTGGCCTTTCGCCGTATCAGATCCAGTTCCAAATCATGCAATGCAAGTGAGGTTGGTTCGGCTATGGTGTTTTTAGCGGGTTGTTTGCTCCGAATCAACACATGTATCCTCGCCACTAATTCTGAGAAGGCGAAAGGTTTGACCAGGTAGTCTTCGGCTCCAGCAGTTAAACCGGTAACTCGATCGTCCACACCGCCGACGGCTGTGAGCATAATCACCGGCGTCGTCTTTTTGCTGCGTAAAGCTTGAAGCAGTGCCAGTCCGTCGAGCCCCGGCAGCATTCGATCCAAAACTATGGCATCAAAGTCTACGTTCAGCGCCTGATGAAGCCCCTCAATTCCGTCATGGGCAACATCCACAGCAAAGCCTTCCTCTGTTAGGCCTTTGCGCAGATATTCAGCGAGTTTTTCCTCGTCATCGACAACTAAGATTCTCATGGGCCTATTGTCACTGTTATATGGCTATCGCTGATTACTTTTTTGTCATCGCAGTGACCGCTGATTGTCATCTGAACCCATTAAAATCGCGCAGACCTTTCCGATAAACCACCGTACGTAATATTAACTTGGCGTTGGCTCAATAGTTAGCAAATTCTACACTCGGTTTATAGAAAATTAAAATACTGAATAAGAGGCCCTTTATGCACTGTGTTGAGAGGAGGTTATGCCATGCGCATGCACGGGTCGTCGTAGCCATTTTTGCCACCTTGCTCATGACTATTTCACTCTCCTGGGCTGCACACAAACCCGATCTGGAACTCACGGAAGAGCCAGCTAGCCAAGCCGAGGTCAAGCCAGTTCCACTGGTTCCAGAATTTGTCTCCCCATTAGATAAGGTGAAAAAATACGAATACCTCAACGTCGAGGGATCCGACTGGAAAAAGGTGAACGACAATGTCGGCGAGATTGGTGGCTGGAGTGTTTACACGCGGGAAAGGCCGGAATCCGAGGTAATGGAAGATGCAGAGAAGGCGGGTGATCCCGAAACGATGAAAGATTCTGAAACGATGAAAGATCAAGAAGTAAAAGTAAAAGTAAACTTTGACACCTCAGAATCAATCACAACCGACATTGGGAGCCACAAATGATCGACGGTGGTGAAAGACAATGTCGGGCCGTCAGATTGTCGGTTTCGCTTGTAGCGGCGTTCGCCCTTAGTGGCTGTGTATCCGTGAATATCGATAAGAGTCTTGCGAGTACAACGGAAAGTTTGGCAGCATTTTCAAGCGCTGAACTAATTCTCAAGCGCACAAAAGAAGACAAAGAGCACGCTAATGCGATAGTAGAAGCAGCATTGAATGACACACTGGATCAGTCACAGGCGGTACAAGTTGCATTAGCCAACAGTGCTAATTTTCAAGCCTTGCTTGCGAGTAGTTGGGCGAGATCCGCGCAGGCTGCACAATCCGGTCGCATTGCCAATCCCGTTCTGTCTCTTGAAGACATCACCACAGGTCCTGAGCGTGAACTGACTCAAGTCCTGACCATCGGTCTTCTGGATATTATCAGACTGCCTGCGCGCCAGAAAGCGGCGAAGAGCCGTGTTGAATTTGCCCAGCTGCAACAGAGCGCAGATGTGGTTCAACACATTACTGAAGTGCGCCAAGCGTGGGTACGGGCTATTTCCATGCAACAACGCTTCATCGTCTCGCAGCAATTATTCGAAAGTGCAGAAGCGAGTGCGGAACTAGCGTTACTTATGGAGGAAGCAGGTAACTTCAATCGACTTGACCGAGCCCGACAACAATCTTTCTACATTGATGCTGCGACCCAGCTAAGCGCTGCCAGCCATAGTGCCTTGGCCGCTCGTGAAGCTCTGATACGAGTACTCGGTCTAAATGAAGAGCAAAGTGCTCGATTATCCTTACCTACAGAATTGCCATCGGTACCTGATGAGCCATTGTCGGTCGAAAATGTGAGCCTAGTTCCCTTGAACGATCGATTAGACGTCCAAATGGCGAGTGCTGCATTGAACGCAGCTTCCAGGGCTCAAGGCCTCGGTAATGTTTTTAGTTTTACCGATATAGAGATAGGCGTGGTGTCTGAACAAATCAGAGAAGACGGTGACAGAGAATCCGGCACCGGAGTCGAATTAGAGATTGTCCTTCCGTTGTTTGATTTTGGTCCGAAGCGCGATGCCATGAACGCGATCACATTGGCATTGACCAACACGTTGGAAGCCACCTATTTAGATGCAGCCTCTACTTTACGTGAATCGTACTCAGCGTATCGTACTGCACATGCCACGGCTGTATTTTTTGAAGAGGAAATCGTGCCTTTGCAAGAAATTATCGTCGAAGAAAATACTTGGCAATATAACGGCATGATCATTGGCGTGTTCGAATTACTCGCCGACTCAAGACGGCAGATTGCTGGACTGATTTCGGCGGTCGATGCACACGAGCAATTCTGGCTTGCTGACGCAGCCATTCAAGCCTCAATTATAGGCCGGCCCACTTCAATCAACGTAGGCGGTGCAGCCGCCGGCACGGCTGGCGGCAATGAAGAGCACTAGAATATTAGTGTTTTTTTCCTGTCTATTTATAAACAACGCATTATTTCAGGACGCATCATTATGAGCTCAAGACGTGATTTTTTAAAAAACATCAGTATTGCTGGCGGCGCTGTTGCGACAAGCAGTGTGAGTACATTTGCAATGGCCGCTCTACCTGAACTGAATATGCAGGAAGGTCCTGACACTCAGATTTCACCTGATCCTAGTGAGGGTCGGCACTATCACCCGGTAGTCACGCCAAATGGATGGACACTGCCATTTCGAATGAATAACAACATCAAAGAGTTTCACTTGGTGGCAGAGCCTGTTGTGCGCGAAATGGCCCCTGGATTTGAAGCTAACCTGTGGGGCTATAACGGGCAAAGCCCAGGTCCTACCATCGAGGTAGTTGAAGGGGATCAAGTACGGATCTACGTGACCAATAAATTACCGGAACACACCAGTATTCATTGGCACGGTCAACGATTGCCTAATGGCATGGACGGGGTAACCGGTCTGAATCAGCCAGGTATACCCCCAGGTAAAACCTTCGTGTATGAATTTGTCGCACGGCGGCCAGGTACGTTTATGTATCATCCTCACGCTGATGAGATGGTTCAAATGGCGATGGGGATGATGGGCTCTTGGGTCACACACCCAAAACAGCATGAACATTCGCTCATAGACCATGTTGATCGTGATTTTTGTGTGCTTTTAAACGCCTTTGATATCAATCCGGGCGCACGTACGCCAAAAATTATGACGATGGTGGATTTCAATCTATGGGGTTGGAACAGTCGAATATTCCCAGGTATAGATTCGTTCAATGTTCGTAAGAACGATAAGGTCCGCATGCGTTTTGGAAATCTTACGATGACCAATCATCCAATCCACCTGCATGGCCACGAATTTGTTGTTACCGGCACCGATGGTGGCCCGACGTTAAAGACAACACGAACCCCAGAAGTCACTGTTGATGTGGCAATCGGCCAGATGCGACAATTTGAGTTTCTGGCCGATGAGGAGGGCGACTGGGCATTCCATTGCCACAAAAGCCATCACACCATGAACGCCATGGGGCACGATGTTCCCACATTGATCGGTGTTGATCATACGGGCATGACTGCGAAAATCAGAAAACTGTTACCCGACTACATGGTCATGGGAGAGAGAGGCATGGCCGACATGACTGAAATGGAGATGCCGCTTCCCGACAATACAACCCCAATGATGACGGGCGACGGCCCATTCGGATCTGTGGAAATGGGCGGCATGTTCAGCATGGTCAAGGTTCGTAAAGATCAGCCTGCCGGTGACTATTCAGATCCAGGTTGGTATGAGCATCCTCCTGGCACTGTTGCCTTTGAATACACCGGCGAACTACCGGATCCAACGCGTTTTTCCGCAGGTTGATTTGGCCTAGGTGTTTGCTGTAATTGTAGTGACTGTAACAATGCATTTCTCTTTGAAAACGATGAAATAAGACATCATAAAACAGAAAATTAACAGGAATATATATCATGAAAAAGTCAATCATATTTGCCGTCAGCATGCTTTTAGTATCGGTATTCACAACATCATTTGTGCACGCTGACTCCCACGAAATGACCAACGGTGAAGTACGTCGAGTTGATGCCGCTAACGGAAAAATCACCGTGCGACACGAAGAAATTAAAAATCTAGACATGCCGTCAATGTCAATGGTATTCACTGTGAAAAACCCAGAACTTCTGTCTGATCTTAAACGTGGCGATAAAGTTGAATTTATCGCTATTGAGGAAGATGGGAAATTATTCATTACTGAAATCAAAGCAAAAGAATAACGATCTCAATCTGGTTTTCATAGTAGATATAAATTACATAAGGAACTCATTTTATGAAGCTCTATTTGAATAAAAGAGTGTCAACGACGCTCGCTACACTTTGCTTCTTTGCTTTTTTATCCGGTTGCTCAATTGGGCACACTGCGGGTGAGCACGATGACAGCGACGGGCATCACGGAGAAGAAAAATCTGCAAGCCATGGTCACGGCGATGAAGAGTCACATGGAGACGGTGGCGATCATCACGACAGTGCATCAGGTGTGGCAGGTGTTGCGGCTGATGTGACCCGCACTATTGAAGTTGATATGGCTGATAGCATGACATTTACTCCGGCAGCCATCAATGTGAAAGCGGGGGAGACCATTCGCTTTATTGTTAAAAACAGTGGTCAGCTAGTTCACGAACTGGTTCTTGGTACAAACGACGAAATTGTTGAGCATCATGCATTGATGAAGCGCTTTCCTGGCATGGTGCATGAGGACGATAACTCGGTCTCGCTGGCTGGCGGTGAAACCGGTGAAATTACTTGGAAATTCACCAAAGCTGGAACGTTTGATATTGCCTGCTTACAGCCAGGTCACTATGAAGCGGGTATGAAAGGAAATGTCGTTGTTAGCAAGATCTAACGACAAAAATAACGCAAGGATGCGTTTTATGGCACTACACTAGGTCGGTTCATAGACTCGCACAGTGCTGCTCAATGGCGAACCTGTTTTTCTGTAGACAATGTCACGAGAACTATCGCCGTGGACATGAACGACTCTATGGCTTACACACCTTCTCAAGTAACGGTAGAAGCGGGCGAAACAATACATTTTAAGGTGACAAATAGCGGTCAATTAGTTCATGAATTTGTTCTGGAAGGTGAAGCAGAAATTCTTGAACACCATGAACTTATGATGCGCTTTCCGGGTATGGAGCATGATTAACCCAATTCGGTATCCCTCAATGCTGATGAGTCGGGGGATGTGATCTGGCAATTCAGCAAGGTAGGTACTTTTCAGTTTGCCTGTTTGCAACTTGGTCACTATGAGGCGAGTATGAAAGGTGATGTTGTGGTTAATGCGCTATGGAGCTATTTAATTTAGGCAATGAAGTGGTTCGATGTGAAATTAATATTGACTTCGAACCTATTCGCATCTAAATACATATAAACGAGGGACTGAGTGAACGCAGCAAGTGACCAAAAAATACAGCCCTTCGCTGCGTCAAATGCTGACGATACCGTACGTGATACTGGTCCTGCTAGTAGCAACAACAATCGCCTTACTCTCCTATTTTGCTGGCCGCGAGGCCGTCAAAACTTTGTCCGACTATGCTTTGAGCGAGACTGTTAGCCGAATAACTCAGGCTGTTGACACGCATATTTCTGGATCCGAGGCCGTTCTTGAAACTGCATTTCCGACTGATGTGCCAACACCTGCATCAATCAAAGCTGACTTGGAGACACTCCGAACTCGGTTCTGGTTGGCAACCTCCATACATCGTGACCCCAATAACTATGCTTACTACGGTGATCGACATGGTCAGTTCATAGGCCTGTATCGAACATCTGAAACTGAGGCTGAACTGCGTCTGCGTATGGATGGAACCTCAGCCCGTTCCATTTATAGATATTCGCGTATACACGGCGCTCTGGGTACCCCTGTAATAGAGCAGCGAATTTTTGAACCCAGAGATCGTCCCTGGTACAAAGCTGGACAAGGCAGCACTGGTCAAACGTGGACACAGATCTATATTGATTTCAAGACTCTTGAGTTGGTCAGTACACGAGCCAAACGGGTCAACAACAGTGCAGGCGAATTTGAAGGTGTGGTAGCAACAGATTTATCTCTCACTCTATTAAATGATTTTCTGCAAGCACTAAAACTAACCGATAATGGATTTGCTTTCATAGTTGAAGCTGATGGCAATTTGGTTGCAACCTCAAGAGGACCACATCTGCGAAAAGGCGTGGATGAAAACAACACTCGTCTAAACGCGGCTAACAGTGAAGACCCCTTGATTGCCATTACTTACGAACACCTTCTAAAACTGACCGAAACCGAGCAATTATCAGACACCCCTGGAATCATTTCGTTTAAAGGCCCAGATGATGGAATTATTCATATGGGATACGCAAGATTACGCGATGCAGCGGGTCTTGATTGGCTGATTGCAGTAGCCGTTCCCAGAGAGGACTTCATGTTCAGCGTAACGCAAAACGTAAAACGAACCATAGGATTGGTTTTACTAACGTGTGTTTTTACAGGCCTGATCGGGCTAACGGTTTTGAATACTATTTCACGCGACCTGAAGAAGTTGTCAGTGGCCTCCAAAGCCTTGGCTGACGGCAAGCAAGACAGTGGAATACCTGTGGAGCGTAAGGACGTGATAGGTGATTTGGCAAGATCTTTTGCGTTCATGAAAGAACGACTACTAACCGATAGACTAACAGGCATCCCTAATCGTGAAGCGGCTGTTCGACATATTGAAGATAAAATCATCCATCACCGAAGAGAGAGGAATAGCCGTCCTTTTGCGGTTGTTTTCGTAGACCTCAATGGTTTCAAGCAAATAAACGATCGATTCGGCCATGAGGTTGGCGATAACGTACTAACAGAGTTAGCACAGCGCCTGAGCAATCATTTGGATGGGATAAATTTTGCAGCCCGATTCGGTGGAGACGAGTTCATCGTCGTTCTTGATCAAGTATCTAATCATAAGGCTGCTGTGGCCATAGTAACCCAGCTTCAACGTGAATTTGCCAGACCACTGCACACACTGGTAAAGCTTGGCCCTCAGGCAACTGGTGTGCTAACCGGCGCGGCTATGGGTATAGCCTTGTGCCCACATAACGGAAATGATACGGATACATTAATCAAATTTGCCGACAAAGATATGTACAGGCAAAAGCACATTGGTGATGTTGGCACCAACGTTTAAGACGTGAAGCTGGCATGCGTATGCGACGGCTCCGTGAAGACTGCACGTCCGACTAACAACACAAACACCTCGATGACTACAGTCGCGACGGCAGTCGGTGGGAGTCCACCAGCACCCGTTCAAATAGCAGCATAATCTCTATTTATTAGCTCTGTGAGAATTGGGATGATTACATGAGCAGGAAACAGAGCTGATTGTGTACGACTAGCTTCTTCGATGAAGCGAGCCATTATGTTTTTCCGCATAAGAGCGTATTTGCTATGATAAAATGCTCGGCGTCTTCACACAAGCTCGGCCCAAAGGCGTCATACCCATCAATTACGATCATCGTGGTAGCCAGTCCTTTAGTTTGTTTGATACTTTTCTTAATAGGGGTTAGCCAATGCGTATGATCAAAAGGTTCGCAAGATTTACTGTTCTTTTTGGGTGTTTAATACAACTAAGTTGCAGTGCACAAGTTCAACCCAAATTCACGGAAGCTTTGGATCCGTTTTTCGGCATCTACAAGGGTAGTTCACTGAATACCATCAAGGGTGAAATGTCAGAGCGGGATCTCGCTGTGACGATCAAGCCTTGGGAAGATAAAGGCTTCACGATCGAATGGACCACCGTCATTTACCAGGCTGACGGTGAGCAGAGAGTTGTCTCACCATCTATAAATTTTACGAGTTCTCCGCGCCCCGGGATTTTTGCATCAGCGACGAGAACTGATATTTTTGGAAATTCTACTCCCTATGATCCAATTGGGGAGTTAGCCGACCCTTATGTGTGGGCCGGAATCGAAAACGAAACACTATCAGTCAGAGCCTTGTATATTCTGGCCTCTGGCGGCTATGAGTTGCACGTTTACAAAAGAACTTTGGTGGATAACGGACTGGAGCTTGAGTTTGAACGAATCAACAATGGTGAACGCGTGACTGAAACCTCGGCCATGCTCGCACGTGTAGAGTCATGAACTCGTCTATGCAGATGTCAGGTATCACTACTGTTCACTATCCCATGGCGCTTGTTCCAAGCTTAGTGGGCGATTTGCCTACTTGCAACACTCTGCATATTATGATTTTCAAGACCTGAGGTCCGGCCTCGACATCAATGTTGCGAACGAAGTGCCCGCCACCGCCCTTGAGAAAAACGTTGTTGTAAACCTCGTTTTTAGCGCCCGTGTTGTTTAGTTCATCCCAGAGCTCGAAAGCGACTCCATGAATCGAAGCGCTTCCATGATCTAGAGTATCTCCTCACAAACTGGTGCCCTGTGCTTTTGCATGAATGCGTCTACAACGTGAATTCGCACGACGGCCTAGCAGTCTTCAATTCGTCAAATGTTTGAAATCCGTTGGCGTCATCTCAAATTTAGATTTAAACAACTGTGCCTGATTCGAGAATCCAAACCGGTAGGCAATATCTGATATGGCAAGATTTGGACGATCGCTTAAGATATCTCTGGCTGCCACTAGCCGTTGGTTTCGAATCTAACGAGACACGGTGCAATTAACATCTTCAAACAATTCATGCAGATAGCGTTTGGAAATTCCACTCGCAGATGCTATTAATTCAGGAGAGAGATGCGGATTACAAATATTCTCGTGAACGAATTTTTCTATTCGAACCAAATGGGCAGCTCGGACAGAGCTTGTATTGGACTCTGATGATTTTCTATCATTTCTAATGGCAAGTGCTAATAGTTCTAACAATTGACGTGATAGCAATTCACCCGCATTTTCGCCTGCTGCCACCGCATGCTTTTGAGTCTCTTGCACCATTGAAACAAATTCGGCACCAGCACCTTGCGTAGCATCAAAAACTCGTGCGCAATACTGATCCGGTTGAGAGAGGCGTTCTGAAAGGTCAGACTTATTCACTTTTAGTACGAAAAGATCGTTTGCTTCCTGATAAGAAAATGGATAAAGCTCATCTCCAGGCTCTAAGATAAATCCCCCTAGATTACAAGAAACATCTCGTCCCAATTGCCTAAATTCCACTGTTGAAGCCCTTGGAACAGTGATCAGATAATCTTGTTTTTCAGTGGGTTCAATGTGCCTGTCACATCGTTCGTATTGCACAGGATCGGACACTAACTGTGAAAGATGGATTCGACCAATAGCCGACCTAGTTAATCGACCTTGAAAGTGCAATGGTTCCTGAAACTGCAGCGATAGTGGGAAGTAGGCGTCTGAAATCGCATTGTTCCAGTAGGGTGCTCTTTCAGCAGCTGCGAGCCCTGCTGTTGAGGATATTTCCATAACCAAACTACATTTCCTATCTCGCGGATACTCAATTAAACAGAATTTGCAGTGGTTAGAGCACCCCAATTCAGTTTTTGGTATCTGTGGTATCACCATACTGGCCGAGCCGGATAAACAGATAGCGCTTGTGGAAAAATTTGGTGGCCTGTATGGCGATGCGCAGAGCATTGAAGATGGCTATTGTCTGAGAACGGCTAACGGGCAGATTCAGTTGTTATCTAGTCGGCAAATACAACATACACGGGTAGAATTACCAGCATGTGTGTTGGAAGATGGGCAACCTAGTATTGTAGGGATGGATTTGCGTTATAGCGATGTCACATTGCTGAAGCAATATCTGCAGGCGAGCAGTGTTGGTTTCGACGAACATGAAGGCGTATTCATTCTGAATAACCCACAGAATATGGGTAATACTATTTTACCCAGCTGGCGCCTCATAATGGGCTTACTGTCTTACCTATTTGAAAGCTGTATGAATGTTGGCAATGAACTTGGTGCTCGTATTTTTCAGTCTGGTTCTGATTTACTAAACTTTGGACCGCTTTGCCAGCATATTGAAGATGTGCGTACAAAGACAGTGGCTGCTGGTGACCATGTTGAGTCGCTACCACCGTGGAACGTTGAATAGAGCAGGCGATCTACAGCAGGTTTTGCGCCTTTGGCTTGCCACTGTATATTTCTTTCATTCAATTTTAATTGATTGTTTATCCAGAACCTAAATGAGCCGTCGGCCTTCGAAATAGTTGAATTCGTAGTAACTTCCATGGTGACCTCAACCCATTCACCAATAGGGACAGAATAATCTTCGATGATATAGTCATCACCGAAAGGCAGATTCTGTGATCTATCTGAAGAATAAATGTATAGCGAGAATCTGGCAGAATCATCTCCTCGCCCGCGCCACATAATTCTTGCGGAAAATCCGTCCTCATTGGTCATTCCACCCGTTGGCGCTGTATTACCTCCTAGGCCAAAACCTAACTTGCCGCCTTCATTTTCACCACCCCAATCAAATCCTGGCTCTAAGTAGAAAGACTGAGTAAGCCTATAAGAGGCAGCAGGTGAGAGTTCACCACGGGCGGATACGTGTGTCGTTCCCTCCTGCGTTGGAATCAGACGTTGTCTTATGTAGGGTTCACCAGTGTCTCTTAGGCTACTCGCTAAATGTTGAGTATTGGTGGCGAACAACAGCTTATCTAGACCTAACCACTGGTT
>JALZWO010000024.1 GCA_023300375.1 Granulosicoccus sp. | reverse complement strand
GCCCCATTGCTAAGCATGCGTAGCGAACTAAAAGGGATCAATGAAACGCTCTGGGACGTCGAGGATGACATTAGAGACGAAGAACGCAATCAACAATTTGGCGAGCAATTCATCAAACTGGCACGCAGCGTCTACTTTACTAATGACAAACGTTCCGACGTGAAGAAACGCATCAATCTTCACCTCAATTCCGATATTGTTGAAGAAAAATCCTATCAGAAATATTCGTAAGGCTTTTTCAGCCTAGCCCGAACTCATCAGGAACGCACAATCCTTCCAAGAGGATTCGGTGATTTCATGAATAATTCGGGCTAGGTATTGGCCTATTTCTGTTCGCCAAACACCTGGGCTACTGACCCAGCGAATAAACGACATCATCGAGTTTGTCAGTCACCTCCTTCAACTCAATGGTATCCATCACACCCGGCTGCTCAATCCGCTTACCCCAGCGCACATCAGAAGCCTTACATTGCAGGTATTGCTGAGCAGCTTGTTCAAAGCGATCAACACAATACTCAAGTGAGTGGAATGGCCCACTACGCTTTGACCAAGTGCACGCGTATAAACCCACGACCGGTTTGCCCAGTGCATTGGCAAGATGCAACGGCCCTGAATCGGGCGATAGCACCACGTCACAAGCATCGATAAGAGCAACTAGTTGCTGCAAGGTATCTTTGCCCGTCAGGTTGATGACAGCGCCATTCGCAGCATCAGCTATCGCTTGCCCGAGAGACACTTCCGCCTCACTAGGGCCACCACACAAAACAACTCGCATACCATGCTCATTGATGGCATGGTCAGCGACCGCTGCATAGCCTGCAATCGTCCAGTTACGAAGTGCATGGCTAGAGCTTGGCGATATGATCAGTGTGCGACAACTAGAATCAATATGCTGATCAGCCAATACGCGCTGATTGTCATCAACAGGAAAATTCCACGAGGGTGGTGCGACAGGAACCCCTAAGCTGTGAGCAAATGAGAGAAAAGCCAAAACTTGGTGTTGCTGTTCCACATAAGGGATTCTGGCATTGATGAATAATCCGTGCAGGTCACGAGCCCGCGTCTTATCCCACCCTAATCGAATACCTGCTCGCAAACCAAGACTTGCCACATTGGCGCGCCCTGAGACTTGCATGTGCAAAAGCACATCGAAGCGGGTACCACTCAATGTGCGCCACAGTTTAGCGTATGCCACGATACCTGCTGACTTATCGAATAGAACAAAGCGAACACCTTTGATGTTCGACAACAACTTGCTTTCAAAAGACCCGCATACCCAAGTGATTTGTGTGTCCGGCCAGTGGGCTTGGATGGCGCGTAGCGCGGGAAGTACGTGCGTGACATCGCCGAGTGCGGAGAGCCGCAAGATGCACAGGCTTTTTGGCGGAATTTTTACGGGCAACTTCATGGGCTACTAAGCAAGTTTGATCTATCGGAGAGCTGCGCAACCCACGTGAGCTTATTCTTGTTGGCCGATCACTTAAGAGTGGTCTTTGCAGATCACATAATAACAGTTGACCAAGCTCTTGGTTGCAAAACCCACGAGAGCGTTAAGCCAAGCTATCAACACGCCTCATCAGCACTTGCACAGGAATAATCCTTGAGGTTAAAGAATAACCTCTAATGAAGTTACGACACCGTTTTATCGTTAGGTTTTATTGACAGGGATTTGAATCAAAAAATTCACCACAAAAGAGTCGTGATCTCAAATGCCAGCTTGCCCGCAGTGAGTCCCGATTTTTACCGAACTGATTTTTGCCAATAATTGTATTGTTAACCATAAAAATTACACAAAAATAACAACATGTGGTTAATCAACTGCCAACATGCCTGACAATTTCAACTGTCAACTTTTGCTTCTAAAGATGCTGTAAATTCTGTACGAATTGTATGACTGCATCTGTTATCTGCTTACAACTGCAGTGAGTCAAGCTTTTCACAACCAATGGATTGTTATTGAAATTTATAGTTAATCATTCGGTTGAATTTTTAAATTCAACTGCGTCGCCTACTGGAGAAACCAAGTAGTACATATGAATTTATTTAAAAAACCTTCAACAATACCAAACACAATATCGCTATCAACAAGCACGCAAAACTGTGTGCACTTTCATCGGCAGAAAATGGCATCCAGTTGTCTCATAGCCAGCCTGCACTCAGTGGCCCTATAGAAAGCTAGAATGTCGCGGGACACATCACAGGTTCGAGTTTCGGCGAGCAATTTCAAGAGGATCGTGGCTTTAACTTACGCCTGCAAGGTACTCTCAACTTTGCCGGAGGCTACAAAGCAGGTTTACATGTTTTCCAATCTGACCAAGACGATTTTGCATTCTCCGATGATGCTGGAAATATTCAAGCAGGCAAGGTTTTTCTTGATGCAGAAGGCAATCGACAAGAAGGCGCCAATGTCATTGAGGCACAAAGCGCTGTAGATTGTTTCGTGCTTGAAGCGCAACAGTACGTCTTGCCCAATAAACTCTTCGTCGCCGTCCGCTACACCAATTCATCCAACGATACAGATGGCATCAATGGCGAAGACACCTTGAAGCGGAATCAGCTCGGTGCGGGTTTCTGGATCAACGAAAGGACACTGCGGAAAGCTGAATTTGATGACCAAGACGAAGAAGCCAACTCTGGTGGACAGGTTGGTGGTGGATTTGACGGCTTTATTACAGAAATTTCGACCAGGTACTTATTCAGTCTGACTGATCGCATCCCTCGCTACAGCGCTATAAGCGAGGGGTGCGATCGTACCTCCCAGACTACTGATTTTTTGATTGATCAACGATGATCAATTTATCCGTCTGAAAACCCAGCTCGGAAGCGCGTGATATAAAGTCATCCATGTGCTCGTCGCTCACTGTGGGCGTACGGGCCAGGAACCACAGGTAAGAGCGATTATTCCCAGCAACGTAGGCACGCTGATAATCGTCATCAAGGTCGAATACAACGTAACTACCAAAAAATGGCCCAAAGAAAGACACCTTCAGATACCCCTCATCGGTGTCCCGTGCAAATTTAGCGCGACCAATAGCCTCACTAAATTCACCCTTGTTCTCGTTAAAGCCTCGATTTAGCACTCGTATTTGACCATCATCTCGCCATTGGTATTGCGCTGCAACATTGCTTAAACCTCGTTCAAAACGATGATCCAAGCGCGCAATCTCGTACCACGTGCCCAGATAACGCTCTACCTCAAACTGCTGCACCGGATTGATATCTTTGGGCAAGCCACCACAAGCACTCAGAAATAGAGCCACAACTAACACTACCAAGGGTCTCGAATACATCCAACGCAGTTTCCATTGACAAACTTTAACTATATCGTATTGACTTACCACGTTGTTTTTTCGCTAGCGGTTATTATCAAGCAGACTAATTGGATACGCTATTTCCAGACAAGCGTAAAGGCCCACTAGCCAAAACGCGTTCACTCTCACGGGCTAACCCTAAATAATCAGTCAATTGCCATCCAGACGTTACCTCGGGCACCCTATTTGCGTCCCCCGTAGTAACTGTAAACCCGTGCTGGACTCTTGGCCATTTCGCCCGAACTACTGAATGACACTATAACGTTGTGCTCCTTCACCGAGCGACACTTAAGCGAGGAGTATGTATCCTGGTTAAATAACCACGATCTCATGGCGTACTCAGAGCAGAGACATCGCGCTCATTCCCTAGAGTCCTGTCAACTATTTGTTGCCTCATTTGCAAACAGCCAACACTTACTGTGGGCCATCGAGTTAACTGCCACGAACGAGCATATCGGCAACATCACGGTATCAATTGATACGAACAATCGATTAGCAGATATAGGGATACTCATTGGCGCGCAGCACGGCCAAGGCAAGGGCTTTGGGCAGCTTGCTTGGAATACAGTATTGCAGTACCTACGCACACGAATCGATATCTACAAAATCACAGGAGGTTGTATGCATTCCAACCGAGCCATGGTACGCATCATGGAGTCTTGTGGCATGACGTTGGACTGTGTACGCGCAAATCATTACCTGATAAACGATGCACCACAAGACCTTTTGTACTACTCGATACCCGGGTGTTGGACATCCACACAGCAGCACTTTTCAACAACGTCCAATCAGTCACAAGAAACCAACCGCTGATATGGTCACACGCGCAGGAATTATCGGGGCTGGCAATATCGCATGGCGATATGACTCAGGGGTGTGGTCGAACAAACGTCCGGCAGTCACGCTGGCATCTTGCTTTGATCGGCATGCACAAACACAGCTGGTTTCTATCTACGAGCCAATGGTGGAGGCACGCAATGCATTTGTTAAAGGTTATTTAGGTTCGAGCACCGTACAGGTACATGACACCCTAGAATCATTTTTTGATCAACAACTTGATCTTGTTGCCATTGCATCGCCTTCACAATTTCATGCTGAGCATATCGGGATTTGTCTACGCGAATCTATACCAAAGTTGTGGATCGAAAAGCCAGTAACACTGGATTTAAACGCCTACGAGCAACTCCTAACGAGCTATAGAAGTCTCGACCAAAAACCTGATATCTGTGTGAATTACCAAAGACGTTGCTTGCCACAACTATCTATCATGCAGGAGCATCTTGCATCTACTCAAGACCCACATTCAACGACAGCAATAACGATTAACTACAGCCGTGGCCTCCACATTAATGGGGTACATTTGCTGGATTTGTTAGGAGCACTCACCGGCCAACAGGACGTACCGCCATTGGATTATCTCCGTAGCGGTGATAGTGCAAACCCACAGTTTGGCCTAACACTTAACGACTATCCGGTCACTGTTACAGGTCATGATCTGCCCTATCACCTAATAGAGCTTTCAATAACCGATGCGCGAGGACGTCTGTCACTGCTGCGCGGGGCGCAAGACCTCGTTTGGGAAGCTGCCATACCTAACCCTGACTTTCCCGGCTTCTCTAAGCTTGCAGAACCGGTCTCTATTGGAGATATCAAGTCTCAGAACGAAGCATCCGACAACGCTACCTATCTCATGCTAAGCGCACTGATGGATAAAAACACCCCCATTCCTTCTACCCTGGAAACTGCTTGGTTCTCTCAGGCGCTGCTCAACAAAGTGGTTGAAAAAGCCAAAGGCCATTCATGAACATCATGTTTGCTGCAGGCGATGTGGGTGGAGCACGTGCTATTTTACCAGTGGCACAACTTGCTCATGCGCATTCGCACGATGTCACCTGTTTAGCACATGGAACTCTATTGCATGAAGGTTCGGCAGACTGGCGATGGCTTGACTATAGCGATGCAGTGGAAGTATCTCGTCATTCAGACATCGTCATTTATGCCACAAGCGTCAATGATTATAAAGCTGTAGAGCTTGCACGTGCCGCTCAGCTAGCTGGTGTTCCTTGTCTACATGTTCTAGATAATTGGTCCTCTTATAGAGAAAGAATTCAAACACTGCTTCCTCAAGGCTATGCTGTTATGGATGAACTGGCATTCAACGAGGCAGTATCAGCTGGTGTTCCTGACAACATTCTTCACGTAACAGGGCACCCTGATCTTGCCAAGCTCGCTATTGAAGGTAGCCTGCTGCCAGGTCCCACTGACAACCTTTCTCTGTTATTTGTCTCAGAACCCGCCGCTAATGATGGGCGACTAGAACAGGCAGGTTACGACGAATCCTTGGTTACTCAGAGATTTATAGCAGCGCTCGATAGCATGGCACCTGAGAATACTACATTGAGAGTGGTGCCACATCCTAGAGAAAACAGAGGAGTCGTTGAAGAGCGTATGGTATCCCTATGCGCTAATCTAACTAAACCACTGTCATGGTCAATAGTGGATGCAAAAGATGTTCGTAAGAGCCTTCACAGCGCTACTCATGTGGTAGGAATGAGTTCGATTTTATTGTATGAATCTTGGTTACTTGGCCTTCCTACGCTTTCACTACAACCACAAGTAAAACAAGCCTTTAAAAGCTCGTTTGTAGGACGTGCACGTTTGTTGGTTCATGAAACCAATGACGACTTCTGCTCGAGTGTCTCTCATTGGCTATCAATGCGCTCCGACAAGAAAAATCAAGATCTTTTCCAGCACAAAAACGCCGCTATATCCATTTTGAAACTTGCTGAACAACTATCCAAGGTTCCCAGTCAAGATGTGAGCAATTTGCATCCGCTACAACATGCCCGAAGCCACCGCTAGCACGGTATCTACCTGATAATAAAATGACCACATCAACTACAAAACAAAAGCTGGCAATCCATGGTGGCCCTAAAGTCAGGAGTGCACTGTTCCCTGCTCATCTAACTATTGGGGAGGAGGAGAAGCAAGCCGTTAATAAAGTGCTCGATAGCGGAGTGCTGTCAAACTATCTGGGTACCCATCACGAGAATTTCATGGGTGGCACCTTTGTGCGAGAATGCGAACAGGCATGGGCTAGTTATTTTGGTGCAGCTCACGCACTGGCAGTGAATTCAAACACTTCCGGGCTGATTGCGGCCCTTGGGGCAATTGGCATAGGCCCCGGAGACGAGGTTATCGTTACTGCCTATTCTATGTCGGCATCGGCCACAGCGCCCTTGATCTATGGTGCAACGCCTGTATTTGCAGATGTAGAGCCTGACATGTTCTGCCTTGACCCAAATTCTATCGAAGCCGTAATTACTGAAAACACTCGCGCTATAGTAATCGTTGATCTGTTTGGACAACCCTTCGATGCAAACGCGATACGAGCCATCGCTAATAAACATAACTTAAAAATCATCGAAGATTGTGCTCAAGCCCCAGGTGCCACCTTGAATGGCAAAAAAGCGGGTCTGTTGGGTGACATTGGCGTTTTCTCACTAAATTACCACAAGCATATTCACTGTGGTGAGGGGGGAATATTACTGACTAATGACGATGACTTAGCGCAGCGAATTGCACTCATACGCAACCATGCAGAATCTGTTGTGGAATCAATGGGCGTAAGCAATTTAGAAAACATGATTGGTTACAATTTCAGAATGACTGAGATCGAAGCAGCGATCGCACATTGTCAGCTTAAAAAGCTTGACTCTTTACTGGAGAAACGCAGGGACCGAGTGCAGTATTTTGAGAGTAAAATGGCAGGATTTGAGGCATTAACGATGCCGGCCGTTCGAGAAGGTGCCACTCACGCGTACTACACCCATCCCTGTCTGTGGAATGAAGACCTGAAAGTCAACAGAGACGTGTTCATAAAAGCGGTACAAGCTGAGCTTGCCTGTTTTGAACTGCGAGAAAAAGAAGGTGTGAAACTCAATGTTGGGTATGTTCGCCCTATCTATTCTTTAGCTGCTTTTCAGCAACGTGTGTCTATGGGCCGAAGTCATGACCCACTGGCTACAGCGTGGCAGGATTTTTCAACCAGTTTGTGCCCTGTTGTAGAAAACCTGCACTACCGGCAACTGGTTGTACATGAGTTCATTGTTCCTAGCATGCAGAACTCAGATATTGACGATGTTGTGAACGCATTCGAAAAAGTCTGGGAACAAAGAGATCAGCTTCTTGCTTGATGTTGTCGCCTTGCTGCTTGTTACAAGGATTGCTAAAGGCGCGCTGTATAGACTACCCAATACTGCACAGCTTTAGTGCTGCGCCTTGGGTAATCTATCCTTTTCCACGTTAGTACTACGCTCTGAGATTTTTGTTCTGCGTATCGTAAGGTGATTCGGCAACCACGTGAGCTCTGCGATTCTGCCCCAACACACTGATAACCACTGGGGTATTTATTCTTGCAATCTCTGGCTTGACGTATCCCAAAGCGATGCTCACTCCCAATCGATGACCATAACCTCCAGAGGTTGTATAACCAACAATTTCATCGTTTAACAATATCGGACAACCATACAGCGCATCAGTATTTTTAGAATACTCATCAGTTGCTTCCTCATCGAGAACAAATGTGGCGAACACATCCTTTAGTGGGCTTGATGATTCCACCACTAAGGCATCACGGCCTATAAATTCAGGTTTTTCCAAATCTATAAATCGATTGAGCCCAGAACGTAGAGGCGAGTACTCATGGTCAAGATCCACTTTCCATGCACGATAACTTTTCTCTAGGCGCATGGACTCCATGGCATACATACCAAAATCACACAGATCAAATTTAACCCCTGCTTCTTCAATAGCATCGTAGAGCGCTTTATGATCGGCGATTTTTACATGCAATTCCCAGCCAAGTTCACCGACAAAATTCACACGTATAGCGCGAGCTCTCACACCACCCAAAGTAATGTCTTGGTGTGTTAACCAGCGAAAAGACTCATTAGACATATCAGTGGGCGTTAGCGCTTGCATCACATCACGTGATTTTGGCCCTGCAACAACCAGCGTTGTGTAGTCGTCGCTTATATCGGTGAGCGTTATGTCACCACCGGCAGGCAAATGCTCTTGCAACCATTGGAAGTCGTGCCATTTTGCAGCGGCTGCACTGATCAGCATGTAATGATCTTCACTGATTCTGGTCAGCGTCATCTCACACCAGATACCTCCATCCTCTGCACAGAAATAAGCAAGTCCAACACGACCAACGCTGGGTAGTTTTCCGGCAACAAGAGAATTCAGCCACGTTGAAGTACCCTCTCCAGAAACTTCATACTTAGTGAATCCGCCCATATCGAGCAGACCTACCTTGTCTCGCACCGCTTTACATTCCTCTCCTACCGTATCAAACCAGATGCCACGTTGATAGCTTGGATCATCGTTGGTATCGTTTTGTGGTTTCGCAAACCAAGTAGCACGTTCCCATCCTCCACGTGCTCCAAACTGTGCACCTTTTTCAGCCAAACGATCATAGGCCGGTGTGACTTTGCGCGGCCGCCCAGCAGGACGTTCCTCTACTGGAAAATTGATAGCATATTCATGTTGGTATAACTCCAATGCACGATCAACAACGTAAGGCTGATCGGCGTAGTCTGTATAACGTCGCGGATCAACAGCCCATAAATCCCATTCGGGTTTACCGTCAATAATCCACTCAGCTATCATTTTTCCTGCACCGCCACCTTGGCAAACACCAAAGCTGAATCCGTTCATCTGGTAGAAGTTCTGCATACCAAAGGCCGGCCCAATGTATGGCATACCATCTGGGGAATAAGGAATAGGGCCATTGATCACGCGCTGTACGCCCACTGTTCCAAGAATAGGCATACGTTCACAGGCCTTTTCTATGTACCACTCCAGCCTTTCAAGATCATCAGGGTATAGCTCGTACGCAAATTTTTCAGGAATCTTACCGTCTGTCCAACGCGCTTTAGCTTGCTCTTTTTCGTAGGGTCCGAGGATCAGACCAGTTTTCTCCTGACGCAAATAGTACGAATCATCAGGATCTCGAACCAAGGGTAAGAGCCCTTCAATGGCTTCAAGCTCGGGGATAGATTCTGTTACTAGGTACTGATGTTCTAAAGTGACCATCGGTAAAAATTTTCCACCCATAGCACTCACCTCTGCGCCTCGATATCCTCCAGCGTTAACAACGTACTCGGCCAGTACAGTGCCCTTATCAGTTTGCACTGACCACTCCCCGCTGGCAGTACGAGTAACACCAGTCACCGTTGTGAAACGATGAATAGTACAACCCGCCTTGCGCGAGTGACTGGCAAACGCCTGTGTTAGCTGACTTGGATCGATATCGCCATCATTTGGATCCCACAATGCACCCAACAAATCATGATCTTCTACGAAGGGGTGCCTGACTTTCATTTCAGCCGTATCAATCAATTCGTAACCCAGGCCCATCGCATTAGCCATAGACATCACGTGTTGGAACTCTTCCATTCGTTCCTTAGTTTGAGCAAGCCTTAGCGCTCCTGTTTGATGGTAATTAATGGGGTAATCTTCATTCTTGCAAAGCTTTGCATAGAGCTGCGTGCTGTAGTGCTGCAGCTTGATCATGTTGCGTGAGCTCGAAAACGTTGGGATGTTACCTGCGGCATGCCAGGTAGAACCTGATGTCAGTTCATCCATCTCTAACAATATGCAGTCAGTCCAACCACGCTGGGCCAGATGATACAAGGCACTAGTGCCAGCGACGCCGCCACCTATAATTACAACGCGTGCTTGGTCTTTCACTGGATTATCTCTCTGTAATTGACGGCTATAGCGTCATCTGCCCTGCCACATGGTGGCTCAGGAACACATTATCAGGATTTATCAAACAATGAAAAGAGAATTCAAACGTTTGAGACCGACACGATCCATACAGGCGTATTCCAAAAATTGAAAACACTATTCATAGTGCGCAAATTCTCAAACTATTTCAGTAGATAGGTATGCTGAACCACGCTCGCGCCCAGTGTCTGAAGAGCGTCAATAAGCATTTCGTTCTCTGGAGAAACGTTAACCTGATATTGAGCTGCACGTACTGACGCAATGGCCGGCAAGGGCGCATACATCTGTGCTAGTAGCTCAATAGCTGGCGCCATGTATTGATAATACTCACTGTCTATGTTGACGCCAATATGATTAGAGTCCAGCAAATAAACACTCCCCACAGCATAGGAGCCTACAACAACAAAAAACCATGCTCGGTAAGGGTGAGACAATACAAACTGCTTATGCTCTGCAAATGCCGGCATCACTTGGTGACTGATACCGTGTTGCCGACGCTGTAACAGTGAAAACAGTAATTCAACGTCATCATCAGCTGTACCAACAGGCCGCAATTTGCACTCCCCTGGACACTCAACGTTCACACATTATGATCTCATTACATTTTCAAACCAGTAAAGATTTGGTGCCCATAGCTGCGAACATTTTCTCCGCTCTCTGCCAATCTTCAGGGGTATCAATATCTTGTACTCGCCACCGTGGTAATGGATATCCCGCCACCCTGCCCGCATAGAGAGATTGAGCTGAACACCACGCCTGCGCTGTACCCCAATAGAATTGACCAGCATCATGGTATGCCTCTTCCAGATCTTGACTACGAGTATTTACATGTTCAGGAGAGAACATACTCAAGACCCCATCCTCCGACATCCTACTCGCTCTCTGTATAGGAAACCCAAAGCTTGAAACGGGTATCACAAACTGCGAGTTTGCAAGCAATCCAAGTGAATTCCGAATATCGGCAGGCAAAGTAAAGGGTGAAGTTGCGTATAAACAACACACTGGCGTACTCATCGATACGCTAGGCAGATTTTGTTCAAAAAACCATTCAACAGCATGTTTGATGACATCTATAGTAATCGTATGGTCATCAGCCAGACGCTCAGGTCTCTTAAACGGCACATATGCGCCAAGACCCGTAGCCATATCTGCAACCTTAGCGCTGTCTGTAGATACAACAATTGAGGAAAAACACTTCGACTCTATCGCAGCCTCAATAGACCATTGAATCATGGGCTTCCCACAGAACAGATTAATGTTCTTGTGAGGGATCCGCTTTGAACCTCCTCTTGCAGGAATAACACAGACGGGGCTCGATGCATCGGGGGGCGTATTCATATGACAGACAGATCAGCAAATATCGAACCACAGTAAGTAGGTGTTAAGCGATAACACACCGGCTAACCACACACTTAGCCAGAATTTATGAGCTGGCAGGCAACTTGAATAGACAGGTATTGCAGACCTTTCGGAGCCATACCTTGACCTATAGTTTTACACAGAATCAATGGGGTGAGAAATATATTGAGGAGTTGAACAGAAATGACTTCTCCGCAATGCCGTCTGCAGATTTCTTTGATCGTATCTTATCATTTGACCTGACAGCCGAAAACACCTGCTTCGTTATTTGCGGCAGTGATTCAGGTTTGTTGCTTAGCTGGTTACGTAAACAAACTCTAGGTCGCGGTTCACATATAGCCGTTATAGAGGATGATGAAGTGTACGATGCTGTTGCACCATTGTATCGAGGCTTATTGGATCAAACAAAATCAACCGAGAAGAATGAATCAGCTAGCACTTTTGGAACACAGCTGACGCTACACAGATTAAGCCAATGGCAAGAAGAAGTACTAAGCCACCCCGCAAACAACTGGCTCATAGGCGGAAGTACACAAGTACTTGAATCTCATGCATCGTCTGCTGACTACGCGCGCTTTTACATGGCAATGATCAGAAATATCAAGGTAGCAGTCAAAGAACAGCTTATTAAAATTCAATCAACATTTACAAATGCAACTCTTGTGGAGATGCAATTTAGAAATACAGCAGATAATGCCCTAAGCCTAAAAACGAGCAAGACTTTTGGTTCAGGAAAAATTGCAGTGGTTCTTGGCGGCGGGCCGTCAATTGATCTTCACCTGCCTTGGGTCGAGGAACATCGAGAAAAGCTGTTTGTTATCGCTGTATCTCGTATATCAGGAAAATTAATAGAACGAAATTTCACGCCAGATCTTGTTGTGTCAATTGATCCCTATGATTTTTCATATGAGGTTTGCAAACCAGGCCTACTCTGGACAAACGTTCCACTAGCACACAACTATCATGTTTCATCCAAACTATTGCAACAATGGCAATCAGCCACTTTTTGTATGGGGAAACGTTTTCCTTGGCAAGACGTCGCTCAATTAGAGGGAACCATTCCTTCAAGCGGACCAACTGTTGGACACACTGCAACAATCATTGCGCACCAACTCGGTTTTTCAAAGATTTTGCTTTCAGGCATTGATCTCTGTTACGACACGTCAGCTTCAACACATGCAAGCGGGTCACCTGAGAAAATGATTCAGTCAATGCCATCTCTGTGCGATGCGCAAGTTGAAACCTATACGGGAAGAATGGCGGGAACAAACATAGAACTCAAAAACTATGTCACCGATCTGGATAATTACGGAGTTTATGCAAATCGAGACGAGCCAGTGCTATTTAATCTGAATAAAAATGCTGCACGCTGCCCCTCGATACCTCACGCTGATTTCAACGATGTAACTCTTCCAACAAAAAAACCTGATCTCATCGATCATATCGGATCACTGAAACCTTACTTGGTTGCTACTGATCTCGAATGGCTGGAAAAAGAGTTCAAGCGCGCTGCGTTACAGTTCGAGAAAATTCGCGGTTTGTGTAAGGACGCAAAACGTTTCGTTGAAAAAATTCATTCAGCGTCAGAAAGTGGCAAGAATAATAATTACGCAACTAAACTAACCAAATTACGTAAAGCACTGGACTCTGACTATACCAATTATTTACAGGCCATTATTTACTACAAAAAACTTCAACTGAGTCGTGCGAATACTCCTATCGAATTTGAACAGATGACACCACAGGAGCTTGTACAGTGGGGGCAACAATATTACGACATCATCGATAGTGGTGCTAAAGATATGCTCATGTACATAAAGCAGCATGCACCACGCGTACAGCTTCGAATGCAGGAACTGGAATCAGAAGTAGATATTCGTGGCTTAATGCAGGGTTGGCGCGAAGACGGCACACCAAGCAGATTGTTTCGTTGGAAGAATCACTATTGGCATACTGTTAAAGCAGAAGACAGAGCCTGGGTGCAACGTACCATCGGAAAACTACGCGCCACACTGAACACCCCTACTGACCTTGTCTCAGAAAAACTACTGTCCAGCAATGAGGATATTTCCAAGACCGTTAAGTCTCTAATATTCCTGCACCAGAATCAAAAACGTGAAGAACTGGAATCTATTGAATCAAGACTGGACGCAACTCAATGGCCCTACGCCGCAATTAAGCCGTTCAGCATGGGGTTGATAACTCAATTGGACGAAGCAGCAACTGATGCTATAACTTGTTTTCAGGCTACCATCGATATCTGTAGTAACAAGCTTGAAGATGGAACAATCACAATGGATTCCATGCAACGCCTGATAGAAGAGTGTCTTGTGCGTATGACTCAGTGTTTTTTGCAAATGGAAGATCACAAATCGGCACTGGAAACAATTGCTGTGCTGGCTGAGATGCTACCGTCTTATATCATTAGCTATGCGAAAATGCTTAAACTTCACGGCCAAGGCGAATTCGCTGTAGAGCTGCTTCAGTCGTATACCCAATTATATCCTGCCAATAAAGAAGCGCAGTATGTTCTCGATGGCTTCATACAAAGCCAGATTGCAAAAAATCCGGAGGACAATCCCATCTATGTGAGAAAAATCGCAGGAGCACTGCAAGCGATTATGGGTAACTAATTCACGTTGCCAAGAATGTACATACACATTAATTACAATCTATCCTCACTACTGCACAACAGCTGGTGTGCCGGAATCTAGCTCATTTTATTGAAGCACGATCAGCTAGAGCTTAGTGATAAAATTTGGGAAGGGGCTTCCTGTACTAAACGTTCATACACAGACCCGATAGATCACAAAGACAGGTGGGTTGCAATCACGCTGCAGAACGAATGCTAGCTACGTCGTAGAATGTGTGCAGTAACTCTACAACAGTATCCTGCTCGTAGTCACTCATACTGCCAAACAATGGCAAACTGAGCGTACGCTGGTAATAATTTTCCGCTATGGGGTAATTGCCCTCTCGAAATCCCAAAGCATAGTAATAGGGTTGCGTATGCACGGGAATGTAATGCACATTGACGCCAACACCATGCTGATGGAAAAACTGAAAAAGCGCTAGCCGAGTGGCTTTAGCGTCGTTGTCGTCAGGCATCAAGACTGGATACAAATGTAGCGCTGAATTGCCCAAATCGCTTTGAAAGGGTTGCACAAGAGGCATACCGCTGAGCTTTTCATTATATTGAAGAGCCAACGCTTGACGTCGGTCTATAAATTCATCTATGCGTTGTAATTGACTCAGTCCGAGAGCGGCATGGACCTCTGTCATTCGATAGTTATACCCAAGGTCAACCTGATGATATAGCCAAGGTTCATCGTCTACACATGAGTGTCCCTTTTCCGGTCGAATCACACCATGACTACGAAACAGCTGTAATTTTTTAGCTAAGGCATCGTTATTTGTCAAAGCCATTCCACCCTCACCAGAGGTAATAATCTTTACCGGGTGAAAACTAAAAATGGTGATATCACTGTATTGGCAGCTACCTACCATTTGCTCTTTATAGCTTGCTCCCACAGCATGGGAGGCATCCTCAATGAGTCGAAAATGATATTTGCTTGCAAGCTTTGCAAAAGCATCCATCTCGCACGATTGACCAGCAAAGTGAACAACGATAACTACCTTAGGTAGTACGAGGTCATGATCTCTGGCGTGCTCAAGCTTGTTGGCAAGTGCATCAGGGCACATGTTGTAGGTTTGCGGATCAATATCGACAAAATCCACTGAAGCCTGACAATACCTCGCGCAATTGGCACTGGCTACGAACGTATTTGGCGTAGTCCAGATACTGTCCGTTTCGCCTACCTCCAGTGCTAGGCAAGCAATGTGAAGAGCTGACGTTGCGCTATTGACAGCCACAGCGTGTGCTGCACCGCAGTAAGCTGCCAGAGTTTGTTCAAACTGAGTAACTACTGGACCCTGAGTAATAAAATCAGATTTCAGTACGTTGCAAACTGCTTCTATATCGTTTGCATCAATATGCTGACGTCCGTAAGGTAACCGGCGTGAGCTCATTCTAAGCGGCCTTTGATAGCACAAGTTCGCCCATCCAAGCACGCAAGTCCTCTATCCCCAGCCATTGAGTATTTTTATCGCTGACATACTCAAAGCCCTCTCGCACTTTGATACCGTCTTTCACACGACTGGGATCTTCTGCCCAGCCATTTATAGCGGGTAAAATTTTATAGTAGTCAGGGTACTCGTAAGTTGTGTAAGAATCCTCAACACTGATCATTTGCTCATGGAGCTTCTCGCCCGGTCTTATACCAATCAGCTTGTGCTGTGCATCTGGCACCACCGCTCTTGCGATATCACAGATAATCATGGAAGGGATTTTCCGTACGTATATCTCTCCTCCCACCGTATCGCCGAACGCATGCCAAACTGCATCTACAGCTTGTGACAAGGTAATCATGAATCGAGTCATACGTGTATCAGTTATTGGCAAAGTACCTTTGTCTTTAATGCTTTGAAAAAACGGAATCACCGATCCGCGCGACCCCATAACGTTTCCATACCTCACAACAGCAAACCGAGTGCTTTCGCCGCCACTGTAGGCGTTACCAGCCACGAACAGCTTGTCCGAAGCAAGTTTTGTCGCTCCATAAAGATTAGAAGGGCTGCTTGCCTTATCGGTGGACAGAGCAACAACGCGTTTCACGCCACAATCAATCGCTGCATCGATGACATTCATGGCACCATCAATATTTGTTTTGATGCATTCGAAAGGGTTGTACTCAGCAGATGGGACGATTTTCATTGCAGCCGCGTGCACGACAAAATCAACACCTTTAAATGCTCTGTAAAGGCGTTCCCTATCACGAACATCGCCGATAAAAAAACGAATTCTAGGATCCTGCTCAAAACTCTTAGCCATCTCCCATTGCTTCATCTCGTCACGCGAGTAAACAATGATGCGCCTTGGGTTATATTCGCTAAGAGCGTGTTTCACGAACGCATGGCCAAAAGAGCCCGTTCCACCCGTTACCAGAATTGTCGAACCGTTCACATCGAAATCGCTGTTATTTGACATTTTGCTCACTGCTTTTCTAAAAAGCTGGTCGGCCAGATTTATGAAATACCTTCTGCATCTATGTTCACAGCAGAATAAGTGCCCAGCTCAACTCAACTACTGTTTGTATAACCTGTTAAACAGTAGATATCGGCTATTCGTTTTGGGTGATCATAGTCAAACGTACAATTTGCACTAGGGGTTATCTGCTAATAAAAAACGGTGTATAGTCTCTCCAGTTACAAGGTTCTGCAAAGATGAAAAGGGAACAGGGTGAAAAACCTTGGCTGCCCCCGCAACTGTAAGTAGCAAGAATCGGTGCAATACCACTGAGACGCATCAAGCATTTCCGACCAATAAATCGGAGATCAGAACGTTTTGGGAAGGGTACCGATGTGTTCAATGCTCAATAATAATGAGCACGACAACGCTACGAGCCAGGAGACCTGCCTTGTTACGTCTATTCACGGCCAGACGGGGTGTCTGAAGGTGTCAGGAAATCAGGTGTCCGGTTCCAGCGTTCAGACAGTCTCAAGCGCTTCAACCACTTCCTTAGCTTCCTGCCTCAACCACCCTCAAAGCCCAAACTCAGGGGTTTCGCGGGGTGCGATTCGTAAACAATAAATTACTTGTTACAACGTGTAAGTGTTGTAAGAGGGAGTGGCGCACGCGCAAGCTTCAAGGTA